>NZ_QUGO01000003.1:0-217797 GCF_003479105.1 Blautia sp. AF19-13LB
ATGGAGCTGACTGTTACTAATCGGTCGAGGGCTTGACCTGAATGGTTGTGTTCACAAAATGGAATGATAGATGTGTAGTGTATGCGGTTTTGAAGGTATATCAAATATCTTCAATTAAATAATCCTCGATAGCTCAATGGTAGAGCATTCGGCTGTTAACCGAAGGGTTGTTGGTTCGAGCCCAACTCGGGGAGTGAATGCGACCTGTAAGAAACTCTTACAGGTCAGTTCTTTCAAAAAGTAAATATGGCTCCGTGGTCAAGCGGTTAAGACATCGCCCTTTCACGGCGGTAACACGGGTTCGATTCCCGTCGGAGTCACTGAATATAAAATATTTGTTATGTATGCCGATGTGGCTCAATTGGCAGAGCAGCTGATTTGTAATCAGCAGGTTATCGGTTCGAGTCCGATCATCGGCTCTTTGGACCTTTAGCTCAGTTGGTTAGAGCAACCGGCTCATAACCGGTCGGTCCCGGGTTCGAGTCCCTGAAGGTCCACTTTAGTTCCATATTTTATATTCTGTATATGTCTGGCCCGGTGGCTCAGCTGGTTAGAGCGCCGCCCTGTCACGGCGGAGGTCGTCGGTTCGATCCCGATCCGGGTCGCTTTAAAAAGTCTGCGGAAGCAGGCTTTTTTCGTGTATAAAATTTCTTCCAGCTATAAAAGATGCCGTATTCCAGACATAGAAAAAAGTCTGAAAGACGGCATCTTGCTTAACAGATAAATTAACGGATAAAGTTTGTGCCGACGCGCGGTTCCTTTTCCGGAAGACCAAAGGATTCTTTTCCGAGCTGGATGCTCTTCATCAGAAAACTCATATTCCGTGCAAGGGTACGCATGATCTGTAGGCCTTCGAGATCTTGCTGTGCCTCGTCCGCATTATTTCCATGGATACTGTTCCAATACTGGCCGGAAGCAACCGGCATGCCGGAGATGGTGAAGTATTTGTTCAGCTCATCAAAGGTAGCGGAAAGACCGCCGCGGCGTGCAGAGACAACCGAAGCGCCGACTTTCATGGTCTTGTCAAAGTGTGTGCTGTAGAACAGCCGATCAAGAAAAGCAATAAGTGTTGCATTTGCAGATGCATAATAAACCGGACTTCCGACAACAAGGCCGTCAGCCTCTTCAAATTTCGGAGCAACCTCATTTACCATATCGGAAAAAGCACATTTTCCGAGCTTGGAACAGGCACCGCAGGCAACACAGCCGCGGATATCTTTATTTCCGATATGTACGATTTCCGCCTCAATACCATTTTCTGTAAAGACTTTTTCCATTTCGTGCAGGGCAGTATAAGTGCTGCCTTTTGCGTGAGGACTTCCGTTGATTAATAATACTTTCATTTGATGGTACCTCTCTTTCGTAATTTTCTTTATTATAACACCGGAAAAGATGCAAATAAAGACGCTTTTTTGGGCAAAAACTGATCTTAACAGAAATAGCTGCTGGACGGTATAATACAATCAGCAAAGAAGGCAAAACTTGCAATGGGAGGTTACCAAATGAAGATAGAGAGAATTCTGATTGAAGATCAGATGGCACCGATCGGGCTGGATGAGAAAAAACCGGCATTTTCCTGGCTGCTGACGGCAGAAGAAGGAGAACAGAATCTGATGCAGAGCGCATGCCGGATCGTTGTGCGCACCGGAGAAGATACTGTGTGGGACAGCGGAAAAATGAAAACCGGCGTATCAACAGGGATTGGTTATGAAGGAGAAGCACTGCAGCCCTGTACCAAATATGAGGTAAAAGCAGAGGTGTGGGATAACCACGGCGGAAAAGCAGAAGCAGAAAGTTCCTTCGAGACAGGCCTTATGGATTCTTTGTATGCAGCATGGGAGGGAGCTGAGTGGATCGGCGCACCGCATGCGACGGTATGCGCGGAAAACCGCGGTGTTTTTACAATCGAGAGTGAATTTCGGATGGAAGGCGGGAAGGGAGAAGCGGGTATCGTCTTTGGAGCCAATGACTTCCGTCTGAACGATCATACGAAAAATGAGCTTGGCATGGAAGGGGAGAACTATATCCGTTATGCTGTGTGCCTTGAGGAGGGAGATGCACGCCTCGAAATTTACCGCGTGGGCTATGCGCCGGAGGATACAGCGGAAAAACCGTTTGCCGTTACGAAACTGGTCAACTGGAAAGAGAAAACACAGGAAATCCTGACACCAGAGAATGCCAATGCCTTTCATAAGCTGACCGTAGAGGTTGACGGCAATGTGGCATACGCCTATGTCGACGGCATCCTCGTGGATGCCATTGAAGAGCATGGATTTTTTGGAACGAAAGTATCAGGCCGCCAGCTGAATCCGAGAGGAAATAACGATGTGCTGCCGTATCCGAGACTGAATGAGATCGGATTTTATGCAGGAAAAGGGACGACAGGATATTTTAAGAATCTGACCGTAAGAAACGTAAGAAAACCATCCGCGGAAATTGTTCGTGAGACGCCGGAAGGACGGCTGGATGGGGAAAAAAGTATCTTTGCGGATCAGATTCCGGTGGAAAACGGATACTTTAAAGTAGAAGACAGCCAGATTACGGCAGATCCGTCCCATCATTCAATTCCAATGCTGCGGTCGTGTATTTCCTGCCAGAAAGAGAAAAAACTGGTATCGGCACGCCTTTATATTACTGCGCGCGGTATCTACGACTGCCGGATCAACGGACAGGAGATCACGGAAGATCTGCTGCGTCCGGGTCTGACACAGTATGACCACAGAATGAACTATCAGACATACGATATCACAGGGCTGATGAAACCGGGCCGAAACGGAATCGGCGTGGCGCTGGCATCGGGCTGGTGGAGCGAGGCACAGACCTTTGTGGTGAAGAACTTCAATTACTTTGGAGACAAGGAGAGTCTGCTTGCCAAGGTTGTCATGAAGTACGAGGACGGCAGCCGCGAGGTCTTTGGAACAAATACCGAGGATTGGAAGTATTTCGGAGAAGGTCCTTACCTGTTTTCCAGCTACTTTGCCGGAGAGCAGTACGATGCGCGCCGGGCAGAGGTTTACGAAACTTATTCTCTGCCGGAGTTTGATGACAGCACCTGGGAAAAGCCAGTTGTTGTGGATACCGTCATGATCGAAGAGTTCTGCACGATGCCGGGCTTTGGACGGTCCTGGCCAGCGGTTCATGAGCAGAAGCCGGAATATATCGGTGAGTACGATGCGCCGGTGCGGATTGTAGACCGGAGAACGGCAAAGACGAGAAAAGAGCTGTTCCCGGGTGTGTATCTCTACGATCTGGAACAGGAGATGGCCGGTGTACCGCGGATTACACTGCATGAGAAGGCGGGCACAAAGATCATCATCCGCTATGCGGAGGTGCTTTATCCGGATCTGCCGGAGTATGCCGGAAAAGAAGGCACGATGATGCTGGAAAATTACCGGGATGCGACGAGTACGGATGTTTATATCTGCCGCGGCGGGGAAGAGGTGTTCCAGCCGAAGTTTACCTTCCACGGCTACCGCTATATTGAGATCAGCGGTGTGGAGCATGCGCCGGAGCTGGAAGAAGTAGAGAGTCTTCAGTATTCTTCTGTGACGGAATTCCATGGAAGCCTTACGAGTAGCCATAAACTGCTGAATCGGTTTGCCGAGAATGTTTCCTGGTCACAGAAATGCAACTTTATCAACATTCCGACCGACTGCCCGCAGAGAAATGAGCGCATGGGCTGGGCGGGCGATACGCATATTTTCTGCCATACGGCGCTCAACAACAGCAGCCTGAAGAAATTCTATGAGCGGAACCTGCAGGCGATGCGTGATCTGCAGACACCGGAAGGCCAGTACCCGGAGATTGCACCGGTGGGCGGCGGATTCGGCGGCATTACGTATGAGTGTGCGAGTATTTTTATGGCGTGGGAACTGTATGAGCAGTATGGGGATATCCGCACACTGGAGAAATTTTATCCTGGCATGCAGAAATATATGGACTATATGAAGGATAAGGGTCTGCCGGGAACGAAGGTAAATCCGGCGATCGGACCGCTTGGCGACTGGCTGGCACCGGAAGAGACGGATCTGCTGCTTTTATGGAATGCATTCTATTATAAAGAAGCCGATCTGATGAGCCGGATTGCCGGTGCGCTCGGAAGAACAGAGGAGCAGCATCAGTATGAGGCGCTTGCTGCGAAGGTGAAGAAATTCTGGAATGAGACATTTGTACTTCCGGATTCCGGAAAGACCTGCAATGCGGACGGAACGCTGTGTGATACGCAGTGCTCGTATGCAATTGCACTGTCTTATGGTGTGGCAGAAGACAGAAAGGGAATAGGAGAGCATCTGATCCGAAAGACGAGAGCGATCGGCCATACGGTCGGAACGGGATTCTTTGGAACGGGTATTCTGAACCAGATGCTGACCGAGCAGGGCGCTGTGGAGGATGCCTGGAAGATGATGCTGCAGACGGCATTCCCGTCGTGGCTGTATCCGGTGACCCAGGGAGCGACGACGATCTGGGAGCACTGGGATTCCTACACGAAGGAAAAAGGCTTCGGCGGACAGAATGCGATGAACTCGTTCAATCATTATTCTCTCGGAAGCGTTCTTTCCTGGCTGTATCACACGGGACTTGGTATCCAGAGAGACGAGACAAAACCGGGTTATCAGCACATTCTGCTGAAACCGCAGCCGGGCCCGCTCGAGTTTATGAAAGGTTCCGTAGACAGCCCGTACGGCGTGATTTCTGCCGGATGGGAGCGGAAAGGTGACAAAATAGAGTATCAGGTTACGATTCCGGTCAATACAACGGCAACCCTGTTTAAAAACACGCAGGATCCGGCGGATACCGTGGAACTGGGAAGCGGAACGTATACTTTTATGCTGTAAAAAGAAAACCCGAAAGGCTCCGGCAAAGAAATGGGAGACTTTCGGGCGGAAAGAGAAACGCTGTCGGAGAGAAGAGAACTCCGGCAGCGTTTTCTTTGTCATGTTTATTTTTCGGCAGTCATGTGCAGATGACGTTTGATCGCTTCAAAGCTTTCCTGGCTGATGACATGCTCGATGCGGCAGGCATCTTCCGTGGCGGTCTGCTCATCAACACCAAGGCTCATCAGGCCGCGGGAGAGGAGCTGGTGGCGCTCATAGATCATCTCTGCGATCGCGCGTCCGCTGTCGGTCAGGTAGATGTAGCCTTCCGGCGTTACGCGGATCTGCTCTTTTTCTCTTAAGTTTTTCATGGCAACGCTGACACTTGATTTTTTAAAGCCAAGTTCTTCTGCAATATCAACACCGCGTACAACGGGTTTTTTCTGACTTAAGACTAAAATAGTTTCCAAATAATTTTCTGCGGATTCGTTCGTTTTCAGCAAGATGTTCACCTCGTTTTTCTAAATAGCTGAAGATTCATAAATATATATACATATAGAATAGCATATTTTTCGGAATAGGGCAATGATGGTTTTTGATGGTTTTTCTTAATTTCAGAAAAGTTGTAAGATTTCAGAAAAAAAAGACAATGAGGATAGAAGAAGAAAAGCAAGATAAAAGATGACAGGGGGCAAAAAGAGAGGTAAAATAGGAAAAAACAATGAAATTTAGATGGAGGTTAGGACATACCATGGAACAGGTGATAAAGAAAAGACTGCAGCAGGTGATGGATGCGTCCGTTGCAAAAGGAGAGACACCGGGCTGTCTTCTGATGGTGATCAAAGACGGAGAGGAGCAGGTTTATCTGGAGAGCGGATATGCGGATATCGAAGCAAAAAAGCCGGTTTCCCGCGATAATATTTTCCGTCTCTACTCCATGAGCAAGCCGATTACCGCGACGGCCATGATGATTCTGGTAGAGCGCGGAATCGTCGATCTGGCGGATCCGGTCAGCAAGTATCTGCCGGGCTTCCGGAACCCGGTTGTATGTACAGCGGATGGGAAGATAGAAAAAGCGGAGAGGGAGATCCTTCTGGAGGATATTATGAATATGACATCCGGGCTGACGTACGGCGGAACGGATGAGACGGGACGGCAGACCGATGCACTTTTTCAGGAGGTGATCCACGGACTTAAGGAAGAAAACGGCGGAACGATCAGTACAGTAGAATTTGCAAACCGTCTTGGAAAAGTCCCGCTTCTGTATCAGCCGGGCCAGTCCTGGAGTTATGGAACGTCGGCGGATGCCGTAGGTGCGGTGATTGAGGTGGCAAGCGGCATGCGCTTTGGGGATTTTCTGAAAAAAGAAATTTTCGAGCCGCTCGGCATGAACGATACCGATTTCTGGGTTCCGGCAGAAAAGCAGGATCGTCTGGCGAAGGTGTATGACTGCAGGGAGGGACAGCCGTCCGTCTGTTATCTGGACAATAACCTTGGCATTCAGAACGATATGGCGTACCGCCCGGCATATGAGGCAGGCGGAGCAGGCCTTGCATCTACCATCGACGATTATGCGAAATTTACGCAGATGCTGCTGAACGGCGGCACCTACAACGGTGTACAGATTCTCCGTCCGGCGACGGTAAAATTTCTGGGAGGCCACACATTAAGCGCGGTACAGCAGGCAGGCTTTGATAACTGGATCGGTCTGGAAGGATTTTCCTACGGAAATCTGATGCGTGTTCTGGTAGATCCGACGCGTGCGGTAACGCTGGGAAGCAAGGGTGAGTTCGGCTGGGACGGCTGGCTTGGATGCTACATGGAAGTCGTGCCGGAGCAGAATATGACATTTCTGATGATGACCCAGAAAAAAGATGCCGGAACGTACACCCTGTCCCGGAAGATCCGAAATATTATTTTCAGCGAATAACTTTTCATGAGAGTGATTCTCAAGTAAGGCCTTCCGGCCCGTCAGATCAGACGAAAAAAGTGCCGGAAAAGAAACAACTTAACGAATCAGACGGAACATATGAGCAAATTGCTGTAAAACTACGTCGAATTTTGTCTAAAACGGATATTTGCAGTGAGACAGATGTATGCTATTTTAGTGTCAGTCGAAAATGAAGGCGATTTCATTACTACTTTCAGAAAAAACAGCAAAAAAGGGATATCGTGTAAGTTTTTGACCGATTTTGAAGGAAATAAAAGAAAGAATTCAAAATCATGAAAAGAAGACTAAAAAGCAGAAAGGATGCAGAAAATATGATTTCGTTACCGTTAAAGTTTGATGAAGTAGAGAGTGTAGAAGAATTTGTAAATATGGTGAAACGCCTGGATTACGACGTTGACGTAAAAATAGGACGATGCGTCTTTGATGCGAAATCCCTGATGAGTGTCCTGATGATCGCCGGAAACCCGGATGCGGTTGTGGAAGCCCATACGAACGATATCGAAGCATTTAAAAAGAAATTTAAGGATTACCTTCAGTAAGAAAAAAAGTCGGAAAGGCACTGTGTGTAAGATGCATGGTGTCTTTTTTGATGCACGAAAAAGCGGGTGAAGTATCTTGCCGGGGAGACGTGTGCATGGTAAAATAAAGTCTATTGGGATGGAAATAAGAGAATCAAAAGAACGGGCTGATGTAGAAGAAGTTTTTCGTAAAAAAGGAGGCACAAAGTGGAAGAAGAGAAACTGGAAAGAAGCATCAGAAAATCAGAGATTCCCGGACTTACGAGGGAAGAGGAGGAAGCACAGCTTGCGAAGGTGATCGGGATTGCCGAGCAGAATCTGGAGCAGGCGAAGGCAGATATCCGGTCGGCCAATGAGGATCTGGCGGATCTGATGGAGACGTACGACGCAAAAGAGGCGGAAGGCCTGGCGCTCTGGAACAACGCGACGGCGAAGCTGAATGCGTACCAGCACGGCATGGCGCGGCTGGAAAAAGCGAGAAAGAAGCCGTATTTCGGGCGGATTGATTTTCAGGATCCGCGGCTTTCGTTTTTAGAGTCCTATTACATCGGGCGCGTCGGCATTTCCGATGAGAAGGCGGAACCGGTTGTGCTGGACTGGCGGGCGCCGATTTCCTCCGTCTATTATGAGAACAGCACCGGGCCGTGCAGCTATACGGTGAGTTCAGAGGGTACTTTTTCGATTGATCTGAAAAGAAAGCGGACGTATGAGATTGAAAATGACCATCTGAAAGACTTTTTTGATTCTGATGTGGTAGCGAACGATGAGCTGCTGACAAAGTATCTGGCGAAGAACAAAAAAGCGGTGCTCGGTGAGATCATTGCGACGATCCAGCAGGAGCAGAACCTCATTATCCGCAGATCCCCGAAGACGAATCTGATCGTACAGGGCGTGGCTGGCTCCGGAAAGACGACGGTGGCGATGCACCGGATTTCGTACATCCTCTATAATTACGAGGAGGACTTCCGGCCGGAGGATTTCTATATCATTGGAAGCAACCGTATTCTGCTGAACTACATTACCAGCGTTCTGCCGGAACTCGATGTATACGGCATCCGTCAGATGACGATGGAGCAGCTTTTCATCCGGCTTCTGTATGAGGACTGGGACGAAGAAAAGTACATGGTACACACCATCGACCGCGCGGATGAGAAAAACAGCATAAAGGGCGGAAGCGGCTGGTTTTTCGATCTGGAAAATTTCTGCCGTACGTACGAGGCAGAGCAGATTCCGCGGGAGCCGTTGCGGCTGGAAAAAACGGGAACATTGCTTCTGGACGCCGAGTATATTGATAACTATTGCAGGGAGCAGTCCACACTTTCCATGGAAGGAAAGATGTGCATGCTGAACGAGATCCTGCTGGCAAAATTTGAGAACGAGGTTTCGGGAAAAGAAGTGACGTTTCCGGCGCGCGAGAAAAAAGCGCTGAAGCGGAAATATGAGAAATATTTCGGGGATGGAAAATGGAAGGGATCCATTTTTGATCTCTATTCGCAGTTTCTGGAACAGCAGGCGGAAAAAGGAAAAGCAGTGGAAATGCCGGAAAACTCGTTTGATGTCTACGATCTGGCGGCGCTGGCGTACCTCTACAAGCGGATAAAGGAGAACGATCCGGTGCGTGAGGCGAGCCATGTAGTCATCGATGAGGCACAGGATTTCGGCATGATGGCGTACCAGGTGCTTCACTACTGCCTGCGCGACTGTACGTATACCATTATGGGCGATACCTCACAGAACATTCATTTTTCCTACGGCCTGAACGACTGGGAGGAGCTGAAAAAGCTGATTCTGACCGGCACGTACGATGCGTTCGGCGTTCTGCGGAAGAGTTACCGGAACACGGTGGAGATCTCCGATTTTGCAAATGAAATCCTGCGGCACGGGGATTTTGCGATTTATCCGGTGGAGCCGGTGCTGCGGCATGGAACGACGGTGCAAAAGGAAGCGTTTGCGGATGAGGCTGCGCTTCTGGCAGCTGGAGTGCAGAAGATCAAAGCGTGGCAGGAGCAGGGATATGAGACAATTGCCGTTGTATGCCGGGATGAGGCAGAAGCGGCTGCGACGGCGCGGAAGCTGAAAAAATATGTGCCGGTTGTGGAGGAGAATCTCGAGACGGCAGAATTTGGCGAGGGCGTGATGGTGCTTCCGGTTGCGTATACGAAGGGACTCGAGTTTGACGCGGTGCTGCTTCTTGATCCGACAGAAGAAAAATATCCGGAGAATGACGGACAGGTAAAGCTGCTTTATGTAGCGGCAACGCGTGCGCTGCATGAGCTGGCAGTGCTGTATACGGGAAAACTCACAGGAATCCTTGCAAAGAAAGCGCCAAAGGGCCGTCACAACCAGGAATTTGCCATGGAGACGCTGACGAAGGCGAAGGAGTATGAGAAGGTTTCGCTGACGCAAAAAGAGACGCGTGAGGAGAACCGCGCGATCGGCATCCAGGAGATGGACGAGCGGAACAGCCACGGACCAAAAAGGATTGTAATTAAGCCGGAGCAGATACCGGGAAGGGCGCCTGGAAATACAAGCACGACGGGAACAGCGGTGATGCCAAAAAGCAGTACGGGCATGCGGAAAGCAGCGGCAGAAACAGGAAAAGAAATTGCCGCAAAGACGATGCAGCAGCGTGCGCCGGAAGGAGTTTCTGCTGTCTTTGCCGGTGCCGCCTACCGTGGAAAGACAGGCGGCAAAGCACCGGGCAGCAGACCGGCGACTGCAGGAATACAGTCAGAAAAAGCTGAACAGCCAGAGCACATGAATACATCGCCCTACGCTTTTGGGGCAATTCCGGAAAATGAACTGCTGCGCATGAAGGGGCATTCGAGGATCAAGTGCGCGGTGAAATGGGCAAAGAAAGGAAAAGCAGCGGTTGAGATGGCGAGCATGTACGGCATTCTGCGCATCACGCCGATTACGCCGGAGGTCATCCGCATCAGCTTCGTAAAAGGTGTGACGGCAAAAGTCCAGGACACGTACTGGAAGCCAAAGGCGGATACCTTGTTCCCCTGGAGTGCAAAGGAATCGAAGACGGCGGTTCTTGTCGAGACAGAGAAGCTGCGTGTCATGGTGGAAAAAAAGGACGGCGCGGTGCAGTTCTTTACGCCGGATCACAAACTGGTTCTTTCCGAGAAACGAGACGAGCCGCGCATGATCGACGGCGGCATGACATGGACATTTTTTGACTGGAGCGGTTCCGAAAAGCTGAAAGCCAAGGGCATTCTCTCGACAGAGTGGCTGGATCTGACCGCGAAGGCGCGCTACGTCTCGTTTGGCGGAAAGCAGGCGCGGATGCCGCTTGTCGTCTCAAACCGCGGCTATGGTATTGCAGCCGCCGCTTCCAGAACGGCACTGCTGTGCAATGTGCGGACGTTTGGAACGTATCTTCATACCGCCGGGGACGGACAGATTGATTATTACTTTATTCTCGGAAAAGACCGGGATGAAATTATAAAACAGTATAAAGAGCTATAAAAGGAGCAGACATTTCATGAAAACTCTGGTAATTGCAGAAAAACCATCTGTGGCACGCGATATTGCACGCGTGCTCGGATGTGCGAAAAAAGAAAACGGAGCACTGGAAGGAAACCAGTACATTGTGACCTGGGCGCTCGGCCACCTTGTGACCTTAAAAGACCCGGAGGACTATGATAAAAAGTATAAGGAATGGAATATGGCAGTTCTGCCGATGATGCCGGAGAAACTGCAGATCAAGGTCATTCCGCAGACGGGAAAACAGTATCACGCTGTGACGACACAGCTTGCGCGGAAAGATGTCGGTGAGGTGGTCATTGCGACAGATGCCGGCCGTGAAGGCGAGCTGGTGGCGCGGTGGATTCTTGACAAGGCGCACAATCAGAAGCCGTGTAAGCGTCTCTGGATTTCGTCCGTTACCGACAAGGCAATCCGTGAGGGATTTGCCAGCCTGAAAGATGCGAAAGAGTACGATAATCTCTACCGGGCTGCTGTTTCCCGTGCAGAGGCGGACTGGCTTGTCGGCATTAACGCAACGCGGGCACTGACATGCAAATACAATGCACAGCTTTCCTGCGGCCGTGTGCAGACACCGACGCTCGCCATGATTGCACAGCGCGAGCAGGAAATCCGAGAATTTGTCCCGAAGCCGTACTACACCGTAATGGCAGCAGCAGGCGGCGCAGTATACACCTGGAAGGACGAAAAATCGGGCGGGACACGGATTTCTGATCCGGAAAAGGCAAAGCAGATCGCAGAAAAAGCAAAACGGTATCCGCTTATCCTGCAAAAAGTAGAAAAGAAGAAAAAACAGAAAGAGGCGCCGCTGCTCTACGATCTGACGGAGCTGCAGCGCGATGCCAGTGCACGGTTCGGTTATTCGGCAAAACAGACCCTGAATCTGATGCAGAGCCTCTATGAGACGCACAAAGTCCTCACGTATCCGCGGACGGATTCGCGGTATCTGACAAAGGATATTGTACCGACTTTAAAAGAGCGCCTCGATGCCGTGAGTATCGGACCGTACAAGACGCTGGCACAGCAGGCGAAGCGCCGTCCGCTGAAGGAAAAGCCAGGTTTTGTGAATGATGCAAAGGTTTCCGATCACCACGCCATTATCCCGACGGAGCAGTATGTGCAGCTTTCTGCACTTTCCAATGAGGAACGCCGCATTTATGATCTCGTGGTGCGCCGTTTTCTTGCGGTGCTGCTGCCGCCCTGCGTATACGAGGAGACTGTGATCCAGGCTTCCATCGAAAAAGAATGCTTTACGGCGCGTGGAAAGCGCATGGTCGAGAAAGGCTGGCAGGAGGCGTACGAGGATAACCGGTATGACGACGAGGACGAGGCGAAAGAAGAGGTGCGGGAGCAGAATCTGCCGCTTTTGCAGGCAGGCATGAAGTTCGACCAGCCAAAGATCAGCCTCCGGGAGGGAAAGACAAAGCCGCCGGCACGCTTTACGGAAGGAACGCTGCTTTCCGCGATGGAGAATCCGGTCCGTTACATGGAAAACCGCGACAGCAGTCTTGTGAAAACGATCGGCGAGGCGGGCGGCCTTGGAACGGTTGCGACCCGCGCAGATATCATTGAGAAGCTGTTCCGCAGCTTTCTGCTGGAGAAAAAGGGGAATGAGATCTATCTGACCTCGAAAGCACGCCAGCTTCTGAAGCTGGTGCCGGCGGATCTCAAAAAGCCGGAGCTGACGGCAAGCTGGGAGATGCAGTTAAACGAAATCGCAAAGGGAAAGAAGCGGCGCGATGCCTTTATGAAAGAGATCCGGAGCTACACGGTGGAACTGATTGAGGAAATCAAAACGGAAGAGGGAACATTCCGCCATGATAACCTGACAAACAAGAAGTGCCCGAACTGCGGAAAACGGCTGCTGGCAGTCAATGGAAAGAATGCAAAGATGCTCGTCTGCCAGGACAGAGAGTGCGGCTACCGTGAAACGGTTTCCCGTACGACGAATGCGAGATGCCCGGTCTGCCATAAGCGCATGGAGATGATCGGAAAAGGCGAGGATGCGACGTTTGTCTGCTCCTGCGGGCACAAGGAGCGCATGACAAAATTCCAGGAGCGCCGCAAAAAAGAGGGCGGAGGCGTGACGAAGCGGGATGTGGCAGCCTACCTGAAAAAACAGAAAAAAGAGGCCGAAGAGCCGGTAAACAATGCATTTGCCGCGGCATTAAAAGGAATCAAATTATAAAAAACGGAGCGTGTCTGCCAGAATGGAAAAAGCGATGGCAGGCGCGCTTCTTTTGTTAAAATCGTAGAGAAAAGAGTCAAAAAAATAGATTGTTTTATGCAGAGTTATGCCGTAAAATAGAAACAAATGGGATAGAAAACCAAAAATTCTGAAAATAAAAAACAGGAGGTTTTTCAATGAAACAGACAGATTTGGAAAAGCTGCTGGCGGATATGTCGCTGAAAGAGAAAGTGGACCAGATGCTTCAGTTAAGCGGAGCATTTTATCTGGGAGATGAAAACAGCGTTCTGACCGGTCCGGCAAACGATATGGGAATCGGAAAAGAGGATCTGGAGATGGCAGGCTCCATTCTGGGAGCAGCAGGCGCCGATACGATGAAAAAACTGCAGGACGACTATATGGCAAAACAGCCGCATCACATCCCGATGCTGTTTATGATGGATGTCATTCACGGCATGAAGACCATTTTCCCGGCGCCGCTGGCGCAGGGAGCCACTTTTGATCCGGAACTCTCCGGCGAGTGCGCGTCTGCAGCCGCAAAAGAAGCATCCGCGGCCGGACTTCACGTTACCTTTTCTCCGATGGTTGACCTTGTGCGCGATGCGAGATGGGGCCGCGTTGTGGAATCCACAGGCGAAGATCCGTACCTGAACAGCCGCTTTTCCGAGGCGATCGTAAAAGGCTTCCAGGGCGATGATTTAAAAACACCGGGAAAAGTTGCCTCCTGCATCAAACACTTTGCAGGCTACGGCGGAGCAGTCGCAGGAAGAGATTACAACACCGTAGAGCTCTCAGAGCATACCTTCCGTGAATTCTATCTTCCGGCATACAAAGCAGGCATTGATGCGGGCGCAGCGATGGTGATGACATCATTCAACACGATCAACGGCGTTCCGGCGAGCACCAACAAATGGCTGATGCGCGATATCCTGCGCGGCGAGATGGGATTTGACGGCGTGCTGATTTCTGACTTTGCAGCCATTCTGGAAACCGTTGCCCACAGAAGCTCGGAAGATGCCGCCGATGCAGCGAAAAAAGCGCTGGAGGCAGGCGTGGATATTGATATGATGACATCCGTTTACGCCGCAAACCTCTGCCGTCTCGTAGAAGAAGGTGAAGTGGACGAGCATCTGATTGACGAGTGCTGCCTGCGGATTCTGGAGCTGAAAAACAAACTGGGACTGTTTGAAAATCCATATAAAGATGCGGATGCCGAGAAAGAGAAAGCATACAACCTCTGCCCGGAGCATCGTGCACTGGCGAAAAAAGCAGCGGAGGAATCCTTCGTCCTGCTGAAAAACGACGGTGTACTGCCGCTCGACACTGCGAAAAAGATCGCATTTGTCGGCCCGTATACCAACAATCATGAAATCAAGAGCAGTTGGTCCTTCACCGGCGACAGCAAGGACTGCGTGACGATTCAGGAAGCAGCCGAGAAAGTATTCGACGCATCACGCACCACGTATGCGGAAGGATGCCCGGTTATCGGAAACGATGTGGAGCTGATCGGATTTACCGAGACGACACCGAAAAAATACAGTGAGGAAGAGCTTGCTGCCATGGAGCAGAGCGCACTACAGGCAGCAAAAGAGGCCGATCTCGTGGTCATGCCGATGGGTGAGCATTATCTGCAGAGCGGCGAGGCGACCAGCCGTGCCATGATCGATGTGCCGGAGATTCAGATGGAGCTGTTCCGAAAAGTGATGGCCGTTAACCCGAATGTTGTTGTTGTTCTGTTCAATGGCCGTCCGCTTGATCTGCGTGAGATCAGTGCAAAAGCAAAAGCCGTTCTCGAGGTATGGTTCCCGGGAACAGAGGGCGGAAGTGCCGTTGTGGATGTTCTGACCGGAAAGAAAAATCCATCCGGCCATCTGCCGATGAGCTTCCCGTACTGCGTGGGCCAGGCGCCGGTCAGCTACAACGAGTATTCCACCGGAAGACCGAATCTGCCGGGCATGAAAGAGCGGTTCCGCTCCAAATATCTCGATATTCCGAACGCACCGCTGTATCCGTTTGGTTACGGACTTTCCTATACCACGTTTGATATTTCCGCGGTAACACTGGATCAGAACGAGATGGATAAAAACGGCAGAATTGCAGCGCATGTGACCGTGAAAAATACAGGTGATACGGCTGGCTGTGATGTTGTACAGCTGTACATCCGTGATGATTATTCCGATGTGGTTCGTCCGGTGCGAGAGCTGAAAGGCTTCCGAAGAGTAGAGCTTGCTCCGGGCAAAGAGCAGGAAGTGACCTTCTATATTACCGAAGAAGATCTGCGCTACTACCGTCTCGACGGAACCTTTGGAAGCGAGCCTGGAACGTTTACCGTATTTGTCGGTGACAGCAGCACGACGGAAAACAGTGCGGTATTTACACTGAAATAAATGCAGCAGGAAAAAGGAGAAAACTTATGGAGAAAACAACGAAAAACGGAATCCACCGCATCACACAGGCAGACGGAAAAACGATTGCCTGGGCGGAGGAGTCCGGTGTAAAGGTATTGGAAAAAGATGGATATTACTTTAAAGATCTTGCAAAAACCGGCGAACTGCTGCCGTACGAGGACTGGCGTCTTTCCGATGAGGAGAGAGCGGCAGACCTTGCGGGTCGTCTTTCGATTGAAGAGATTGCAGGCCTTATGCTGTACTCGCCGCACCAGGCGGTACCGCCGATGCCGGGCGGACCATTCCAGGGAACGTTTGACGGAAAAACGTATCTCGAATCCGGCAAAGAGCCGTATGCCATTTCTGACCAGCAGAAGGAATTTCTGGAGGACGAGCACATCCGCCATATCCTGCTGACGAACGTAGAAAGCCCGGAGATTTCCGCAAAATGGAGCAATGAGCTGCAGAAACGGGCGGAGACACTGCCGTATGGTATTCCGATCAACCTCTCCTCTGATCCGCGGAACGGAGCAAAGGATTCCGGCGCAGAGTTCAAGAGCGGCGGAAGCGAGATCAGCAAATGGCCGGAGGGTGTCGGCTTTGCAGCATGCTTTGACCCGGAAGTAGCCGGACAGTTTGCAAAGGATGCCTCCCGTGAATACCGGGCACTCGGCATCACAACGGCACTCGGACCGCAGATCGACCTCTGCACCGAGCCGAGATGGATGCGCTTTGTCGATACGTTAGGCGAAGAAGTGGAGATGTCCAAAAAGCTTACCAAAGCGTACTGTGACGGTATGCAGACAACGGAAGGGGAAGCAGACGGCTGGGGAAAAGACAGCGTCAACACGATGGTCAAACACTGGCCGGGCGGCGGCACCGGAGAGGCCGGACGCGATGCACACTATGCATTCGGACAGTTTGCCGTTTATCCGACCGGAAATTTTGAGGAGCATTTAAAACCGTTTACCGAGGCAGCCTTCCACCTGGACGGACCGACCGACTGCGCATCCGCGGTTATGCCGTACTACACCGTATCCTACGGCGTGGACAAGAAAAACGGCAAGAACGTCGGAAACTCCTACAGCGAGTACCTGATCAAGGATCTGCTGCGCGGAAAATATGAATTCAAAGGCATTGTCTGCACCGACTGGGGCATCACCCAGGATCCGGAGAAGACGATTGAGGGATTTGGAAGCCGCTGCTACGGCGTGCAGGATATGACCGAGGCAGAACGGTGTCTGCTGGCGATCACAAACGGCGTTGACCAGTTCGGCGGAAACAGCGAGTCCGGTCCGATTGTCGAGGCGTATAAGATCGGCTGTGAGAAATACGGCGAGAAAGCGATGCGTGAGCGCATGGAGCTGTCCGCCAAACGTCTTCTGATCAACATTTTCCACTGCGGTTTGTTTGAGGACCCGTATCTTGATCCGGAAGAATCCGCAAAGATTGTAGGATGCGAAGAGTTCTGCCGCCATGGCTATGAGGCACAGCAGAAATCCATCGTCCTGCTGAAAAACAGTGCGAAACGCGCACCGGAAGGACAGAAGGGTGTGCTGCCGCTGAAGAAAGATTTGAAGGTTTATATTCCGGAGAGAAAGATCGGACCGTCCAAAGCGTTCTTCCGCATCGATCTGCCGGCAAAAACCGAAGATCCGCTGCCGGATGGACTGCCGTCCAAGTACGGTACACGCGTGGCATCACCGGAGGAGGCCGATGTGGCGCTGGTATTTATCGAAAGCCCGGCATGCAACCCGTATTCCACCGAAGATCTTGCGAACGGCGGCAACGGCTATCTGCCGATTACACTGCAGTACCGCCCGTATACGGCGAAAAAAGCGCGTGAGGTGAGCATTGCCGGCGGTGATTTCCGCGAGAATTTCACGAATCGCAGCTATCTTGGAAAGACAAACACTGCCTACAACGAGGCTGATCTCGACAATATTCTCGAATGCCGCCGCGCGATGGGCGACAAGCCGGTGATCGTCTGCGCAACCGTCAACAACCCGATGGTGATGCATGAATTTGAAGCCGAAGCCGATGCGATCGTCGCAGAGTTCGGTGTTTCGAGAGCCGCTGTGCTCGACGTTGTCTTCGGCGGTTACAACCCGACCGGCCGTCTGCCGATCCAGATGCCGAAGGATATGGATGCGGTTGAGGAGCAGAGCGAGGACCGTGCGTTGGATATGGAAACCTATATTGACAGCGAAGGACATAACTATGACTACGGTTATGGCATGAATTACGAAGGCGTTCTTCCTGCATGGAAAAAGTAAAAGAATAACAGAAAACCTGATCGGCACCGGGACCGCGTGTGTTTCGGTGCTGATATTGGAAACAAAAGACAGAATAAGGAGGACTTAAAAAGAGATGATTGTTCCAAAATATTTCGAAGATTTCGATCACCTGCATGTGAATACCATGCCGAACCGTGCCTACTACATTCCGGCATCCCGCCGCATGGAGGATCTGGTGGAGAACCGGGAGGCGTCGGACCGCTTTTTTCTGCTTTCCGGTGACTGGAAATTCCGCTATTTTACCAGTGTTTACGATGTAAAAGAGGAGTTTTTCGCAGAAGGATACGACACTTCTGCATTCGAGACGATTCCGGTGCCGTCCGTCTGGCAGAATTATGGCCATGACCACCATCAGTATACGAACGTCCGCTACCCGTTCCCGGTGGATCCGCCGTATGTGCCGTATGAGAACCCGTGCGGTGCGTACGTGAGAACGTTCGAGTGGAAAAAACAGGAGGAAGCACCGAGGGCATTCCTGAATTTTGAGGGCGTGGATTCCTGTTTCTACGTGTGGATGAACGGCAGCTTCGTCGGCTACAGCCAGGTGTCTCATTCTACGAGTGAATTTGATGTAACAGACTTCTTAAAAGATGGCACCAACACCATCGCCGTACTGGTGCTGAAATGGTGCGATGGAAGCTATCTCGAGGATCAGGACAAATTCCGCATGAGCGGCATTTTCCGCGATGTCTATCTGCTTGCAAGACCAGAAAAAGGCATCCGCGATTACTTTGTAAAGGCAGCGCCGGACGCATCGTACCAGAATGGAGAAGTTTCGATTGCGATTACCTGGAATGACGGGGAACCGCAGGAAGGAACGGCAAAGCTGTTTGATACAGAAAATCATCTTGTGGCAGAGGCAGCGTTTGGCGGCGATACGGTTCAGATGCATGTAAAAGATGCACATCTGTGGAATGCCGAGGAGCCGTATCTGTATACGCTGGTGCTGGAGACGGCGGGTGAGGTGATCACGGATCATGTCGGCATCCGTGAGATCCACGCGAAGGACGGTGTGCTGTACCTGAACGGCGTGAAGATCAAATTCCACGGAACAAACCGCCACGACAGCGATCCGGTGACGGGATTTGCAATCAGCCTTGCACAGATCAAAAAAGATCTGAAGGTAATGAAAGAGCACAACATCAATGCGATCCGGACCAGCCATTACCCGAATGCGCCGTACTGTTATCAGCTTTATGACCGTCTCGGTTTTTATGTCATCGATGAGGCGGACAATGAGAGTCACGGCACAGAGGAAATTTATGCGAATTACACGAGCTGGGAAGAGTATGCGAAGAACTGGAATAAACTAATTGCGAACAATCCGGTATTTACCGAGGCAACCGTAGACCGCACACAGCGTTGCGTAGAGCGCGATAAAAACCGCCCGAGCGTTGTCATCTGGTCGATGGGAAATGAGTGCGCATACGGCTGTACCTTCGAGGCGGCCTTAAAGTGGACGAAGGAATTTGATCCGACGCGACTGACGCACTATGAGTCGGCACGGTATGTGGATGATCCGAAGAAATACGATTACAGCAACCTCGATCTCTACAGCCGCATGTATCCATCACTCGAGGAGATCAAAAAAGAGCTGGTGGAGTACGGGGATAAGCCGTATATCATGTGCGAATACTGCCATGCGATGGGCAACGGCCCGGGAGATCTTGAAGACTACTTTGAACTGATCCACAGCGAGGAGAAGATGTGCGGCGGCTTTATCTGGGAGTGGTGCGACCACGCGATTGATATGGGAAAAACGATCGAGGGAAAGAAGATGTACGCGTACGGCGGCGACCACAACGAGTATCCGCACGACGGCAACTTCTGCATGGACGGACTTGTTTATCCGGACCGCACACCGCATACGGGACTGATGGAATTTAAAAACGTGTATCGTCCGGTGCGCGTGACGGGATATGATGCCGAAAAGGGTACACTGACCATCAAAAACTATATGAATTTTGTGAATCTGAAAGATTACGCTGTGCTCGGCTATGAGGTGCTTGTGGACGGCGAAGTGACGGAGAGCGGCAAGATTACAGATGAAGCACTGCTGGAGCTTGCGGCAGGCTGTGAGAAGACGATTCCGCTTGCCATTTCCGTGCCGGAGCAGGGAAAATGTGCGCTGAAGGTTACCTGGTATCAGAAACAGGCCACTGAGGTGCTGCCGGAGCAGTTCGAACTGGGATTTGAAGAAGTTCCGGTGAAAACGAAAGACAATCAGAACCAGAAGGCAAAAGAGATGATGAAGCGCCCGGAGGGAACGGTTTCGTTTGGATGGAAAGAGGACGATCATTATCTGACGGTATCGACGGAACAGTTCAGCTATACCTATAATAAGTTCACCGGCCTGTTCGAGAAAATGTGCTATGCCAACCAGAATCTGCTCGACCGCCCGATGGAGCTGAACATCTGGCGTGCGCCGACAGACAATGACCGCAATATCAAGAATACCTGGATGCGTGCGCAGTATGACCGCACCGTGACGCGGGCGTATGAGACAACGGCAAAAGAAGAAAACGGCTGCGTGGAGATCGAGACAAGCTATTCGATTTCGTCTCCGGCTCTGCAGCGGATCCTTGCAGGTGTGATCAAATGGACAATTTACAGCGACGGAACGACCGATGTCCATGTGGAAGCAAAGAAAGACCCGGTATTCCCGGTTCTGCCGCGTTTTGGCCTGCGCCTGTTCCTGCCGGAATCGTTTGCAGAACTGACCTACTGCGGCCTCGGTCCGGTGGAGAGCTACGTGGATAAGCACCAGGCAAGCTATCACGGCGTTTTCCACAGCACACCGGCAGAACAGCAGGAAGACTATATCCGCCCGCAGGAGAACGGCAGCCACTACGACTGCGATTATGCAAGTCTTGCCAGTGATCGTGCGGTATTGACGGCAGTGGGCGAGAAAACCTTCTCATTCCAGGCATCTATTTACACGCAGGAGGAGCTGACCGCGAAAGCCCACAACTATGAGCTTCGGCCGTGCGGAAGCACTGTTTTCTGCATCGACTACCGCCAGGCCGGGATCGGATCGGCAAGCTGCGGACCGATGCTGCTGGAAAAATATCAGCTGAAAGAAACCGAAATCAGCTTCGATGTGCGGCTGAAACCGGAACTTCTGTAAAGTGTAGAATTTGAAAAATAAGAAAAGCGCTGTGCCCTCTCTCTGAAAGGTGAGGGAACGGCGCCTTTTTATATGATGTACAAAAAAAGTCTTGATAAACCTATTGAATTGCTATGAATATAGGATTATAATGGACGAAATTATAATTCAAATCCAATCCAGGTGATTCTGGAAAGAGAAAAGGGAAGGAGAAAATCAAGCATGAGTGAAATTACAAGAGATGAGGCATTTACTTTATTAAAAAAATACAACAAAGATCCCTTCCATATTCAGCATGCGCTTACCGTAGAGGCCGTGATGAAATGGTATGCAAGAGAGCTTGGCTATGGGGCAGAAGAGGAGCACTGGGGTATTGTCGGACTGCTGCATGACATTGATTTTGAGCTGTATCCGGCAGAGCACTGCCTGAAAGCACCGGAGCTTCTGCGGGGAGGCGGCGTGTCGGAAGATATCATTCATGGTGTCGTTTCCCATGGCTGCGGCATTACCATTGAGTGCGGCGTCACACTGGATGTGGAGCCGGTGCATGAGATGGAAAAAGTTCTGTTTGCAGCAGATGAGCTGACGGGACTGATCTGGGCAGCTGCGCTGATGCGGCCTTCGAAGAGCACAAAAGACATGGAACTGAAATCCTTAAAGAAGAAATATAAGAGCAAAGGCTTTGCAGCAGGATGTTCGAGAGAGGTCATTGAGAGGGGCGCCGATCAGCTTGGCTGGCCGCTGGAAAAATTACTGACTATGACCCTGCAGGCAATGGCCGACAGCGAGGATGAGATCAACCGGGAAGTGGAAGCGGAACAGAACGCATAAAAACAGTCTGAGTTTCGGTGTAAAAACGGGAACTCAGGCTGTTTTTTTGCATGGCGCATCTTTTCCCAGGCATTACCATTTCTTTTTTTGTTAGATCGCAAGAAGAAAATACGGAATCCGCACAGGGCAGGAAGAGGCGTTTTTTCAGCATTGGAGGAAGTGACGGACAGGGAATTTTGTGATATAGTAAAACAAAATCTGAGTGAAAAGGTGAAATACAAAATGATCAGTGAAAAAATTTTTGAATTAATTCTTCGAAACGGGGTGACCCAGAAAGAATTCTCTGAAGAAACCGGAATTTCACAGAGCACCATCAGCGACTGGAAAAGAAAGGGGACGAATCCGTCGGCGGATAAGATACTGAAAATCTGCGAAGTGCTGAAGGTTACGCCGTATGAGCTTTTAGGAGAAAATGAGATCGAACGGAAAGCAGTGGATCTCGAAATGTGCGCGGCAAACACAGAGGAGAAAATGATTCTGGAAGGCTTTCGTAATTTGCCCGACAGAAAAAAGGAACGAATTCTGGGATATCTGGCGGCATTGCAGGAGGAATAAAAGGATGCAGAAACCATCTGTGAATATCCTGGCCTCTCAGATGAGGAAAATATTTCAAAAATCTGAGATTTTCTATCGCGAATCTCTCTTAGGAGTGATAAAATAAACCATAATACGTTCGGCAGAAAGAGGGAATCGAGTATGAAATATGCCTACAAAAACGGAAAAATTTTAAACGGAACGAAAGAGATGCAGGTCCAGACCGGTCTTACGATCCTGACGGAGGGAGAAAACATCACGGCGATTGTTCCGGAAGAATCGACCATCCGCAGGTAAAACGTAATCCGGTCGTGACGGCGGAACTGGATAAATTTCTGGTGGATTAAAAACAGGATGGAGAAGACAAACAAGATGGAAGAAACGAAAGAAACACAGGAAAGCTTACAGCGAAAAAGAGAACAGGCCCTGCAGCGGCTCCGCAAGGAGCGGACAGAAGAAGCCCTGTGGGACTGTGTTACTGCGTATCAGGATTTTGAGTTCCATACGTATTCCGGCCTGCCGTATTCCTACCATATGAAATACGGCAGAAGCGGCACCTATACAAAAGAGCTCTGGATCAACCGCAGAGAAAAAAGCAAAAGTCTTGTCTGGAGCTCCGTCCGGAGTGCATATCAGAAAGTGCTGGAATTACAGCAGGAGAGCGAAAGACCGGTTGTCGAGCGCCCGAAAGCGCTGGGCGATATCCGTGGAATCACGTATATTTACGGCATCTTTTACGAGTTTGCCCTGCTGGAAATGCCGGAAAAAGCAAAAGAAAAAATTGCTCTGCAGACAGCAGGACAAAAATCGCCGGAAAAATAAATTTTTCGCCCATGCAGGTCTTGACAACCACGCATTGGGTGATATAATCTAAAACTATCGGGAGCCAAAAAGCACCGAACACAAAAAACAAAGCGTAGAAGAGACGAGTAAATCACAGTGAATGTGACAGAGAGAAACCCCGTTTTGTGGTGCAAGGGTTTTAACAGGAACGTGATCGAAGACCAGCTCTGAGCGGTCCCAATCCGGCCCGGTGATTCCGTTATCGTCAAATGAAGTGGTTTGAAAAAACAAAATGGGTGGAACCGCGGTGAATGAAAATACATCGTCCCTTTTGACAGCATAAGCGTGTCAGAAGGGACTTTTTTGTTGCTGTAAAAAGTATAAAAATTCTGAAACACGCTTGCGAAAAATATACAAAGAAAGAGGTAAAGCAAATGATCATCACACTGAAAGATGGAAGTACCAAAGAGTACTCCGAACCGAAATCCATCATTGAGATCGCAGCAGACATCAGCGAAGGCCTTGCAAGAATGGCCTGTGCAGGTGAAGTAAACGGTGAAGTAGAAGATCTTCGTACCGTCATCGACAAGGACTGCAATCTTTCCATTCTGACCTTCAACGATGAAGGCGGAAAAGCAGCATTCCGTCACACCACATCCCATATCATGGCACAGGCAATCAAGAGACTGTACCCGGAGACCAAGCTTGCAATCGGACCGTCCATCGCAGACGGATTCTACTACGATGTAGACAGAGATACTCCACTCACCAGCGAAGACCTTGAAAAAATCGAAGCAGAAATGAAGAAAATTGTAAAAGAGGATCTGAAACTGGAGCGTTTTGAGCTGCCGAGAGCAGAAGCCATCGCCTTCATGAAAGAAAAAGAAGAGCCATATAAAGTAGAACTGATCGAAGATCTGCCGGAAGACGCAGTCATCAGCTTCTATCGCCAGGGTGAATTCACGGACCTGTGCGCAGGCCCTCATCTGATGAGCACAAAGCCGGTCAAAGCCTTCAAACTGACCAGCCTTGCAGGTGCATACTGGAGAGGCAGCGAGAAAAACAAGATGCTGCAGAGAATCTACGGAACTGCATTCACAAAGAAAGCAGAGCTCGAAGAGTACCTCCACATGATCGAGGAAGCAAAGAAACGTGACCACAGAAAACTCGGAAAAGAGCTCGGCCTGTTTATGATGAGTGAGGACGGCCCGGGATTCCCGTTCTTCCTTCCAAAAGGAATGGATCTGAAAAATGCACTGATGGATTACTGGCGTGAAATCCACAGAAAAGCAGGATACGTAGAAATCTCCACACCGATCATCCTGAACCGTCGCCTGTGGGAGACCTCCGGTCATTGGGATCACTACAAAGAAAACATGTATACCACCGTCATCGACGAGGAAGATTATGCAATCAAACCGATGAACTGCCCGGGCGGCGTTCTCGTTTACAAATCCGAGCCTCGTTCCTACCGTGATCTGCCGCTGCGTCTGGCAGAGGTTGGTCTGGTACATCGTCATGAGAAATCCGGCCAGCTGCACGGCCTGATGCGTGTACGCTGCTTCAACCAGGACGATGCCCATATCTTCATGACACCGGAGCAGATTAAAGATGAAATCAAAGGCGTTGCAAACCTGATTGACCAGGTTTACAAACTGTTCGGATTCAAATATCACGTAGAGCTGTCCACCCGTCCGGAAGACAGCATGGGAAGCGATGAGGACTGGGAGGTAGCAACCGAAGGTCTCCGCGGCGCACTCGATGACCTTGGCCTTGACTATGTAGTCAACGAAGGCGACGGCGCATTCTATGGCCCGAAGATCGACTTCCATCTGGAAGACTCCATCGGAAGAACGTGGCAGTGCGGTACCATCCAGCTTGACTTCCAGCTGCCGCAGAGATTCGAACTGGAATACACAGGAGCAGACGGAGAGAAACATCGTCCGATTATGATCCACCGTGTTGTTTACGGTTCTGTTGAGCGTTTCATCGGTATCCTGATCGAGCACTTTGCAGGTGCATTCCCAACCTGGCTTGCGCCGGTACAGGTAAAGGTTCTGCCAATCTCCGACAAATACGCAGATTACGGCAAGAAGGTTCTGGACGCCCTTCACGAGGCAGGCATCCGCGCAGAGATGGATACCCGTTCCGAGAAGATTGGATATAAGATCCGTGAGGCACAGGGACAGAAGATTCCATACATGCTGATCGCCGGAGCAAAAGAGGAAGAGGCAGGTCTTGTATCTGTCAGAAGCCGTTTTGCAGGTGATGAAGGCCAGAGAAGCCTGGAGCAGTTTATTGCAGATATCAAAGAAGAAATCGCAAGCCGCGTTAACCGCCCGGTTACTGTTGAAACAAAAGAAAATAAATAATAAAGCATAAAAAATTACCTCTTGGAAATAATGGTTTCTATGCGGGCGAAACCGCAGAAACTAAATTTCAGGAGGTAATTTATTATGCCAGCATTAAGTTGTTCCGCTATGACCTGTGTTTACAACCAGAACGAGCTCTGTTCCAAAGGAGATATCCGCGTAGGCGGAAGCGGAGCCAAAAGCTCCATGGAAACGTGCTGCGAGAGCTTCAAGGAGCGCGGTGAGGGCACGATGTCCAACTCCACCGGCTGCGGCTGTACGAAAATCGGTGTCGACTGCAAGGCGCAGAACTGTACCTTTAACGACAACTGTAAATGCGAAGCCGGAGATATCCATATCGCCGGAGACAGCGCATGCAGCTGCCAGGAAACCGAGTGCAGCTCCTTCCGCTGTGGCTGCGGGAAATAAATACGAAAAAATGCGAAAATCAGTATTGACAACAGGATGGGAGAGTGCTATACTACAATAGTCTGAGAAAAAGAAAGTAGAGTATCCACTCTCACCCTAGCGCAAACACGCGACTACGGTCCAATATTGATCTTAAGTTCTCTTTGTGTAGAGATTTATGTACAATGTTAAGTGGATAGTCTGTCTATCCACTTTTCTTGCGTTATCAGTCAAATCCGGTCCGGTGAGCCGAGTTTGATTTCGTTACACCGCAAAAGCGGGAACACAGTCTTTTATAATGATGGAGGTGCACTACAATTAGCGAATTAATGATTAATGAGCAGATCAGAGACAGAGAAATTCGTCTGATCGGTCAGAACGGAGAACAGCTTGGAATTATGTCTGCCAGAGATGCGTACCTGAAAGCACAGGAAGCAGGTCTGGATCTTGTGAAAATTGCTCCGACAGCGAAACCGCCGGTTTGCAAAATTATCGACTACGGAAAGTACAGATATGAACTGGCCCGCAAGGAAAAAGAAGCAAAGAAAAAACAGAAAACAATTGAAATCAAGGAAGTTCGCCTTTCTCCAAACATTGACACCAATGATCTTAATACCAAAGTAGGTGCAGCCCGCAAGTTCATTACAAAGGGAGACAAAGTAAAAGTAACACTTCGTTTCCGCGGCCGTGAGATGGCACATATGAACAGTAGCAAATACATCCTCGATGAATTTGCAGAGAGTCTGTCCGATATTGCAACGGTTGACAAAGCGCCGAAGGTGGAAGGCAGAAGCATGACCATGTTTTTGACGGCTAAACGTTAAAATACATTTGAATCAATATCAAGGAGGAAATTAAAATGCCAAAGGTAAAAACAAGCAGAGCAGCTGCAAAGCGTTTTAAAACAACAGGAACAGGAAAATTAGTAAGAAATAAAGCTTACAAGAGCCATATCTTAACCAAGAAATCTCAGAAGAGAAAAAGAAACCTGAGAAAACAGACTACTGTTGATGCAACAAACGTAAAGAACATGAAGAAAATCTTACCTTACATGTAATTTTTGCAAGGTAGAGTTACGCCCAACAGATCAAGGAGGAAAATAAGAAATGGCAAGAATTAAAGGCGGCATGAACGCTAAGAAAAAACATAACAGAGTATTAAAACTGGCTAAAGGTTACAGAGGAGCCAGAAGCAAACAGTATAGAGTAGCAAAACAGTCCGTAATGCGCGCACTGACCAGCTCCTACGCAGGAAGAAAACAGAAAAAACGTCAGTTCCGTCAGCTGTGGATCGCTCGTATCAACGCAGCAGCAAGAATGAACGGTCTGTCCTACAGCAAATTTATGTATGGTCTGAAACTGGCAGGCGTTGAGCTGAACCGTAAAGTTCTGGCTGACATGGCAGTTAACGATGCAGAAGGATTTGCAACACTGGCTGAGCTTGCAAAAAGCAAAGTAGCATAAGTAAAAACATATTCTGTGTGAATATACGAAGAAGCTGTGAGAACCGGTAAGGGGATCGCAGCTTCTTTTGAAATATAGAAAAACATGAGGTGAATATGAAAAAAAGCAAAGTGGCAGTGGTTGCCTGTCCCGACTATGAGCCGGCGCACGTAAAGGAAAGCCTGCAAAAGGGATTGGAAGCAATTGGCGGCCTGGAATCTCTGATCGGAAAAGAAGAGAATATCTTATTAAAACCAAACCTCGTCCGCTCCGCAAAACGAGAACGCGCCGTCGTGACCGACCCGGAAGTTATGGATGCCCTGATCACGATTTTGCAGGAAAATGGCTATGAGAATATTTCCTGCGGCGATTCCTGCGGCCTTGGCACCCCGGAGGGCATTGCAAAGGAAGCCGGGCTGAAAGAGGTGCTGGAAAAACACAACGTTCCGCTGAAAGATTTCCTTACGAGCGAGCGCGTAGAAACCGCCGATGGCAAATTTCTGATGATTGCGAAAGATGCACTCGACTGCGACGCCCTCATCAGCGTCAGCAAAATGAAAACCCACGCGCTGGAACGCATCACCGGAGCTGTCAAGAACCAGTACGGCTGCATCAGCGGCGTCTACAAAAAACTCGGCCACACGCAGTATCCGAACGCTGAGAGCTTCGCACACATGCTGATCGAGCTGAACCAGAAAGTCGCCCCGCGCCTCTATATCTGCGACGGCATCGTAGCAATGGAAGGCAATGGTCCGACTTCCGGCGACCCGGTTTCGATGGGAGTTCTTCTTATGTCCACCGATCCGATCGCACTGGATACCGTGTTCTGCCATCTGGTGAACCTCGATCCGTCGTATGTGCCGACAAATCTCTACGGGGAAACGCTCGGCCTTGGAACGTGGCACGACGACCGCATCGAAATCGTGACAGCGGATGGCACCATATCCGAGGAAGAACTGAAAAGAAAGTACGGAAATCCAAACTTCAACGTCGACCGCCGCAAAGCCCGCAAAAAAGGAGCCCTCGACCTGCTCGAGATCCTCGGGGTCTTCCAGAGCCGCCCCTATATCATAGAAGAAAAATGTAAAAAATGCGGCGTCTGCGTTGAGAGCTGCCCGGTGGAAGGGAAAGCCGTCCGCTTTGATAACGGCCGCAGAAATCCGCCGGTCTACGATTATAAAAAGTGCATCCGCTGTTTCTGCTGTCAGGAAATGTGCCCACATCAGGCAATCCAGGTAAAGAAACACCGTCTGCCGTGGGGAAAATAAGGGAGCTATCCTACAAAGTGACTGGAAAAGCAAAAAGAGAAGTGTTATACTTGAAACCGGACAAAATTTAGTACAGGAGGAACAACACCATGGAATTAGAAACTTTAAGAAGTGATATGATAGCAGCAATGAAAGCCAAAGACAAAGCGAGAAAAGAGGCCATCTCTTCCCTGATCTCCGCAGCAAAGAAGGTTGCCATCGACGAGGGCTGCCGTGATGACATCAAACCGGAGCTCGTAGACCGTGTGATCTTAAAAGAGCTGAAAACCGTAAAAGAACAGATCGACACCTGCCCGGCATCCCGCGAGGATTTAAAGGCAGAGTACCAGTTCCGCTACGACGTCATCAGCGAGTACGCACCGAAACAGATGAGCGCAGACGAAGTCAAGGCCTACATTCAGGAAAAATTCGCAGACGTGCTGGCAACCAAAAACAAAGGCGCGATTATGAAAGCCGTTATGGCAGATATGAAAGGTAAAGCAGACGGAAAGGTGATTAACCAGACCGTTGCAGAACTGTGCAAATGAATATCATCAACATCGAACACATCAGCAAACTGTTCGGCGATAAACTGATTTTTGACGATGCCTCCTTCGGTCTGCAGGAAGGCGACAAGGTCGGTATCGTCGGAATCAACGGAACCGGAAAATCCACGCTGCTGCGCATGGTAGTGGGAGAAGAAACACCGGATTCCGGCCAGATTATCCGCCAGAACAACCTCAAAATGGCCTACCTGCCGCAGACACCGGAATTCCCGAAGGATGCCACCGTGCTGTCCTATACCCTTTCCGGCGATGAGGAGGACTGGCAGGTGCAGAGTAACCTTGTGCAGCTTGGCATTACCGAATACGACGCAAAACTCGATACGCTCTCGGGCGGCCAGCGCCGCAAAGTTGCCCTGGCAAAAGTGCTTGCGTCCGATTTTGATGTCCTGATCCTCGACGAGCCGACCAACCATCTTGACAACGAAATGCTCTCCTGGCTCGAGGATTATCTGAAAAATTACCGCGGAACCGTCTTTATGGTCACCCATGACCGTTATTTCCTGGATAAAGTGTCAAACCGCATCCTCGAAATCAGCCACGGAAAAATGTACAGCTACGATTCCAACTATTCCCGCTTTCTGGAACTGAAAGCTGAGCGCGAGGAGATGGAACTCGCCTCTGAACGGAAACGCCAGAGCATCCTGCGCATGGAACTCGAATGGGCGAAACGCGGCTGCCGCGCAAGAAGCACAAAACAGCGCGCAAGACTCGACCGTCTCGAAGTACTCAAAAATGGCACGGCACCGACCGCAGACGCTGTCGTGGAGATGGATGCTGTCGAGACCCGCATGGGAAAGAAAACGATTGAATTCCATAACGTCAGCAAAGCCTTCGGCGATAAAACGCTGATGAAAGATTTCGAATACATCTTCCTGCGGAACCAGAGTGTCGGCATCATTGGCCCGAACGGCTGCGGAAAATCCACAATGCTGCGGATGATCACCGGAGAAGTCCTGCCGGATGCGGGAACCATCGAAATCGGCGACACGATCCGCATCGGCTATCTGGCACAGGAAGAGCCGGACATGGATACGAATCAGCGCGTGATCGACTACGTGAAAGATATCGCTGAGTATGTCCAGACCCGTGACGGCCGAATCAGCGCATCGCAGATGCTCGAACGCTTCCTGTTCACACCGGATATGCAGTACACCCCGATTTCCAAACTCTCCGGAGGCGAAAAACGGAGACTGTATCTCTTATCCGTCCTGGTGAGCGGCGCCAATGTTCTGATCCTCGACGAGCCGTCCAACAACGTTGATATCCCGACCCTGACCGTGCTTGAGGATTTCCTGAACACGTTCGTCGGCATCGTCATCACCGTTTCCCACGACCGCTATTTCCTGGATAACGTTGTGGACCGCATCTTCGAATTCGACGAAAACGGAAATCTTCTGCAGTACGAGGGCGGCTACACCGATTACCTCGAAGCAAAAGAACGCCGTTTCGGCGGAAGTGCGGAAGAAACGGCAAAAGCAGCGCCGTCCAAAACGTCCGCGGACGAACCTGCAAAGCCAAAGAACAACGACTGGAAGCAGAACCGTCCGACCCGCCTGAAATTTACGTTCAAAGAACAGCGCGAGTACGAGATCATCGATGACGATATCGCCGCACTCGAGGAAAAGATTGCATCGCTTGACGATCAGATGCTTAAAAACGCCACCAACTCTGCAAAGCTCGCCGAACTGATGGCGGAAAAAGAGAAGACCGAAGCTGCTCTGGAAGAAAAAACCGAGAGATGGATTTATCTCACCGACCTCGCAGAACAGATTGAGGCGCAGAATCAGAAATAAAAGAAGCAAAGGAACTGTCCGCAGAAGAGAAAAAAATATGCGGGCCGTTCCTCCTTTTTTTATCGAGAAATTCGACGCGGAATTACCAGAAGTTGTAAAAAACTTGTATTTTTCCCTGAACACCCACAGAAAATCTGGACAGAATGCCCAATCGGTGTTATAATTCAGACACTGGACATAGTGGCATTGCCATGCCCTTATCCGGGTTTTTCGAAGCGCGGAGGCAACCGAAACCCGGCAGAACACCAACCTGAGAAAAGCCAAAGTAATTTTTGGTCATCATTTTTTAAGGAGGATAAAATCAAATGGCTAGAAAGATGAAAACCATGGATGGTAACCAGGCTGCAGCACATGCGTCTTATGCGTATACCGACGTAGCAGCTATTTACCCAATTACCCCTTCATCCGTTATGGCGGAGCATACCGATGAGTGGGCAACCCAGGGAAGAAAGAACATTTTCGGACAGGAAGTTCAGGTAACTGAGATGCAGTCTGAGGCAGGAGCAGCAGGTGCAGTACACGGATCACTGGCAGCCGGAGCTCTTACCACAACCTACACCGCATCCCAGGGACTTCTTCTTATGATCCCGAACCTTTATAAAATTGCCGGCGAGCAGCTCCCGGGCGTATTCAACGTATCCGCTCGTGCCCTTGCAAGCCACGCACTTTCCATCTTCGGAGATCATTCAGACGTTTACGCCTGTCGTCAGACCGGAGTCGCAATGCTCTGCGAATCCAGCGTACAGGAGGTTATGGACCTGACACCGGTTGCACACTGTGCAGCACTGAAAGGCAAAGTTCCATTCATCAACTTCTTCGACGGATTCCGTACCTCCCACGAGATTCAGAAAATCGAGACATGGGATTACGAAGATCTGAAAGACATGGTAGATATGGATGCAGTAGATGCATTCCGTAAACATGCCCTGAACCCGAACCATCCGTGCCAGAGAGGATCCGCACAGAACCCGGATATCTTCTTCCAGGCAAGAGAAGCATGTAACCCGTACTACGATGCTCTTCCGGCAATCGTACAGGAGTACATGGACAAAGTAAACGAGAAAATCGGAACCGATTACAAACTGTTCAACTATTATGGAGCAGCAGACGCTGAGCACGTAATCATCGCTATGGGTTCTGTCTGCGATACCATCGAGGAGACCATCGATTACCTCGTAGCAGCAGGCAAGAAAGTCGGCGTTGTAAAGGTACGTCTGTACCGTCCGTTCTCCGCAGAAGCACTCATCAATGCAATTCCGGAGACTGTAAAACAGATTTCCGTTCTGGACAGAACAAAAGAGCCGGGATCTCTTGGCGAGCCTCTGTACCTGGACGTAGTAGCAGCATTAAAAGGCAGCAGATTCGAGAGCACACCGGTATTCACAGGTCGTTACGGACTTGGTTCCAAGGACACCACACCGGCTCAGATCGTTGCTGTATATGAAAATACAGAGAAACAGAGATTTACCATTGGTATCGTAGACGATGTTACCAATCTGTCTCTGCCGGTTGGCGCTCCTCTGGTAACAACTCCGGAAGGAACCATCAACTGCAAATTCTGGGGACTTGGCGCAGACGGTACCGTAGGTGCAAACAAGAACTCCATCAAGATCATCGGTGACAACACAGACATGTACGCACAGGCTTACTTCGACTATGACTCCAAAAAGTCCGGCGGTGTAACCATGTCTCACCTGCGTTTCGGAAAGAAACCGATCAAATCTACATACCTGATCCACAAAGCAAACTTTGTTGCATGCCACAATCCTTCCTATGTGAACAAATATCACATGGTAGAAGAGCTGGTAGACGGAGGAACCTTCCTTCTGAACTGCCCATGGGATGAAGCAGGCCTGGAAGAGCATCTGCCGGGACAGGTAAAAGCATTCATCGCAAACCACAACATTAAATTCTATGTGATCGACGGCGTTAAGATCGGTATCGAGACCGGCATGGGACCGACCCGTATCAACACCATTCTTCAGTCTGCATTCTTCAAGCTTGCGAAGATCATTCCGGAAGAAAAAGCCATCGAACTCATGAAAGAAGCAGCAAAAGCTACCTATGGCCGTAAAGGTGATGATGTCGTAGCAAAGAACTGGGCAGCAATCGATGAGGGTGCAAAACAGATCAAAGAAGTTGCAGTTCCGGAAAGCTGGAAAAATGCAGCAGACGAAGGTCTGACCACAACTCATGCAGAGAGCGGCCGCGCTGACGCTGTTAAATTCGTAAATACCATCCAGGCAAAAGTAACTTCCCAGGAAGGAAACAACCTGCCTGTATCCGCATTTGCAGACTACGTAGACGGAACAACTCCGTCCGGCACATCCGCATACGAGAAACGTGGTATCGCCGTAAACGTACCTGTATGGAATCCGGAAAACTGTATCCAGTGTAACAGATGTTCCTTCGTCTGCCCGCACGCTGTTATCCGTCCGGTTGCCATGACCGCAGAAGAAGCAGCAGCAGCTCCGGAAGGCATCCAGACCATGCCGATGACCGGTATGCCGGACTACACCTTCACAATGGCTATTTCCCAGCTTGACTGTACCGGATGTGGTTCCTGTGCAAACGTATGTCCGGGCAAGAAGGGTGTGAAAGCACTGGCTATGGAAAGCCTTGCAGCACACGAAGCAGAGCAGAAATACTTCGATTATGCAGCAGCTCTTCCAGAGAAGACAGACGTTGTAGCAAAATTCAAAGAGAATACCGTAAAGGGCAGCCAGTTCAAGAAACCGCTGCTTGAGTTCTCCGGCGCATGCGCAGGCTGCGGCGAGACTCCTTACGCAAAACTGATCACCCAGCTGTTTGGTGACAGAATGTACATCGCAAACGCAACAGGATGCTCCTCTATCTGGGGCAACTCCTCACCGTCCACTCCTTACACTGTAAACGAGAAAGGACAGGGCCCGGCATGGTCCAACTCCCTGTTCGAGGACAACGCAGAGTTCGGTTATGGTATGCTTCTTGCTCAGAAAGCAATCCGCGGCGGCCTGAAAGCCAAAGTTGAGGATGTTATGAACTCCGAGAAAGCTCCGGAAGAAGTAAAAGCAGCATGCAAAGAGTATCTGGATACCTTTGACTGCGGCGCTACCAACGGAACTGCAACCGAGAAACTTGTAGAAGCAATCAAAGACGCTGACTGCGACGTTTGCAGAGACATCGTTAAGAACAAAGACTTCCTCGCTAAGAAATCCCAGTGGATCTTCGGTGGCGACGGATGGGCTTACGATATCGGATTCGGCGGCGTAGACCACGTACTTGCCAGCGGAAAAGATATCAACGTAATGGTATTCGATACAGAGGTTTACTCCAACACAGGCGGACAGTCCTCCAAAGCTACTCCGACCGGTGCAGTTGCACAGTTCGCAGCAGGCGGTAAAGAAACCAAGAAGAAAGATATGGCAAGCATCGCAATGAGCTATGGCTATGTATACGTAGCACAGATCGCTATGGGCGCTGATTACAATCAGGCAGTCAAAGCAATCGCAGAGGCAGAGGCATATCCGGGACCGTCCCTCATTATCGCTTACGCTCCATGTATCAACCATGGTATCAAGAAAGGTATGAGCAAAGCACAGACCGAGGAGCAGCTCGCTGTTCAGACCGGATACTGGCATTGCTTCCGCTTCAACCCGGCACTCGCTGCAGAAGGCAAGAGCGCATTCACACTGGATTCCAAGGCTCCGTCAGGAGATTATCAGGAATTCCTGAATGGCGAGGTACGTTACAACTCTCTGAAACGTGCAAACCCGGCGAAAGCAGAAAGACTGTTCGGCAAGAACGAGCAGGAAGCAAAAGACCGTTACACTTACCTGAACAAACTCGTAAAACTGTACGGCGCAGAAGAAGAGTAATTCTTTTTCCTTAAAAAGAATTTGAAAAAGGAGAGAAGTCATACTTGAGAGAGTATGGCTTCTTTCTTTTTGGGAGAAAAAATGAATTAGCGACATTTGGCAATAGTTTTGTATCGTTTGTCAACATTTTTATCCCGGAAAATGTTGACAAACGATACATTTTTGCGCAAGAAGGCTTTGAGATATGGTATAATGTGCGTATCACGATATAATGAGCGTTAGCGAGAGGAATTTTATTATGTTGAAAATATATCTTGGAGAAATGAAAGGTGCAATCTATCATCCGCCAACCTATTTTGATAATTGTTATGAAGATGAATGGCTGACCACGCCACTGGCAAAAGAAATGATCCGCGATGTGGATCGCTCGGAGGTAATCAGTGCGCATCTGATTGACAGCCCGGTGCTTGGTCCGATTCCACCGAAAGATTTATCCGGAGGAATCAAAACGTTGCTGCTGATGGCATACGATACAGACGGAAAGATCTTTAATGCCTCCGTATGTGGAGATAATTGTGCAAAATGGATTTTAAAATTAGGAGAGCAAAAGGATCTGACGATTAATCTGCGTCATGTGATGCGGTTTGGCAAAGATCCTTTTGAAATCCTGATTTTAAATACAGGGACTATTGTGCGGAATATGTCCGAATTTGTAGATGTTGCCGAGGCTTATGTATAGGTGGATGTATGAAGGGAAAGAAAAGAGTTATTATTCAAAATAACAGAGTTCATTATGAATTTGTGATAAAGCGTAATATTACAATCATCCAGGGGGATAGTGCATCAGGAAAAACAACACTGGTAAATATGATCCGGCAGGCAGAAAATTTAGGGGAGTCCAGCGGAATCAACGTTTCCTGTGAAGTACCGTGCAGAGTGCTGGAAGGTGTTAATTGGAAAATTATTTTGGAAAACAGCCGGGAAAGCATCTTTTTCATAGACGAGGAGAATTATTTTATAAAAACAGAAGAATTTGCTTCTGCCATACGGGGTTCAGAAAACTATTTTGTATTGATTACGAGAGAAAACTTATATAATTTGCCGTATAGTGTAGAAGAGATTTATGGATTGCATGTTTCCGGAAAATACAGAGATACCAGAAAAATATATCAGAAAATGTATCAGATCTATCCCAAAACAGCACGGCTTCCTGTTAGAGTACAAAAAATAATTACGGAAGATTCCAATTCTGGGTATCAATTTTTTGAAAATGTATGTGCAGAAAGGAATATTACATGTGAAAGCGCTGGTGGAAAAACAAAAATACCGGAAATGATCGGCAAGGCAGGAACAGAAGAAACCTGTATTATTGCGGACGGTGCTGCAATTGGAGCAGAAATGAATCTTCTCAGCAATAAAATAGAGGAAAAACAGAACGTACATTTATATTTACCGGAGTCTTTTGAATGGCTGATTTTAAATTCAGATCTTTTACAGGACAAAGAGGTTCGTAAAATTCTGGAAAATCCAGAAGATTATATCGACAGCACAGAGTTTTTTAGCTGGGAACAATATTTTACAAAATTGCTGATTCAGAAAACAGAAGGAACATATTTGCAGTATAAAAAAGCAAAATTAAATCCATCTTATTTGCAGGATAAAAATAAAAACAAAATACTGGAGAGTATACAAGGGATTCAGTGGAAAATAAAATCCTTAAAATAGCAAAAATAATGAAAGAATAGAGAGAAGAACATGAACTATACAATTTATGACTATCTCGGCCTGTTTTTCTTTTACGCCTTCCTTGGATGGCTTCTGGAAACTTCTGTGGCCGCGATCCGGAAAAAACATATGGTAAACAGAGGATTCTTAAATGGTCCGCTCTGCGCCATCTATGGAATCACAGCTGTCTTTATGACACGTTATCTGTATGAACTGCAGTCAAGCCCCGTCTTTTTGTTCCTTGGCTGTATGATTATCGCTACCGCAGTCGAGTGGCTGGCCGGTCACGCACTGGAACGCATTGGCCATGGCAAATGGTGGGACTATTCCAATAAAAAATGGAACATGGACGGCTATATCTGCCTTCAGTATTCTGTACTATGGGGAATTTTAGGACTGCTTGCCATGAAAATCGGCAATCGCCTCTGCTTTACAGTTCTTCATTCAATTCCGGCCGGTTTCCTGCATATCACATCCTGGATTCTCTTTGGTATATTGATAGTAGATGCCGTCGGTTCCTATGCTGTTCTGCACCACATCACGAAAAAAATGCCGCGGATCAGCGCTATGAACGATCAGATCGACGCCTTCACCAGACGCCTTTCTGTCCGTGTTTACCGCTATCTGGAGCGTCGTGTGGAACGTGCCTATCCGGCCGTACAGCCAGTTTCTGAGAAAAAAGAGAAAACAGAAACCGGCGTATTTGCCGAAGGATGCAGCTTTTACAAAATCGTTCTTCTCTTCATCATCGGCGCATTTTTGGGCGATATTACAGAAACCATATTCTGCCGCATCACCGCCGGTGTCTGGATGAGCCGCAGCAGCCTTGTCTGGGGCCCGTTCAGCATCGTCTGGGGCCTGGCCATCGCCCTCGCTACCTGGTTCCTCTACAACTACCGCGACCGCTCCGATGGATTCCTGTTTGCCTTTGGTACCTTCCTCGGCGGAGCCTACGAATACATCTGCAGTGTGTTCACCGAAATCGTATTCGGAAAAGTCTTCTGGGACTACAGCGACATTCCCTTCAACCTCGGAGGCCGTATCAACCTCCTGTACTGTTTCTTCTGGGGAATAGCCGCCGTCGTCTGGCTCAAAAAATTCTATCCTGTCATTTCGCGCTGGATTGAAAAAATCCCGATGAAATTCGGAGAAATCATCACTTGGATCCTGATCGTGTTCATGGTGGCCAACATGCTCGTATCTACCCTTGCTCTCGCCCGATACGACGAACGCGCCCACCAAAAGCCTGCAGCTAATGCCATCGAGCAGACCATAGATGCCCATTTCCCGGACGTCCGAATGGAAAAAATCTACCCCAATGCCAAAGCGATTAACTAGAATGTGTTAAAAAACATTTCCGTAGTCTGCACGCCCCAATTACAGACTACAAAAAGCCCTCTCCCGCCGTCATGCAAAGTCAGGCCCCGTTTCGACAGCTTTGGTCTGCGCGGTCCGTCACACCCAAAGAAAACCTTTGGCAACCCACCAAAAGTATGATATAATGTCACATAGATATTTTAGGGATACCATATCCTCTAAGAGCGAAGAAAGGACTCAACCACAAATGACAGTAGACAACAGCTTCACAATGAAGAAATTTCAGAGCATGGAAATCATCTATGTCACATTTTCCCAGATCACGAAACTCCCATACGTAGAGTGCGATCCGGAAACCTTTGACGATCAGGTATATATGTTTACCGAAGAAGAAGCAGCTAAAGAATTTGCAAAATCCTATGTAGAGAAGAACACCCCGCTGTTTACCGTAAAAGTACTGCGCAAGCAGATGCCGAACTTCTATATGGGCCTCTACGCAGAAGGTGTCAACATGGTCATCTTCCACGAAGGCGGTCAGACCCGCCGCATCGAGCTGGAGCAGATCTTCCCGAAACCGGACATGGAAAAAATGAACAAACAGCATCTTCCGGTCCTCAACCCTGGCGTACAGCTCACTGTAGTCTATTTCCTGCAGGAGCTCCGCAAACCAAATCAGAAAAGAGACGATGCCGAACGCATGCAGCACCTGCGTGAACTCGAAGAAGAAATGCTTGTCAACCTGATGCGAAGCAAATTCATCCTTGCCATCGACATCTCCCAGGTACAGGGCGAATTCGATCCGGCCAACCCGGGACCAGACGTGCGCATCCCGTACATCAAAAACCAGAACGAAGACATCTTCCAGCCGCTGTTTTCCGATATTGGTGAATTCCAGAAATTCCGTCCGGATCCGCAGGCAAAACTCCGTCTGGCAGCCATCCCGTTCCAGCACCTTCTGCCGTACCTGATGAAACAGGCCAAAGGCTTCGTCATCAACCCGTCCGGCTTCAACCTTCTGTTGACCAGAGAACAGCTCCAGAGAATCATGGGAGCCCAGGCGCAGAGTGTCCGCCCGAATCTCGAGGCGATGATGGCACAGGCTGCCGCAGCTCAGGCGCAGAGAAATGCGCAGAACAATGCTGCAAATGACGAAGTAAAAGATCATGTGGATGAGGCGGAAACTACCGACGCAGAAACAGACCACGAAGAATAAAAACCGACAGGGCCGCAGAAAATCCCAGTAAACGGGCACTGCGGTCCGTTTTTGACTGCATAAAACCGGAAATAATAAAGAAAAACAAGAAAGGATATACAAAAATGAACGCAGAACATTGCAAAGCCTATACCCTGCTGCAGGAACAGCAGATTGATGATATCCACGCACATGGCTACCTTCTTCGCCACAACAAAAGCGGAGCCCGCGTGCTGCTTTTCGAGACGGAGGATGACAACAAAGTATTCAACATCGCGTTCCGTACCCCGCCGGCCGACAGCACCGGCGTAGCCCACATCCTCGAGCACAGCGTCCTCTGCGGCTCCCGCGAATTCCCGTTAAAGGATCCCTTCGTAGAACTCGTCAAAGGATCCCTGAACACCTTCTTAAATGCTATGACCTACCCGGATAAAACCATGTACCCGGTAGCCAGCACCAACGATGCCGACTTCCAGAACCTGATGCATGTCTACATGGACGCCGTATTCTACCCGAACATTTACAAACACGACGAAATCTTCCGTCAGGAAGGCTGGAGCTATCATCTGGAAAGCGAAGACGGCCCGCTGACCTACAACGGTGTTGTATACAACGAGATGAAAGGAGCCTTCTCCTCCGCAGACGATGTCCTGGAGCGTGAAACCTTCAACACCCTGTTCCCGGACACTCCGTACGGCGTAGAATCCGGCGGAGATCCGTCCTGCATCCCGAACCTGACCTACGAAAACTTTCTGAAATTCCATCAGACCTATTACCATCCGTCCAACAGCTATATCTACCTGTACGGAAACATGGATATGGAAGAAAAACTGGCATGGATGGATGAAAAATACCTGTCCCATTTTGATGCAAAAGAAGTAAAATCCGAAATTCCGTATCAGAAACCATTTGCAGAGATCCTCGACATTGTACACGAGTACCCGGTACTCGACGGCGATCCGCTTGAAAACAATGCGTACCTGTCCTACAACATGGTCATCGGCAGCGGTCTGGATGTAAAATTAAACGTGGCATTTTCTGTTCTGGAGTATGCACTCCTTGACGCACCGGGAGCCCCGGTCAAACAGGCGCTCCTTGACGCACACATCGGAAAAGATGTTTACGGCTCCTACGAGGACGGCATCCTGCAGCCATTCTTCTCCATCGTAGCCAAGAACGCCGATGAAAATGAGAAAGAAAAATTCCTGTCCATCATCCGCGGCACCCTCAAGGATATCGTGAAAAACGGCATGGATCGGAAAGCCATCGAGGCAGGCATCAACTATTTCGAATTCCGTTTCCGTGAGGCGGACTTCTCCAGCTTCCCGAAGGGCCTGATGTACGGCATTGACGTCTTCGACAGCTGGCTGTATGACGAGAACAAACCGTTCGCCTACCTGCAGCAGCTTGCGATCTACGATGAGCTGAAAAAACTGGCAAAAGAAGGCTATTTCGAAAACCTGATCCAGACGTATCTGCTGGACAACACCCATGCCTCCATCGTGACCCTCATTCCAAAGACCGGTCTTGCCGCAGAAAATGATGCAAAGACCGCAGAAAAACTGCAGAAATACAAAGAGAGCCTGTCAAAAGAAGAGATCGAGAAAATCATTGCTGACACCAAAGAGCTGGCAGCATATCAGGAAGAAGAGGAGAGCGAGGAAGCACTCGAGACGATTCCGCTCCTGAAACGAAGCGATATCAAACGTGAGTCTGTCAAACTTTACAATGACGAGCATGAAGTCGATGGAACGACGGTTCTTCATCACAACGTATTCACGAACGGCATCGGTTACTTAAGCTTGCTGTTTGATACGAAAAATGTGCCGAACGATCTGATCCCGTACATGGGCGTATTAAAATCCGTTCTCGGCTATGTGGACACCGAACACTACACCTACGGCGAACTGTTCAACGAGATCAATGCACAGACCGGCGGCATCAACTGCGGACTGCAGGTATTCCGCATTCCGGAAAATGATGACGACTGCCGCAGAATGTTCGGCATCCGCGCGAAATTCCTGTACGACAAACTGGATTTCGTCATGAAAATGATCGAGGAAATCCTGAATACCTCCCGCCTGGATGACGAGAAACGTCTTCACGAGATCATCTCCAGCATGAAATCCGGCCTGCAGAACCGCCTGTCTTCCGCCGGAAATGCAACGGCTGTGATGCGTGCAGCTTCCTATTACTCCCCGATGAGCAATTTCCAGGACCGCATCGCAGGCATCGGCTTCTGCCAGCTCTTAAAAGATCTGGACGAGAACTTCGATGAGAAAAAAGCAGAACTGATTAAAAATCTGCAGATCCTGATGAAATACATCTTCCGCAAAGAGAATCTGACCGTCTCCTATACCGCAGACGAGACAGGCTACGCACCGCTGGAAGAAAAAATCGCAGCATTCAAAGAGAATCTGTACACCGACGAAGTGGAGCCGGGCAGCATTGTGTATGACTTTGAACAGAAAAACGAAGCCTTCCAGACCTCCGGCCAGGTACAGTACGTGGCACTCTGTGGAAACTTCGAGCGCGAAGGCTACGACTACACAGGAGCCCTGCGCATCCTGCGTGTCATGCTGAGCTATGACTATCTGTGGATCAACATCCGTGTCAAAGGCGGCGCTTACGGCTGCGGCGGAGCTTTCGGAAGAGGCGGAAACGCGTGCATTTCTTCCTACCGTGACCCGAACGTCGGAAGAACCCTTGAAGTATACCGCGGTATCGGCGATTACGTGCGCAATTTCGAGGCAGACGAGCGCCAGATGACCAAATACATCATCGGAACGATCAGCGAACTCGACGTCCCGATGAACCCGTCCGCAAAAGGCCAGACCTCCGAGAGCGCATGGTTCAACGGCATCACCGAAGCAGACTTCCAGCAGGAGAGAGATCAGATCCTCGATGCAACCCTGGATGACATTCATGCACTGGCAGACCTTGTAGATGCAGCCTTAAAACAGAACAACATCTGCGTTGTCGGAAGCGAAGCAGCCATTCAGAAAGAGAAAGAACTGTTTAAGAACGTAGAGAACTTATAAATGAGGAGAAGAGACAGCAATGGAAAACAATGCAAATTATAAATCCGGCTTTGTAGCCCTGATCGGCCGTCCGAACGTGGGAAAATCCACGCTGATGAACCACCTGATCGGACAGAAGATTGCGATTACATCCAAGAAACCGCAGACCACCCGCAACCGCATCCAGACCGTTTATACGTGTGACGAGGGACAGATCGTGTTCCTCGACACACCGGGTATCCACAAGGCGAAAAATAAGCTCGGCGAGTACATGGTCGATGTAGCCGAGAAAACGTTAAAAGAAGTCGATGTGATTCTCTGGCTGGTAGAGCCGAGCAACTTCATCGGAGCAGGAGAGCGCCATATCGCAGAGATCCTGGAGAAAGTCAATGCGCCGGTCCTCCTCATTATCAACAAGACCGATACCGTGGAGAAAGACAAAATCCTGGAATTCATCGATACGTACCGCAAGCTGTTCCAGTTTGCCGAGATCATTCCGTGCTCGGCACTCCGCCATCAGAACACCGATGACATCATTCCGAGCATCTTCAAATATCTGCCGTACGGCCCGCAGTTCTACGATGAGGACACCATCACCGATCAGCCGATGCGCCAGATCGTGGCTGAGATCATCCGCGAGAAAGCACTGTACGACTTAAACGAAGAGATCCCGCACGGCATCGCCGTTGTGATCGACCAGATGAAAGACCGCCCGAACGGAAAAATCGTTGATATTGATGCGACCATCATCTGCGAGCGCGATTCCCACAAGGGCATCATCATCGGAAAACAGGGCGCGATGCTCAAGAAGATCGGAAGCAACGCGCGGTATGAGCTGGAGCAGATGCTGGAGCAGAAAGTCAACCTGAAGCTCTGGGTCAAAGTCAAAAAAGACTGGCGCGACAGCGATTTCCTCGTGAAGAACTTCGGATATGATAAAAAGAAACTCGATTTATAATATTGCATTATAATAAGGAAGAAACATGCGAGAACCAATCAATGTAAGCGGAATGGTATTATCCGCCTCCCCGGTCGGAGAGTATGACAAGCGCGTCGTGATCCTGACCCGGGAGCTCGGCAAAATCACCGCCTTCGCGCGCGGCGCCCGCCGCATGAAAAGCCCGCTGATGGCCGTCTCCAATCCGTTCGTCTTCGGCGAGTTTCAGGTTTACGAGGGCCGTGACAGCTACACCCTCTCCGGCGCAAACATTAAAGAATACTTCCTCGACCTGGCGCAGATGCAGCCCGGCGTTTATTACGGCTTTTATTTTCTGGAACTGGCCGAATATTTCGGCCAGGAAGGAAACGATGAAACCCAGATGCTGAACCTTCTGTACGTGACGATGAACGCCATCCGCCGCGGAAAACAGGACCTCCGCCTGATCCGGTGCATCTTCGAACTGCGGACGATCACAATCAGCGGAGAAGCACCGCAGATGTTCTCCTGCATGGAGTGCGGCACGAAAGAGAATCTGACCGTTTTCTCCCTGCGCGACAGCGCCATCTACTGCCCAAACTGTGGAAAAACCATCAGAGATCCATGGCCGCTGCAGCCGGGCACCGTGCTGGCATGCCGCTATATCATTGCGGCACCGCTCGCGAAGCTGTATGGTTTTACCGTAAATGAAGAGATCCTGGACGAACTGGAACGATTGCTGCGTGCATATCTCCATCGCTATGTCGAAAAGAAGATGAAAACATTACAGATTCTGGATGTGATGAAATAATATAAAATGTAATAATTTGCAAAAATGTGAAATAATTATGTCCAAAAGTGTGTCCACACCTTTACAAATAAGTAGAAATGGGATAGAATATTTGGAATAAAGAAAAAAATGGTTCTGTATTCGTCACAGAAGATATTGCAAATGCATAGTACCAGAAAAAATGAGAAGGTTTTAGTTAAAATGGTAATATAAAAGCTAGAAAAACTATGCGAAACAAGAGAATGTTACGAGTACGGCGAAAAAAATACGACAGGGGAGAAAGGTATGTACAAAAAATCATCCACAGGATGGCTGAAGCATCTGGATTTTATGGTTCTTGATATTATCTGTCTTCAGCTGGCTTTCGTCATGGGTTATTTCTTAAGACATCACAGTTTTAAGCCATATGGAAGCCCAATTTACCGAAATGAGGCTATCGTATTCGCTCTGATCCAGCTGATGATCATGTTTTTTGACGATTCCTTCAAAAACGTCATGAAGCGCGGATACCTCGTGGAAATCGGAATGACTGTAAAAAATATGGTATACATCATCGTTCTTGGTGTATTCTACCTGTTCCTGATTCAGGAGGGAGATCAGTTCTCCAGAGCAACCATTATGCTGACCGGTGCTCTGTACGGAATGCTTTCCTATCTGATGCGCATCGGATGGAAGGCTGTGGTAAAGAAACGCAGCAGCGGGGAACACAGCGGCCGTTCGCTTCTGATCATCACGACCGAAAAACAGTCACAGTCCGTTGTAAAGAGCATGCTGGATTTCGATTACATCGGCGTTCGTCCGACTGGCGTTGTTCTCGTAGACCAGGACAGAACCGGACACAAAATCCACGGCGTACCGGTGGTATCGAACCTTGCAGATGCAGCTGAGTATGTCTGCCGTGAGTGGTTCGACGAAGTGCTGATCGTTCTGCCGGAAGGCAGAGAAATCCCGCAGAAAGTATTCGACGCATTCGCCGAGATGGGCATTACGATCCACGTAAAAATTGCGGACGTGAACGAAATGCAGGGAAAAAATCAGACTGTAGAGCGCATGGGCAACTATACCGTGGTCACCACCTGCATCAATATGGCAAGCGCAGGACAGCTTGTGCTGAAACGAATCATGGACATCTGCGGCGGTCTTGCCGGATGTATTCTGACCGGAATCATCTTCCTGTTCGTTGCCCCTGCGATTTATATCAAGTCTCCGGGCCCGATCTTCTTCTCACAGTACCGTGTCGGAAAGAACGGAAGAAAATTCAAAATTTACAAGTTCCGTAGCATGTACATGGATGCGGAAGAGCGGAAAAAAGAACTGATGAAACAGAACCGCGTCAGCGATGGTCTGATGTTCAAAATGGAGAATGACCCGCGTGTCATCGGAAGCGAAAAAGGACCAGGCAAAGGAATCGGAAACTTTATCCGCAAAACCTCGCTGGATGAATTCCCGCAGTTCTTCAATGTGTTAAAAGGCGACATGAGCCTTGTAGGAACCCGTCCGCCGACAGTGGATGAGTGGGAGAAATATGAGCTCCATCACAGAGCAAGACTGGCAATCAAGCCGGGACTGACTGGTATGTGGCAGGTAAGCGGACGAAGCGAGATTACAGATTTTGAAGAGGTTGTAAAACTGGATACGAAGTACATTTCAGAATGGTCCTTTATGCTGGATATTAAGATTTTGTTTAAAACTGTACTGATTGTATTAGGCCAGAAAGGTTCTATGTAAAAAAAATGAAAAATGGAGATATATTGTAGTTTTGGGAGTAGTGTGGTAAAATAAAGGTAAATTTTAAGAAAAATTTATGAATGGAAGCGCAAAGAAGTCCTGATGACGGCGAAAAGGAAAAAGGCTTCCTTTGACAGGTGGTCCAAATAATGTTAATTATTTGGACCTTTTTATGTGAACTTCCTGAAATATTAACTCTCGTTTCGACATGTTCTTGCTTTAAGCCAGTTGTAGCATACTTTAAAAGGAATTTTATGAGAGTTAATTTTATAGGAAGTTCACATATATACTACCACAAAAGTAATTATCTTTCACTGACAACTATCCTAACACACAGGGGATTGAAAAAGTCATAAAGTTATGGTATAATCGAAAACAAAAGTTCATGAAAAATGAAAGAAGGAAGTATATGAACAACTCAAAACAAGATATATTGAACAACCTGATAAAAGAACCCTTCATCAATCAGCGTATCCTTGCCGCACAGACCGGCCATTCGCTTGGAATCGTCAATCGTTCGATCAAGGAACTGATTTCAGAAGGTTACCTGGATGAAGAGATCCGTCCGACGGAAAAGACACTGCGTGAGGCAAAAGAGAAAGCGCCGAAAAACGCCATTATCCTTGCCGCCGGATTTGGTATGCGGATGGTTCCGATTAATACAGAGACACCGAAAGGACTTCTGGAAATCAAGGGAGAGCGGCTGATAGAGCGCACAATCCGTCAGCTTCATGAAGTCGGCATTACAGAGATTTACGTCGTTGTCGGATTTATGAAAGAGCAGTATGAATATCTGATCGATGAATACGGCGTAGAATTGATCGTCGCTCCGGACTATGTGTCGAAAAACAATCTGCATTCCCTGAAAACGGCGGCAGCCCATTTATCAAACAGCTACATCATTCCCTGTGATATCTGGTGTGAAAAGAATCCATACAGCAGAAACGAATTATATTCCTGGTACATGGTCAGCGATCTGGTGGATGATGACAGTACCGTCCGCGTAAACCGGAAGCAGGAGCTGGTCGTACAGAAAGAACAGGCAGGCGGAAACGCGATGATCGGCATCTGTTATCTGCTGGAAACAGAAGCGGAGATCGTGCGGGAGCGTCTGGAAGAACTGGGAAGAGATTCCCGATACGACGGAGCGTTCTGGGAGGAAACCTTATACCGGAAAGACAGAATGATTGTGACGGCCCGTGTTGTACATGCTGCCGATGCCGTAGAAATCAATACCTATGAGCAGCTGCGTGAGATTGACAGCGATTCCAGCCAGCTGCAGACGGATGCGATTCAGGTAATCTGTGAAGCACTTGGAGCACAGCAGAACGAAGTGACAAACATTACAGTTCTGAAAAAAGGAATGACAAACCGATCCTTTTTATTCTCCTGTAAAGATAAAAAATACATTATGCGAATTCCGGGAGAGGGAACCGATCAGTTGATCAACCGCAGGCAGGAAGCCGCTGTATATCAGACGATCGCCGGCCGCAGGATCTGCGATGAGATTGCCTATATTAACCCGGAGAACGGCTACAAAATCACAGAATATCTCGAAGGTGCGCGGGTCTGCGATGCAGAAAATGAGGAAGATCTTCAGAAATGCATGAAGAAACTGCGGGAGTTTCACGGGCAGAAATTAAGAGTAGACCATTCCTTCGACCTGTTCGGACAGATGGAATACTATGAAAGCCTCTGGGAAGGAACTCCGTCAGCATATAAAGATTACGAAAAGACGAAAGCGCATGTGCTTCAGTTAAAGGATTACATCGAAGCAAATGCCGGAGAGTGGGTGCTCACTCACATTGATGCTGTGCCGGACAATTTTCTGTTTGTGGAAGAAAACGGAAAAGAGGAGATCCGCCTGATCGACTGGGAATACGCCGGAATGCAGGATCCGCATGTGGATATTGCGATGTTCTGTATCTATTCTCTTTACAAAAAAGAGCAGGTGGACCATCTGATTGATCTTTATTTTGAAGGAAACTGTGACGACAGAACACGCATAAAAATCTACTGCTACATCGCAGTCTGCGGTCTGCTCTGGAGCAACTGGTGCGAATATAAACGGAAATTAGGCGTGGAATTCGGAGAATATTCCCTGCGGCAGTACCGTTACGCAAAAGATTATTACAAAATTGTCCAGCAGGAACTGGGAGAGGAAGGAAAAGAAATATGTACAAAGTAGAGCGCGCCATTATTATGGCGGCAGGCCTCGGAAACCGGATGAAGCCGGTAACGTTAAAAACACCAAAACCGCTGGTCCGGGTAAACGGTGTGCGGATGATTGATACCGTCATCAATGGACTGCACAAAAACGGAATCACAGAAATTTACGTGGTAGTCGGTTACCTCAAGGAACAGTTCCAGACACTGGAAGAGGAGTACCCGGGTCTGAAGCTGATCGACAATCCGTGGTACGATACCTGCAACAACATCGCATCGCTGTATGTGGCGCGGGAACATCTGGAAAATGCGTTTATTCTTGACGGTGACCAGATCATCTATCATCCGGAAATTCTGGCACCGGAGTTTGAGCGATCCGGTTACAACAGCGTGTGGACGGATGATGAGACCGACGAGTGGCTGCAGACCGTGGAAAACGGCATTGTGACAGGCTGCAGCAGAACCGGCGGAAAGGGCGGCTGGCAGCTCTACAGCATTTCCCGATGGACAGCAGAAGATGGAAAGCGGTTAAAAGGCCATCTGGAGCAGGAGTTTGAAGTAAAGAAAAACCGTCAGATTTACTGGGACGATGTGGCAATGTTCTGCTACCCGAAAGAGTATCAGCTTGGCATCCGGCCAATGAAGGCAGAGGATATCATAGAAGTAGACAATTTCAGCGAGCTTGTTGCACTCGATGCATCGTATGCGGATTACGCAGAAAGGGAAGAAAATGAACAGTAAGAACCAACAGAAGAAAAAAGAAATCGACTGGATGATTACGCTGGTGCCTCTGGCGCTGATCGTTGCTCTATGTATCGTATTTTTCTTTGCACCGGAGCAGTCGAATCAGGTACTTGGCCAGATTCGATTTCTGTTTGGAGACACCTTTGGAACGTATTACCTGGTCATCGGACTTGGCATTTTCTTTCTGTCTCTGTTTCTGGCAGGCTCCAAATACGGAAATATTGTGCTTGGAAAGCCGGATGAGAAGCCAAAATATTCCTTTTTTGCATGGGGATGCATGATGTTTACCTGTGGTCTGGCAGCAGATATTCTGTTTTATTCGTTCTCTGAGTGGATTTTGTACGCAACAGATCCTCACATCGCAGAACTTGGCAGCATTCAGGACTGGGCAGGCGTATTTCCACTGTTTCACTGGAGCTTTATCCCGTGGGGATTCTATCTGGTACTGGCTGTTGCGTTTGGCTTTATGCTTCATGTAAGAAAACGAAACCGTCAGAAATACAGCGAGGCGTGCCGTCCGATTCTGGGAAAACAGACAGATGGAATTGGCGGCCGTCTGATTGACCTTCTGGCTGTCTTTGCATTGCTGGCCGGAACTGCTACCACTTTTAGTGTGGCAACTCCTCTGATGGCGGAAATCATCGGCGAGCTGTTCCATATGGAAGTCAGCAGAACTGTGATTAATATTATCATTCTTCTGATCACCTGCTGTGTTTATACCTATTCTCTTCTGCATGGATTCAAAGGAATCAGCATTCTGGCCAAGGTGTGCATTTATCTGTTTTTCGGACTCCTTGCCTTCGTCCTGCTGTTTGGGGGAGAGACGCGGTATATTATTGAAACTGGATTTTCTTCTCTTGGAAAAATGATTCAGAACTTTATCGGCTTATCAACGTATACGGACCCGATGCGTACGACAAACTTCCCACAGAACTGGACCATTTATTACTGGGCATACTGGATGGTATGGTGTGTGGCAGCACCGTTCTTCATTGGCAGCATTTCCCGCGGAAGAACAGTGCGCCAGACGATTCTCGGCGGATACGGTTTTGGTGTGGGTTCCACGCTTGTCAGCTTTATTATTCTTGGAAATTATTCGATGGGAAAGCAGATTTCAGGTGCAATTGATTTCATTTCGCAGTATAATGAAAGTGGAGATTTATATCATCTGATCGTGTCGATGATCAAAACCATGCCGTGTGCACCGCTGATTATGGTTGTTGTATTAGTTACGATGGTTGCATTTTATGCGACATCGTTCGACTCGATCGCATTGACGGCATCGTGCTACAGCTACCGGAAACTGGAAGACGGCGAAGAGCCGGCAAAAGGAATTCAGCTGATGTGGTGTATCCTGCTGATCCTGCTTCCGATTGCACTTCTTTTTGCAGAGAGTTCCATGAACAGTCTGCAGTCTGTCAGTATCGTAGCGGCATTTCCGATCGGCATTGTGATCGTGATGATTGCGGTCAGCTTCTTAAAAGATGCAAAACTGTATTTAGAAGAATTGCAGGGAGGAAAAGCGCATGGAGAGGAGAAAAAAGAGAATCGTTAAACTGACAGCATTTTTGTTTCTGCTTGCGGCATCCATTTTTGTGATGCCGCAAAAGGCGTTTGCGGACGAAAATGAGGATGTTACATTGCCGACGGGCGATATTAAACCCATGGAACCACAGCAGGATGAGTCCGGGATTGATACATACGGGGCCGATGAAGGCGATGAGTTCAGCGGAACGGAGTATGAATTGTATACGGTTCTGGAGAATCGTGTGAAAGAAGCGATGCTGGCTGGAAATGAATGGGTATCCATTAAAGATTTAAAAATAAGAAGGGATACCTATGACATTTGGGAATCGAAACACATAAAGCAGTGAGAATCCCCCATGGTTGAATGGAAGCGTTCAACCATGGGGGATTTTAATGGATGTTCCTCTTGCAGTCCCCCCCATTTTGTGTTAACATAAAACACGCAAATAACCAACAGCAAGGAGTTCTATTTTACATGAACATTACCTCAAAATACCGTTCTCTCTCCGTCCAGGCGAAGGCGGCGCTTTGGTTTACGATCTGCAGTTTTTTACAGAAAGGCATTTCGTTCATCACAGTTCCGATTTTCACGCGTCTGATGAGCACCGAGGAGTACGGAACCTATACGGTTTATCTGTCCTGGCTGCAGATTTTGACGATTATGACATCGCTGTATTTATTTAATGGTGTTTATGACAATGCGATGGCAAAGTACGAGAAGCAGCGGGATGAATATACATCTGCAATGCAGGGACTGACGCTTGTGATTACGGGTGCGGTTTTTGCATTGTATTGTTTTACATCGGGTTTCTGGGAGAAGATTTTAAATCTGCCGAAATCCATGATTCTGCTGATGTTTCTGGAAGCGCTGCTGAGTCCGGCGCTTTCTTACTGGTCGGGGCGGCAGCGGTTTGAGTATCGGTACCGGATTCTGGTCTGCGTGACGATTCTGCAGGCGCTGATGAACCCGATCGCGAGCCTGGTGCTGATCCGTATCAACGGCGGTACGGCCATGATGCGGATCTTAGGTATCGTCGGGGTGCAGGTCTGCATCTGTGTGCCGATTATTGTGTTCCAGTTTTGCAAAGGAAAAGAGTTCTTTTCGAAGGAATACTGGGGCTACGCACTGCGGATCGGAATTCCGATTGTGCCGCATTATCTGTCCGGTATTATCCTGAATCAGGGCGACCGCATCATGATCGACAAGATGGTCGGAAAGACGGAAGTTGCGCTGTACGGGCTGGCGTACAGCATTGGTATGCTGGTGCAGCTTTTCATCAGCGGTATGAACAGTGCATTGACACCGTGGATGTACAGCAAGATCAAAAAGGGCGACATCCGCTCGATGCGGAAGGTGCTGCAGCTTCTTAGTATTGTAGTGGTCGGCATAGCCGTGGCGCTGATGCTGATCAGTCCGGAGATGGTGCTGATTTTCGGATCGCCGAAGTACCGCGAGGCGGTGTACGTCATTCCGCCGGTGGCAGCGAGTGTGTTCTTTATCTTTATTTATAATATTCTCTCGATGCCGCAGTTCTATTATGAAAAAACACAGTTTCTGATGGCTGCATCCATGGCGGCGGCTGGAGCGAATGTGGTGTTGAACTTTATTTTTATCCGCCTGTTCGGCTATATTGCGGCCGGTTACACGACGCTGGCATGCTATATGCTGTATTCGGTCGGCCATTATATTGTGAGCAAACAGATTCTGGTGAACGAAGGAATCCAGGAAAATCTGATGAATCCAGGATTTCTTCTGGCGTGCTCCGTTTTTCTGATTGGAGCAAGCATCATCTGCAATCTGATTTTCCCGTACAGGATCCTGCGTTACGCGATTCTGCTCGCAAGTGCAGGGCTGGTCTTCTGGAAGAAAGAACTTCTGTTGAAGACGATGGCGGATATCCGGAAAAAATAAAAAAGTGGGGGAGGATTTGAAACGAATGTTCAGAGACTCCCCGTTTTTTCTTGACAGTCACAGAAAAAACGATACAATGAAAGAATGAAGAAAAGTAAGGCATTTTAATTAGAAAAGGAAAAATTACATGAGTACCAGTATTTCAATAAAAGAACTAAAAGAGCTCGATCCGTCAAGCTATCAGATCGTCGATATCCGCGATGCGGTAGAGATCTCCCACGGCGCGATTCCGGGAGCGCTTGTGATGAAGACAGAAGAAATCGAGACAAGTGATGCGATTGACCGGAGCAAAAAGACGATTATCTGCTGCAGCCGCGGCCGGTTCAGTGTCGCAGCGGCGGAAGAATTACAGGAAAAGGGCTGGGACGCTGTGAGCCTGGAGGGCGGTTACATCGCCTGGCTGATGGATGTGATGAGCGCGCCGGAGGAGCAGGACAAGGCGGCAGACGTGGAGAAGAGTCTCCGCAAAAAATTCAAAAAGTCGATCTGGTCCAAATTTACGAAAGCGATCAACACATACGAGCTGGTAAAACCGGGCGATAAAATCGCTGTCTGTATTTCCGGCGGAAAAGATTCGATGTTGATGGCGAAATGCTTTCAGGAGTTAAAGCTTCACAATAAATTTGATTTCGAAGTAAAATTCGTTGTCATGGACCCGGGATACAGCCCGGAGAACCGCAAGGTGATCGAGGATAACGCAAAGAGCCTCCATATTCCGATCACGATTTTCGAGACCGATATTTTCGATTCGGTTTACCATGTCGAAAATTCGCCGTGTTACCTCTGCGCGAGAATGCGCCGCGGCCATCTGTACCATTTTGCACAGCAGCTTGGCTGCAACAAGATCGCACTTGGCCATCATTACGATGATGTCATTGAGACAATCCTCATGGGAATGCTCTACGGTGCGCAGGTGCAGACGATGATGCCGAAGCTTCACAGCATCCACTTCGAGGGCATGGAGCTGATCCGCCCGCTGTATCTGGTGCGCGAGGATGATATCAAGGCGTGGAGAGATTATAACGGTCTGCATTTTATCCAGTGTGCCTGCAAGTTTACCGATACCTGCACGACCTGCAATAACGAGGAGAATCGTTCGAAACGCGTGGAGATCAAGGAACTGATCAAAAACCTGAAAAAGGTGAATCCGTTCGTGGAGAGCAATATTTTCCGCAGTGTCGAAAATGTCAACATTGACACCGTGGTCGGCTACAAGCAGCACGGCATCCGCCACAATTTCCTGGAAGGATACGACGACAATCCGGGGTATGCGCCGGAGGCAGAAAAAGCAGCGGCGGAAACGGAGCAGGAAAAAGAAGGAAAGTAATGCACAGAAAAATAGAAGAAACGCCGGGGCGGGAGAAAATGCTGATCCGGCTGAAAGAGCTCCGTCTGGAACGCGGTTACTCGATGACACAGGCGGCGCGGAAGATTTTCAGTCACCCGGACACCTACAACCGGTATGAAAAAGGCATCCGTGAGATTCCGTTGGACTGTCTGATTACGCTGGCAAAGCTGTATGACTGCAGTCTCGATTATCTCGCGGGTGTTTCCGATCAGCCGCGAAAATACGGAAGGTGATGTAAATGGCAATTCCTCTTTATCTGACAACGATTGAACAGGATATTTTTGATACATTCCGGTATCTGCCGCATGCGGTTGCAGTCGGTGTCGGCTTTGTGACGGTTGCGGCGGCGTGGAAAAATCAGCAGATCCAGAAGAAACGGAAACGGCTGGAGCAGTACCGTGCGCTGCACGGCGGGCAGCTTCTGGCGTGGTTTCTGGTAGCCGTCTATTTTGCCATGCTGATTTCGATTACACTGCTTTCGAGAGAACCGGGTTCGAGAACCGGTGTGGATTTGAAGCTGTTTGAAACCTGGGGAAACCAGTGTCTGCCAGATCGGTATTTTGTGGAAAATATTCTGCTGTTTCTGCCGTTCGGTGCATTACTGCCGGCGGCGGTGCCGTTTCTTCGGAGATGGTGGTACTGTGTGTATGCGGCATTTGCCACGAGCATGATGTTGGAAACTGTGCAGCTTTTAACAGAGCGCGGCTTCTGCCAGTTAGATGATGTTGTGACGAATACGCTTGGAGCAGCCATCGGGTATCTGGTGTTTGCACTGGTGCGGAAATGTTGGAGAGGGAAGATAGAAGAATAGAAGGAAAACAAGAAGGCTCTGCCCAAATGGACAGAGCTTTTTTCTTCCCTGTTTTTAGATGGAAGTGCAGGAGAGTTAATCCACCCGTTCGTTCCCCCAGAAAAACAATGCCACGGTTCCTGGCCCTGTGTGGCTGCCGATGGTGGTTCCGATGTTGTTGATCTCTACTTTTCCGTTCAGATTGGGAAAGCGTTCCTCGATAAGATCCGCAACGGCCCGCGCATCGTCGTAGCAGGCGGACTGGGAAATGTAGCATTTGCCGGAGTAGGAGAGGCCGCCCTCGGCGTTTTCTTCCATCTGGTCGACGATTTTTTTGATGACTTTTTTCTTCGTACGGATTTTAAACCGCGGAATCAGACGGCCTTCGTTGTCCATGTTGAGCAGCGGGCAGATACCGAGGAGGCCGCCGATTGCGCCGGAGGCTTTGGAGATGCGGCCGCCGCGCACGTAGAAGGTGAGGTCCGTGGAGAAGAACCAGTGATGGACTTTGAGGCGGTTTTTCATCGCAAAATCGTAAACCTCTTCCAGCGGTTTTCCTTCATCGCGCAGGTCGGCAAGGCGGTCCATCAGAAGACCATAGCCGGAGGAAGCGCCGAGGGAATCCACGATGAGGATTTTCCGTTCCGGGTAGCGCTCTTCAAGGTCGGCTTTGGCGATCATCGCAGAATTCAGGACACCGGAAATGCCGGAGGAGAGGCAGACGTGGAGAATGTCTTTGCCGTCCTGCAGGAATGTTTCAAAATAGGCTTCAAATTCATCGGCATTCACCTGGGATGTTTTTGTGGAAGCGCCGGCGGCCATGGCGGCATAAAACTGATCGAACGGCATGGACTTGCCGAGATCGTCCGCGTACTCGGTGTCATTTAATTTGTAATGGAAACAGATGTATGAGATTTCCCGTTTGGAGAAATGTTCTTCGGTAAGGTCTGCTGTAGAGCAGCAGCTGATGACATAGGAACTCATAAAATAATCCCTCCTTGTAAAAATGAAAGTAAGAACTCTGGTTTCTGTGCCTATTGTAGCATCCCGAATGGGAAAAGGCAACTGCGGAACGTGATTATATCCGTAATGAAAGGGGCGGTGAAATGGTGTCAAGCCTTGTATTTGCGGTACGGCCTGTGGTAAAATAGAACTATGAGAATACGAAAATACAAAGGAGGTTTTTGCATATGCAGAATTATTCAGGAGAAGAAGGGCTGCAGTATCATCTGCAGATCCGAAAAGGCGATGTGGGACGGTACGTGATTCTGCCGGGAGATCCCAAACGGTGTAAAAAAATTGCAGCTTACTTTGAGAACCCGGTGCTCGTCGCAGACAGCCGGGAATTTGTGACTTATACGGGTACTTTGGACGGTGTAAAGGTTTCCGTTACATCTACCGGCATCGGCGGTCCGTCGGCTTCCATCGCGATGGAAGAGCTGATCCAGTGCGGCACCGATACGTTTATCCGCGTCGGAACATGCGGCGGTATGGCACTCGATGTAGAGGGCGGCGATATCGTGGTGGCAACGGGAGCGATCCGTGCGGAGGGAACGTCAAAGGAATACGCACCGATCGAGTTCCCGGCAGTCGCAGACCTTACCGTGACGAATGCGCTGGTGCAGGCGGCAAAGAATCTTGGGAAAAAATGGCATGCGGGCGTGGTACAGTGCAAGGATTCCTTCTACGGCCAGCACGACCCGGAGCAGATGCCGGTCGGCGATGAGCTGCTGAAAAAATGGGATGCATGGATGAAGCTTGGATGCAAAGCGTCAGAGATGGAATCGGCGGCACTCTTTATCGTGGCAAGTGCCCGCGGCGTCCGTGCCGGATCGGATTTTCTTGTGATGGGAAATCAGGAGAGAGTGAAACGCGGCATGGAGAACCACATTACGCACGATACGGAAGGTGCGATTCAGGTAGCCATCGAGGCACTGCGGATTCTGATCCGGGAAGATCAGAAATAAGAAAGAAAAAATAAGGGGATACTGGAAAGGGGATGCTGGATATGAAACAGGAAATCAGTACAGAAATAAAACAGGAGCTGGTAAAACAGGCTCTGGCAGCGCGGAAATTTGCGTATGTGCCGTATTCGAAATTCCGCGTAGGCGCGGCGGTTCTGGCAAAGAATGGAGCGATTTATACCGGTTGCAACATTGAAAATGCGGCGTATACACCGACAAACTGCGCGGAGCGCACCGCGGTCTTCAAAGCCGTATCCGAGGGCATAACGGAATTTGACGCGATCGCCGTCTGCGGCGGCCCGGGAGAGGCAGAGCCGGAGGATTTCTGCACACCGTGCGGTGTCTGCCGTCAGGTGCTGCGGGAATTCGTTGATCCGAACGAATTTCTCGTCCTTCTCTGCAAGGGCGACGGTTCCTGGAAAGAAATGACACTCGAGGAGCTGCTGCCAATGGGATTCGGAAAAGAAAATTTATAAACAGAAGCCGGAAAAGAAAAAATCCAGGGCAGGTACGGAAAGTACCGTATGCCCTGGATTTTTATGTCCAAGATATAAAAATTATTTACTGAAATTTCGGCTCACAGGTCAGATCGCATCCCAGACGCTGGAACATTTTGCGGTCCACATCGGAGAGCATAACGCTGGAGTGCACCTGGCAGCCCTTTAACTGCGGCAGGCAGGAGAGTGCTTTCTGTGCATCCTCGCTCTGTGCAGCAGTAGCAGACAGCGCAATCAGAACCTCGTCGGTATGAAGACGCGGGTTCTTGCTTCCGAGGTATTTGGTTTTCAGGGTCTGGATCGGAGCGATGGATTCCGGTGAGAGAACATGTACGTCATGGTCGATGCCGGAGAGCTCTTTTAATGCATTCAGCAGAAGCGCCGCGCTCGATCCGAGCAGATCGCCGGTCTTTCCGGTGATGACGCGTCCGTCCGGAAGTTCCATGGCAGCGGCCGGTGCGCCGGTCGCCTCGGCACGAACAAGAGCCGGGGAAACGGTGGTACGGTCTGCGGCAACGATGTTTTCCTGTTTCATCAGAAGCTCGATTTTGTAAGCCTCAGTCTCGGAGCGGGAGCCGTCTGCGATACCGTCCACAGCAGTGTAGTAGCGGCGGATGATCTCCTGACGGGAAGCCTCGCGGCATGCCTCATCATCGATAATGCAGTTTCCGGCCATGTTGACACCCATGTCAGTCGGGGATTTGTACGGGCTCTCGCCGAAGATCTGCTGGAAGATCGCACGCAGAACCGGGAAAATCTCGACATCACGGTTGTAGTTGACGGTTGTCACGCCGTATGCCTCGAGGTGGAACGGGTCGATCATGTTGACATCGTTCAGATCGGCGGTAGCAGCCTCGTAAGCCAGGTTGACCGGGTGCTTCAGCGGCAGATTCCAGATCGGGAAGGTCTCGTATTTTGCATAGCCGGCGTTTACACCGCGTTTGTGCTCATGGTAGAGCTGGGAAAGGCAGGTTGCCATCTTTCCGCTTCCCGGTCCCGGCGCGGTAACGACAACGAGCGGACGGGTTGTCTCGATGTACTCGTTCTTTCCGTATCCCTCATCGCTCACGATCAGCGGCACATTATGCGGGTAGCCCGGAATCGTGTAGTGAATGTAAACCGGGATGCCGAGCTTCTGCAGTCTCTTCTTGAAAGCGTCTGCACTGTGCTGTCCGGAATACTGCGTGATGACAACACTGCCGACATAGAGGCCGCGTCCGCGGAACTCATCAATCAGGCGGAGCACGTCGCTGTCATAGGTGATGCCGAGGTCGCCGCGGATTTTGTTTTTCTCAATATCGGCTGCGGAAATCGCCATTACGATCTCAGCCTGGTCGGAGAGCTGCATCAGCATGCGCAGTTTGGCATCCGGTGCAAAGCCCGGAAGAACGCGGGATGCGTGGAAATCGTCGAACAGCTTTCCGCCGAATTCCAGATACAGCTTGTTGTCAAACTGGTTGATGCGGTCGCGGATATGCTCAGACTGCATTTTCAGGTACTTCTCATTGTCAAATCCAATCTTCATGGTATTTTTCTCCCTTTTTATCCATGGTGTCTGTTAAAAACAACTGTTTTCATTTTACTATACGGAAAAGTCCTGTGCAAGAAAAAATTATCGTGGGAACTTTAGAAAATTAAGGAAAAAAAGAGCTGAAAATAAAAAAATCTCCTAAAAAGGAGAGAGGCCGGGACTTGTTAGGGCCCCGGCGGTATGAAAAAGAAATCTATCTATTAGAAAGGTTGGCATTGGAGACATGCTTCCAAGGGTGCTTTGCTGTCTCCTGGTTAAAATTTATAGAAAAACGATGGAGGTTTGTGTTTGTTTCCTTCGTTGTTGATGAGATTAGTATACGGAAAAATTGTGACCAGAATGTGTACATGAGATAAAGCTTTTCTGAAGAGAAGATGAAAACAAAACAAAGAAAATCTGACGGAATCGTAAACAGAGGAAAGTTTTGGCGGAAAAAGGGGTCATGCAGAGGGGCAGCGGTGCATAGAATGCAGGGGAAGAAGGAAAAAGCAGCGATTCCGTGACGCGGAGCAGAGACGGGAAAACGCCGCAGGTCTCAAAACGGTGCGGAGCTGCTGGAACGGAGAAAGCTTGCAGAACGTAATCCTGGATATGGTCAACCGTTTTGGATATGTCGGCGTCCTGATTCTGATTGCCGTGGAAAATGTCTTTCCGCCGATTCCCTCCGAGGTGATTCTGACGTTCGGCGGTTTTATGACGACATGCACCCGTCTGCATCCGGCGGGCGTTGTGCTGTCATCCACGGCAGGATCGCTTCTCGGGGCGCTGGTTCTCTATGGAGCGGGAACGCTTGTCAGCCCGGAGAGCCTTAGTGAACTGCTCGACAGCCGCCCGATGAAGTTTCTCGGATTTCACGCGGAGGATGCCTGGAAAACGATTACATGGTTTCAGAAGAAAGGCCAGCGGGCCGTTCTGTTCGGCCGGTGCATTCCAATCATCCGAAGCCTCATTTCCGTCCCCGCCGGGATGGCACGGATGGAGATGCCGAAATTTCTGCTGTTTACAATCATCGGAAGCACGGTGTGGAACATTCTTCTCGTCGGAACCGGTGCTGCGGTCGGTGTGGCGTGGGAGCAGGCGGCGGGATATGTGAAGATGTATGCAGATATCGTTTTTCTCGTGCTGGCAGCCGGAGCGGTATGCTTTCCGGCGGTGCATTTATATAGGAAGAAACACAAATGAAAAAACGTAAGTTGCATGAAATGAGGGACAAAATGCAAAAAATATACTTGCAATTCGACAGGAAGTGTGCTAATATACACATCAACAAGTAAAAGGGAGTAGCGAAACGCCGCGGGAAACAAAAACGCATCCCGGGTGGGTTTGAAATCGTCAGCCGATGTCGAGAGACGTCCGTATCAAATGAGAACGCAAGACTTTTATTGTGGCAGTCGTCATGATAGGAGTCTTTTTTTATGCTCCTGAATACCAAAGATAACATGAACTGCCGGAGCAATCCAAACCGTTGCCAGCGGAACAAAAGTGGCGGAAAGAGGAATGTATGAGCAGCGAGAGAGTGAAAAAAGAATTATACGAAACAGCAATGACCGGAGAAAAGGCACTGACCAGTCTGATGTATGTACAGATGACACTGTACGCAGCCAAAAGCCAGAGAGCGTACGCAAAGGTACGCGGCGAGGGCAGAGCGATGATGCGCCACACAGGGATCCACATGAATCAGTATTTAAGGGCTGCAGGGAATGACCTGGAAAGCTTTCGGATCCGCTTAAAGGAAACGCACCTGCCGGATGAACTTCAGCCGAAGGCGGGAGCGTTTCTGGTTCAGACGGTACATACTTTTGATACGACAGAGAAAAATCAGATGTACCGCCAGGAACTGCTGGGACTGGAAGCGAAAGTAAAAGAAATAGCAGAACAGATTGAAGGACTGCTGAAAGGCATGCGGGAACTTGGAGCATAAAGAGGAGAGAACAGGAATCGGAACAGCAAAACGGTTCCTGTTCTTTTTTTTCGGTCATAGGATAGAAAAACGGATTTGCAAATTATGAGAAATCCGTCCTTTTCTGACACTTTTCCGCCAACCGCCGGCTGGCAGGTGGACTTTTTTCCGGCAAAATGTTAGAATAAACCTATTCAGAGTCTGGTAAGGATAAAGGAGAAAAACGTTTTGGCAGAAGAAATTGCAGTGAAAGTGATTGCCCGGATCCACACGGATTTCCCGGAAAAGTTCGGGATTCCGCGGCAGAGCGGGCTGATTGAAGAATTAAAGAGTACGATCGTCTTTGAACCGGAGTTCCGCGATGCGAATGCGCTGCGCGGCATCGAGGAATATTCCCATCTCTGGCTGATCTGGGAGTTTTCCGAGGCTGTGCGCGACACCTGGTCACCGATGGTGCGGCCGCCGCGGCTTGGCGGAAACAAGCGGGTCGGTGTATTTGCAACGCGCTCTCCGTTCCGGCCCAATCCGATCGGGCTTTCTTCGGTAAAGCTGGAGCGTGTGGAGCAGCATCCGGCACTCGGGCCGGTGCTTCATCTGTCGGGGGCAGATCTGATGGACGGTACGCCGATTCTGGACATCAAACCGTATCTGCCGCATGTGGACAGCCATGCGGAGGCATTTGGCAGCTTTACGGAAAAGACGAAGGAATACTTTATTCCCGTTGAAATTCCGGATGAGCTGCTGGAAAAAATTCCGGCGGACCGCCGGGAGGCACTGAAAAAAGTGCTGGAGCAGGACCCGCGCCCATCGTATCAGAACAGTGAAGAGCGCGTTTACGGACTTTCCTTTGCGGGAATGGAAATCAAATTCCAGGTAAAGGACCAGGTGCTGCATGTCGTGGGGGCAGAGCGCGCCGGAACGTAAACCGGCAGGAAAAACAGGGGGATATACAAGAAAAATGGAGAAGGAGGAAACAAAAGTATGTTATATCCAAGTATGACACCGTCCCGGTTTGTCAGTGACCTTTCGGGCATCTGGGACTTTGCGACGAGCCAGAGTCTCCTGCGCGTGCAGGGCAACAAGAAGGGAATCTTCACCCGTGACCGCAAGCCGAAACTGGCGGCACATTATTTCCGGGAGAGATGGCATCAGATTCCGGATTTTGAGTATAAAAAATAAAGAACAGACAGGAAGAAAGTATGGAACGGAACGTAGATATAGACAAGATTTCAGATGGAAAACGATATGGAGCGAATGACATGGTAAAAGTGGGCTGCGACGACTGCCGCGGATGCTCCGCCTGCTGCCGCGGGATGGGCGACTCGATTGTGCTCGACCCGATGGATCTTTACCGGCTCGAGAGAAAACTCGGCAAAACGATGGAGGAGATTCTGACGGCGGGATATATTTCACTCCGCGTAGTGGACGGTGTGATTCTGCCGCATCTGAAAATGACGGAGCAGTCAGACCAGTGCAGTTTCTTAAATGATGAGGGCCGGTGTAGCATTCACGATGCGCGGCCGGGCTTCTGCCGGATGTTTCCGCTGGGACGGCTGTATGAGAACGGAACGTTTTCCTATTTTCTTCAGGTCAGCGAATGTCCGAAGGAGAATAAGACAAAAGTCAAAGTCCGCCGCTGGCTCGACACGCCGGAGCTCGGAAAGTATGAAGCGTTTACGAACGAATGGCATTATTATCTGAAAGAAAAACAGAACGAGGCGCGCCGGACAGAGGATGACGCGCTGCAGCAGCAGATCAGCATGGGAATTCTGAAGCTGTTTTATCTGCTTCCGTATGACACAAAGACCGATTTCTATGCGCAGTTTGCGGCGCGGATGGAAGCGGCAGGGAAAAACTGAAAAATAAACAGAAACAGGACAGCAGCCGTTGGTTCGAAAACAGAACCAGAGGCTGCTGTTCTTTGTATCGGTGGATCAAAGGCTGCAGGACATAGAAAATCAAAATCATATTATAAGCGGCGGGACAGTGTTCTGGCATAAGCGAGGAAGGCTTCGCGGGTTTCACGCTTCCGTCTGCGGCTGCAGAAGACGGTCTGTCCGTTTTTCAGCAGAACCTCGCCGGTTGCCTGCACGAGCGCAACGTGGGAGAAATTGATCAGCAGACCTTTTCCGTTGCGGAAAAAACGGCCGGTTGAGGCAAGACATACCGTCAGGCCGGCAAATGTGCACCGGGTTGAAAAGTCACCCTGAACGGTATGCAGAATCAGCCGGTGCTGACAGGCCTCCACATAGATGAGATCATCCAGCGGAAACCGGATTCGTTCTGAGGCGCCCTGTGTGATGATGACCGGAATTTCGAGAAGAACCGGATCGTTGGAATTCAATGGAAAAATCAACTCTGAATACAAAATTACCACCTTCTGAATTACTTACCGTTTGCGTCGATGTGCAGCCGTTCACGTCGAAGCGGTTGTCCGGCGCAGGAAAACATGATACTGTAACTATGAAATCATTACAGAAACGATCATACGATTACAAACTGTAGTTTAGCACATCCACAGGATTTCATTCAAGCCGAAAGGCCTCACTTCTGATAAAATCGTTCGACGAACAGTGACGCACCGCGACACCAGAACTCGAAAAAGATCAAAAAAGTAAACTCCATGTAGAAAAAACACAGAAAAGAAAGTGAAAATCGAAAGAAAAGGAGGCATAAGCAGATTGACGATGTGAGATAGATTTGGTATAATATTCCAAAAATAAATATTACATATAACATTACTATAAAAAGAAACACAAAGAGCAGATGGAGAAGATTATGAGGAAAGAAATGGAAGAAATCAGAGAAAAGGTACATACAACAGCAGATGCAGCATTATTCTTATGTTTTCAGGAGCTGAACGGAAGCCATTCCAAAGGTGTGATCCGCCTGCCGCTTCTGCATTACGATGTTCCGTTTGCGGGATACGGGGAAATGCTGCTTCGGATGAACCGGATTTATGATTTGCTCGGTATGCCGGATGCGGGAAGCTGTATGCGAAGCCTGCGGGAAGAAGAAAAAGACGAATGGGAATTTACGGAGGATATGAAAAACCGGCAGGAGACCACGCTTCCGGCCGGAACCGAGCGGATGGTCAGCATTCAGATTCAGTTCCGCCAGCACTGCAGTCTGCAGGGATTTCTGATCTGCGGAAAGCAGAAAGCCGGTTTCCGTTCGGCGCTGGAGCTTTTGTATCTGCTCGAAGACTGTCTGCGGGAGCAGGATGCCTGAAAACGGGAGAAGATGTCGAATAGAATGAGAGCGGGAGCTATGAAGGAAGAAAAAAAGATCAGAAAAAAAATTAAAATTGAGGATTTGCTGCCTAGGGATCCGGTCCGCGTCGATCTCGATGCGATTCTCGATTATGTCCAGGGGAAAGCAGTTCTTGTGACGGGAGGAGGAGGCTCCATCGGCAGCGAGATCTGCCGACAGTTAGCTGGCCACGGTGTCGGTCATCTGATCATTTTTGATATTTATGAAAACAATGCATACCAGATCCAGAAATCGCTGGAATGGGAGTTCCCGAGGCTTCACATGACGGTGCTGATCGGTTCGGTGCGGGATGAACGGCGGCTGCAGTCGATGTTTTCCCGTTACCGGCCGGATATCGTCTTTCACGCAGCGGCGCACAAGCATGTGCCCCTGATGGAGGACAGTCCGAACGAGGCGATCAAAAATAACGTGATCGGAACCTTAAAGACGGCGCGCACGGCAAGCCGGTATCACGTAAAAAAATTTATTCTGATTTCGACAGACAAGGCGGTCAATCCGACGAACATCATGGGAGCGAGCAAACGGCTCTGCGAGATGGTGATCCAGATGATTGGAAAACACAGCACCACGGAGTTTGCGGCGGTGCGCTTTGGAAATGTACTTGGCAGCAACGGCAGCGTCATTCCGCTGTTCCGCCGCCAGATTGAGCACGGCGGGCCGGTGACGGTGACGCATCCGGACATCATCCGTTATTTTATGACGATTCCGGAGGCGGTCAGTCTGGTGCTCGAGGCGGGCGCGTATGCGAAAAACGGCCAGATTTTTGTCCTGAACATGGGAGATCCTGTCCGAATTGCGGACCTTGCGAAAAACATGATCCGCCTTTCCGGGTATGAGCCGGGAGTGGAAATCGAGATCAAGTACATTGGCCTGCGGCCGGGCGAAAAGCTGTATGAGGAGCTGCTGATGAATGAGGAGGGGATGCAGACGACAGAAAACACCCGCATTTTTATCGGCCGGCAGATTGCTTTTGATGAGACGGTATTCCGAAAACAGATGAAAGAACTCGAGCGGGCGGCGGAAAACGAATGTCCGGACATCTGCGAGAGGGTAAAGAGAATGGTGCCGGAATATCAGTACGAAGGAGAAAAGAAGCATGACGGACCTTCATATACATATTCTGCCGGGGGTTGACGACGGTTCCCCGAATCTGTCCACATCCCTTGAGATGGCGGAAATTGCGGCAAAGAGCGGAGTGTGTATCCTTGCTGTGACACCGCATGCAAACCAGACGGGAATCGAGGGCGTGGAGGATGGGTATGTCAATTACGATTCGGAGCAGCTTTTGGAGCTGTTTTACCGTCTGGAACAGGAAATCCGGAAGGAACACATCCCGATCAGCCTGGTGCGCGGCATGGAAATTATGAGCATCGGGCCGCTTAACGAAAAAATCAAAGAGAGAAAGCTGATACCGCTTCATGAAAGCCGCTATTATCTGATCGAGGTGCCGTTTGACATGGCACCGGACGGGATCAGAAGGCGGCTGATGGAATTTCCGGCCATGGGAAAGATCCCGGTGCTGGCACATCCGGAGCGGTATTTCTGCGTGCAGGATTCGCCGGAGCTTCTGTATGAGTTCCGGGAAATGGGCGCAGTTCTGCAGATGAACAAAGGAAGTGTATTTGGAAGATTTGGAAAAGAAGCAGAGCGGACAGCACAGTATCTGCTGGAAAACCGTCTGGCAGGCTGTGCGGCAAGCGATGCCCACCGCGTCAATTACCGGACACCGAACATGAGACCGATCCGGGAATTTCTGTCGGAGTGGTACGGTGAATCGTATGCGGAGCTTCTGCTGAAGGTAAATCCGAGGAGAATTCTGGAGAACCGGCCGGTTCTGTATGAGCCGTCTCCGGAACGAAGGCGGAAAAGACGCTGGTTTGTCTGAAAAACGAAAGGAGACATCAAAAGGATATGCACAAAATGAGAGCGGCTGTTCTGATTTTATTTCTTGCCTCATCGCTCGCGTTTGGCGGGTGCCTGATGCGGCAGCGAACCGGAAAAGACGGGAAAGGGCCAGAGATTTCGATGGATAACAGTGAAATTTCGGTCAGTATCCACGCGGATGAGGCGGAGCTTCTGTCCGGCGTGACGGCGTACGATGCGAAGGACGGCGATGTGACGGATTCGCTTGCGGTAGAACATATTTCCAACTTTATCGAAAAAGGGCGGCGGAAAATCAGCATCGTTGCCTTTGATTCGGACAACAATGTCACCCACGCGGAACGGGAAATGGTCTATAACGACTATACATCGCCGGTCTTTTCCCTGGATGGGCCGCTCCGGTTCAGTGTGAATGCAGATGACCTGACGGAAGGACTTTCCGCAGAGGACTGTCTGGACGGAACGATTACGGACCGCATCCGGCTCTCGTATCAGGATGAGATCAGCAGCACGCCCGGGCTGTATCAGGTAACGTATTCTGCTGCCAACCGTGCCGGGGATGTGACGAGTCTTCCGGTGACGGTGGAACTCTACGATCCGGCCGAGGAGAGCGGAAAGCCGCAGATTACTTTAAGCGAGTATCTGATCCATCTGGAACTGCAGCAGGCGTTTGATCCGAAGGATTATCTGGAGCAGGTGAATGTGGATCAGATGATGTATGAAAAAGGAGAGGACGATGAACTTCACGCGGTTTCCGCGGAAGACAAGATCCTTGGGGAAGAAAAACTTTCCATAGAGAATCCGGTTGACACCGGAAAGGAAGGTGTCTATGAAGTAACGTATACTGTGACATCGGAGGAGGGACAGACAAGCTCCATCCGCCTGATTGTCTGCGTCAATGAATGAGGAGGTTCCAGATGGGAGAATACGACAGAACAGGAAACGGACAGAACGGCGAAGCAGACTGGGATCTTCGGAGCATTCTGTGTGATATGGCAAAAAACTGGTGGATCATCCTTCTGATTGCCTGTTCGGCGGCGATGATAACCTACACGGTGCTGACGGCAGTCCATCGGGATCAGTACACGGTGAAAACCACGTTTGCCGTGATGGGGCGCGGCGAGAATGCAAATGCAGCATCGAGCCTTTCTTCGACGTATGAGATGACGCAGAAATTTCAGGCGATTCTGGAAAACAATATTTTAAAGAAAAAAGTGATGGAGGAGCTGGGATGCTCATCTTTTCCGGCGGACATGAGCGCTTCAATTGTGCCGGAATCCAATTTAATGGAGCTTTCCGTGACAGCCGATTCGCCGGAAACAGCCTTTCGGGTACTGCGGTCGGTGCTGAAGAATTACACAACCATTTCAGATTATATTATTCCCAATGTAGTATTGGAGACACTGCAGCAGCCGCAGGTTTCCGACAATCCGTCGAATCGGATTCCGACGGAAAAGTACGCTGCAATGGCATTTCTGGCGGCAGCGCTTGGTACGGCGGCGCTGGTGGGCTTCTTTTCCTTTCTGCGGGATACCGTCAAAAATGAAACGGAATTTGGCCGCAAGATTGATGCGGATCTGCTGGGAACCGTGTACCATGAAAAAAAGAGGAAAAACAGCTCCATGCTGATCACGAATCCGGCGCGGAGCTTTCCCTATGTGGAATCCCTGAAGCGCATTGCTTCCCGTGTGCGCGGAAGACTCGACCGGAGAGGGGGAAAAGTGCTGCTGGTGACCAGTGTGGCGGAAAATGAAGGAAAGTCAACGCTTGCCGCCAATCTGGCGCTTGCCCTTTCAGAGGAACAGAACCGTGTCCTTCTGCTGGACTGTGATTTTCGTCAGCCGGCGCTGTATAAGATTTTTGAACTTCCGCAAAAGGCCGGAAAAGATTTCGGACAGGTAGCAGTCGGAAAGGAGTCGGCGTCCAGCGTTTTTGAAAAATACAAGGATACGAATGTTTACATGGGCATCTGCCGGGAACGGCTGGAGGAACCGTCGGAAGCAGTCGGCGGTGAAATTTTCCGGCGGATTCTGGATACGTGCCGGACAAACATGGATTATATTATTCTGGATACGCCGCCGATGGGCGCGGCCGCGGATGCGGAGGAGCTTGTGGAGCTGGCTGATGGTGCGGTTCTTGCCGTTCGGCAGGACGGCGTGCTGACACGGGACATCAACGATGCCATCGACGCGCTGAACCAGAAAGAAGAAAAGGTCATCGGCTGTGTGTTCGGCAATGTTTATCCGGGATTCGGCGAGCGGATCGGAGGCAGCTATGGTTACGGTTACGGATACGGCGCCTATAGCAGGGCAGAACGATGAGAGGGAGCAAAAGAGCATGAACAGAGAAACGTATGAAACCTATTCCGCAGCGGAACCAGAGAAAATAGATCTGATCGCCTTTTTGGCGGAGTATTTCCAGGCGTTCCAGAAATTTTTCTTTGGTGTGCTGGCACTTGTAATCCTTGCAGGAGGCGGCTCCTTTCTGACGGCAAAGCTGCGGTATCAGCCGGTTTATGAGGCATATACATCGTTCGTGGTCGGATCGAACCGTGCGGTCGGTTATTCTTATTACGATAATGTAACGGCAGAGCAGCTTGGAAAGACCTTTCCGTATCTTGTGACAAGCGGCGTACTGAAGGATGTTGTAGCGCGGGATCTTGGAATCGGGGCGGTGACATCAGAAATTCAGGCGAGCGTGATGGAAAATACCAATCTTTTTACTATCCGTGTGCGGGACGCGTCACCGGAGACGGCGTATCGGGTGATGAAATCCGTTATCACGAATTATCCGGAGGTGGCAGAGTATATCATTGGTGCGACGACACTGACGGTGGTGGATGAAAGCGGTGTTCCGGCAGTGCCGGTTAACAGCCAGGATGCGTTGCGGGCCGGCACGTATGGTGCAGCAGCAGGACTTGCAGCGGCCTTCCTGCTGCTGTTCCTCTATGTGAGAACAAGAAAAACCATCCATTGGGCGGATGATATTAAGAAGCTGACGAATGCGGCATTCCTTGGAAATCTGCCGCAGGCGAAGATCAAAAAAAGAAGCAGCGTAAAGGAACAGACCATTACCATCTGCAATCCAAAAGTGCCGGATGCCTTCAAAGAGGCGGTGCAGCTGATCCGGACAAGGATGGAGGACAGAATAATCGGAAAAAGTGACTGCCCGGTCCTTCTTGTGACGAGTGCCGTGCCGGGGGAGGGAAAGACGACGGTTGCCGTGAACCTGGCGGAGGCGTTCGCGAAGAAGAAATACCGCGTAGTACTGCTGGACGGAGATCTGCGGAATCCTTCGGTGATGAAGTGTATGGGACTGATCGGACGGAAAGAGCGTGGAATTGCTGCCGTGCTGAAGGGACAGATGGATTGGGAGGAGGCACTTACCGACTGCCGGGATCTGACGCTGAAAATCCTGCCGGGAGCGGGAAGCACGCAGAATCCTGCAGGGCTGCTGCGCTCGGTACGGATGAAGACCATGATCGAAAGCCTGAAAGAAGAGGCCGATCTTCTGATCATCGACACGCCGCCGTGCGGAGTGCTTTCGGATGCGGCACTGTTCGGCGGAATTGCCGACGGAGCAGTTCTCGTGGTACATCAGGGAACAACGAAAGACCGGGAAGTCCGGCGCGCGCTGGAATTTTTCGAGGATTCGCAGATTCCGGTCTGCGGCTATGTGCTGAACGGCGTGCAGGAGGGCACGACGGGCTACGGATACAGCAGCTATGGCAGCTACGGGTATGGAAAATATGGTTACGGTTACGGAAAGTACGGCTATGGGAAAGAGAAGGAACGCCGGAACAGTGACCGGACAGCAAGGGAGCAGGGAGGAAAAGCATGAGGGAGAAGAAAAAAGGAGTTTATCAAAAGTATCTGAAAAATCTGTTGGACCGTCTGCTGGCGCTTGTGGGAACGGCAGCATTATCGTGGCTGCTGCTGGGAGTCGGCATTGCAGTCCGCCTGGATTCTCCGGGACCGGTGCTGTTCCGGCAGAAGCGGGTGGGCCGGAACGGGCAGTATTTTTACATATACAAGTTCCGCACGATGCGTATCGACACGCCGCATGATATGCCGACACATCTGCTGAACCATCCCGATTTCTTTATCACAAGAGTCGGACGCTTTCTCAGGAAAACATCCCTCGATGAGCTGCCGCAGCTCTTCAATATTTTAAAAGGCGACATGGCGCTCGTCGGTCCGCGTCCGGCGCTCTGGAATCAGGAGAATCTGATCTCTGAGCGGGAGCGGTACGGCGCAAACAGCGTCCGTCCGGGCCTCACCGGCTGGGCACAGATCCATGGGCGGGATGAACTTCCGATCCGGGAGAAAGCGGAACTGGACGGATATTATGTGCATCACATTGCATTAGGAATGGATCTCGAATGCCTCTGTAAGACAGCCGGCGCGGTACTGCGGCAGGATGGAATTCATGAGGGAATGATGGAAAACAGATGGCAGTAAATGGGGAAGAGAGAAGAAAAAAGTAAAAGCAGAGTGGAGGCTGTCGAAAACGAAAGAAAATTACTGGAAAATAATGAAAAAAGTAATTGCATATTAATGGGAAGATGATATAATTTGCAAAAGAAATAATGAAATAAGTAATTAAATGATGCGGGATATTACATGAAACGGGAAAGAGCAATGAAAAAACGACTTCTGATTGTAACAAACCATTCGTATATGTTCTGGCAGTTTCGAAGAGAACTGGCGGAAGCATTGCAGAAAGAGTATGAAGTAATTCTGGCGATGCCATTTGTCGGGCATGAAGAAGATTTCCAGAACATGGGAATCCAGTGCATTCCAATATCCATGAACCGCCGTGGGGTGAATCCATTTACGGAAGCAAAGCTGCTATGGGATTATGAGCGTCTGCTGAAAAAAGTGAAACCAGATCTTATACTCACCTATTCCATAAAACCGAATATCTACATAGGCCTGCTCAGCGGCCAAAAGCAAATTCCGTATTATGCCAATGTACAGAGGTTGGGAACAGCATTTCAAAAACCAGTCTTAACTGGGCTTGTTACAATTTTATATCGAAAAGCGTTCCAAAAAGTGAAATACGTCTTTTTTGAAAACAAAGAAAATGCCAGTGAATTTTGTAAAAGAAAAATCATATCCGCCGATCGCCAGATCGTCCTGGCCGGGGCAGGAATTAATCTGGAAAGATACAAAATGCAGCCTTATCCGAAGCACACACGAATCCATTTCCTGTATCTTGGACGAATTATGAAAGAAAAAGGAATCGACGAACTGTTTTATGCTGTCCGGCATCTGAAAAAAGAAAACGAAAACTTTGTCCTTGATCTGGTTGGTTTTTTTGAAGATGAATACAAAGAGCAGGTAAAAGAACTGGAAAAACACAGCATCGCCCATTTCTACGGCTTTCAGTCGGATCCACGTCCGTTTTACATAGAAGCAGACTGCGTAGTGCTCCCCAGTTACCATGAGGGAATGAGTAATGTCCTTTTAGAAGCCGCCGCCACAGGCCGCCCAGTCGTCACAAGCAATATTCCGGGGTGCAGGGAGAGCGTAGAAAATGGGAAAAGCGGTCTGCTGGTTGAGGTAAAAAATAAAGAGATGCTGTATGACGCAATGAAAGAGATGCTGCATTGCAGCAGAGAAGAACGAGAGCAGATGGGACAGGCGGGGAGAGAGAAGATGGAGAGAGAGTTTCGGAAAGAAGTTGTGGTGGAGAAAACAGTGCAGAGTCTGCGAGGGGATGAAAAAAGAGACTTTTAGTAAAACAAAAGGAGAGATGTGAAAGATGTCCATAACGAACTATTGGTTTCAATTAATTTGGATTTTGACAGCAGGGATAATTCTGACAAGATTTCTGCCGAAAAAGCAGGAGATCGTTATGGGAAGGATCGAAGAAAGATGGCAGATGGCACCGGCGGTGCTGCTGGTGATTCCGTACATAATAGCAGCAGCATTACGATCTGATAATTTTGGAGACACCTATGCATACCGGAGAGTTTTCAGCGAAGCACCGAATAGGCTAGCTGAGCTCCCATTCTATCTTCAGGGAATAAAAAAAGATAAAGGTTTTTCCGTTTTCATGGTGGTTTTAAAAAGCTTTATTGGAAATTCATCTGTTTGTTTTTTTCTGATCATAGCTGCAATACAAATGTTATGCATGGCATTTATCTACCGGAAATATAGTGAAAACTATTGGATGAGTATATTTATTTTTGTTGCAGGAACGGATTACATGTCCTGGTGTCAGAATGGTATTCGCCAGTTTTTGGCAATTGCAATTATTATGGCGGGATTTCCATTGCTTCTGAAAAGAAAATATGTATCACTGACAGTAATTATCCTGTTAGGGGCAACGTTCCATGCGTCAGCGCTTCTTATGGTACCGATTATCTTTATTGTGCAGGGGAAAGCATGGAATAAAAAGAGTGTGCTGTGTATTTTAGGATGCATTTTAATACTGATATTTGTAAACAGGTTTACAGATGGGATGAACGATGCGCTGTCAAATACACAGTATTCTAATATGGTAACGGACTGGAAAGAGTGGGAGGATAATGGAACCAATCCAATCAGAGTATTCGTCTATTCTATTCCTATGATTTTTTCTGTGGTTGGACGCAGGCAGATCAAAGAAGCGGATAACCCGGTAGTTAACATTATGACAAACTTCTCAATCCTAACAAGTGGAATTGCAGTTGTATCGATGAAAACTTCCGGTATATTCATAGGACGGCTGATTTCTTATGGATCTGTGTATTCTGCGTCCATTTTGCTTCCCTGGGAAATGGAAAATATTTTTACAGAGAATTCGGCGAAAATTATAAAAAGTGCTGCTGTTTTGGGATATATTGGATTCTTTTATTATCAGATGCATTTTATATGGGGGCTTATATGAAAAATCCAGAGATCAGTGTAATTATGGGAATGTATAACTGTGCGGATACGCTGTCAGAAGCAATTGAATCGATTTTAAACCAGACAATGAAAGAATGGGAGTTGATTATGTGCGATGATGGATCATCCGATGCAACGTACGAAGTGGCAGAGCTTTATAGGAAAAGATATCCGGAAAAAATGATCTTACTGAGAAACAGAGAAAACAGGGGACTTAATTATACCTTGAACCGATGTCTGAAAGCGGCCAAAGGAAAGTACATTGCAAGAATGGATGGGGATGATATCTGTCTGCCGGAACGATTTGCGGCTGAATATGAAACATTGGAAACAGAGAAAACAATTTCAATCGTAAGCACAGATATGGGATATTTTGATCAAACAGGAATATGGGGAAAGATAAGTCATCCGGAATATCCAAAGAAAAAGGATTTTCTGTATGGATCTCCGTTTTGCCATGCACCATGTATGGTAAGAAAAGAAGCATACGATGCAGTGGATGGATACACAGAGAAAAAAAGTATTTTACGGGTAGAAGATTATCATTTATGGATAAAAATGTATGAGGCGGGATACAGAGGTAAAAATATTCCAAAACAGCTTTATCTCATGCGGGATGACAGAGCAGCATATAAGAGAAGAAAGCTTCGATACAGAATAAATGAGGCCTACGTAAAAGGAATAGCGGTCCGAAAACTGGGGCTGCCGATAAGCGGATACCTATATACGATGCGGCCAATTCTTGTGGGAATTTTGCCAGAGAAAGTCTATGACTATTTTCATAAAAGAAAATTAGAAAGCAATGCAGGAATGATAGCCAGTGAATAAAAGATGTGATAGAAAGGGATGGATACATGATACCGAAGAAAATACATTATTGTTGGTTTGGGAAAGGGAAGAAATCCCGATTGGCTTTAAAGTGCATAGAAAGCTGGCATCAGTATTGCCCGGACTATGAAATGATCGAATGGAATGAAGAAAATTTTGACATAGACATGAATGGATATACACGAATGTGCTATGCGGAAAAAAAATATGCATATTTAAGCGATTATGTCAGACTTTGGGCGGTGGAAAAGTATGGAGGGATCTATTTGGATACAGACGTGGAAGTGATTCGGCCACTGGAAAAGCTATTGCAGGAAGATGCATATTTCGGATTTGAAAATAAGCGGTATGTAAATACGGGACTGGGATTTGGATCCGCTGCGCATGGAGCAGTGCTTCGGGCGATGCTGAAGGAATATGATGTGCTGCTGGATGGAAAGAATGGAGTAAGAATGTGTCCGGAACTGAATACAAAAGCATTGACCGCATTAGGCTTAAAACAGAATGGGCAGAAACAAAAAATATGGGAAGCGGCAGTGTATCCGGTGAATGTTTTGAATCCATATGACAGTGCAACGGGAAAGCTGGAAAAAACAGCAGATACGGTTTCTATTCACTGGTATGCGGCATCCTGGATGAACACAGCACAAAAATTACGAGGGAAGATAACAAGACCGATTCATAGGATTTGGGGAGTAGATGTATTTAAGAGGTTTCGAATATGAAGAGAACAATGTTAATTGTATCACATGCATTGGAATTGGGTGGTGCGGAAAGAAGTCTGATAGGATTTTTAGAAGCACTGGATGAAAGCAAATGGGAAATAGATCTTTTTTTGCTTCGTCAGGAAGGAGAATTAATGGATGCGATTCCGGATAAAGTCCATCTGCTTCCGCAAAAAGCTGCGTATACAGTTTTGGCGCACCCAATGAAGGCAACTTTAAAAGAGGGACATGTTTTATTAACAATGGCAAGGCTATATGGAAAAACAGCGGCGGTGATTTATGATCATAAGCATAATTACCGAGACAGTGATGTGAACTTAGAATATAGCTATAAATATACCAGCCCTTTTATGCCGCGAATACAACCCCAAAAGGAGTATGATCTGGCGGTAAGTTTTCTGACACCACATTATATTGTAACGAAGAAAGTAAATGCCAAGAAAAAGATCGCATGGATCCATACGGACTATTCCCAGGTGCAGATTGATATTTTATCCGAAACAAAAATGTGGAAGGCATATGATTATATCGCATCTATCTCAGAGGCAGTTACAAAAGAATTTTTGAAGAAATTTCCTACATTAAAAAATAGAATTATATTGATAAAAAATATTTTGCCGGAACAGCTCATCAAAAGACAGGCAGAAAGTTTTTCGGTGGAAAAAGAAATGAATGCATCGGGGATAAAAATATTGTCAATTGGCAGGTTCTGCTATGCTAAAAATTTTGATAATGTGCCGGATATCTGTCGGCAAATCAGGCAGAATGGATTGGAAGTAACCTGGTATTTAATTGGTTTTGGAAAAAATGAAAAGCAAATCCGTAAAAGAATATGTGAGACAGGAATGAAACAATATGTAAAAATTCTGGGGAAAAAAGAGAATCCATATCCATATATCAGGGCGTGTGATGTTTATGTGCAGCCATCAAGATATGAGGGGAATTGTGTAGCTGTAAGGGAAGCTCAAATGCTTGGAAAACCGGTGATTATTACGGGATATCCAACAGCAGAAAGTCAGCTGAGAAACGGAATAGATGGAATCATAGTGCCGCTGGAAAACAGAGCGTGTGGAGAAAAAATCAGTGAAATATTACGGGAACCGAAGCGGCTTGAAAAGCTGGTGCAGGAGTGCAGGAAAAAGGATTATTCTAACAGGCAGGAAATCAACAAAATAGAGTGTATTTGCAGAGGATAGAAATGAGAATACGAATTATCACTTGCTATGATGTATATAATGCAGGCGCAAGCTTACAGGCATATGCATTAATGCAATATTTGAAAGACTGCGGTCATGAGGTGAAAATTATTGACTATAAGCCGGACTACCTAAGCAGGCATTATAGTCTGAAAGCGGTAAATAATCCAGAATATGACAGGGCAGGAATTCGAGAGATTTATTTGCTGGTGAAGATGCCAGGAAGAATAAAAAAATTATTCAGTAAAAGAAAATATAGATTTGATGCTTTCCGGAAAAATGCGTTAGAACTGACAGATACAACATATAGAACGTGTGAAGAACTAAAAAATATAGAAGAAGCAGACCTGTATCTGGCAGGGAGCGATCAGATATGGAATCCAATCTTTCCAAATGGAAAAGATCCTGCATTCTTTCTGCAATTTACGGAAAAGGGAAGAAGGGCATCGTATGCGGCGAGTTTTGCAGTTGATGCGTTAAAAGAAGAAGACCGACAGCGTATGAAGGAATGGCTTAAATCCTTTGATGCTGTTTCGGTCAGAGAGCAGACAGGAGCTGCATTGGTGAAGCAAATGGGACTTCAGTCTCAAAGAAATTGTGATCCCGTTTTTTTGCTGAAACAGTGTCAGTGGAAAAAAATATTGCCGGAAACAGAGACGAATAAAAAGTATGTGCTGCTTTATGATTTTGATAAAAACTGCGTGGCAGAGGAAATTGCGGAAAAAATTTCTAAAAAAACAAAAACAGAGATCTGGTCGGTTTTTAAAACAGAAATCTGTGACAAAGTATGTGCAGATATTGGGCCGTTGGAATTTGTAAATTTAATTTTAAATGCGGAAGCTGTAGTTTCTAATTCATTTCATGCAACAGTGTTTGCAATAATTTTCCATAAAGAATTTTTTGTGATCGAAAGAAAAGAACGTATCAATACGCGGGTGAATGATTTATTGAAAGTATTTGGAGTGGAGGACAGGAAGATGGATCATGTGAAAAAACTGCAGACAGCAAAAAAGATAAACTGGCAAAGGATCGAGTTCATCCTGCAGAAAGAGAGGAAAGAAGCAGAAGAATATTTAGCGAAAATAACAGGAGAAAAGAAAAATGAATAGGCCGATAATATCTGTTGTTATCCCCGTTTATAACGTCGAAGCCTACATAGAACGTTGTGTAAACAGCGTGCGGAATCAAACGGTAGAAAATATAGAAATCATATTGATTGATGATGGATCACCGGATCAGAGTCCGGTTTTATGTGATCAATATGCGGAAAAAGATAGAAGAGTGCGAGTGATTCATAAAAAAAATGGAGGACTTGCGTCTGCAAGAAACAGGGGAATAACAGTGGCAACTGGAAAATATATTTTCTTTTTGGACAGTGATGACTGGCTGGAAAAAGACGGTCTGCAGCAGCTCTATGAGCTGGCGCAGAAATATCAGGTAGATTTCGTCAGATATAGAGCATTTCGGACAGAATGGCCAGGGATGGAAAGAAATGTTCCATGTCGAGTGGAAACAGTAAGAGAAATGCAGGGAGGAATTTATGATAGAAAGAGAATTTTACAAGAAATATATCCAAGACTGCTGGCTACGAGGCAATTAACTTTGGGACCTGTTGTTGGGGCATGGGGAGCATTGTATAGAACGGATTTTTTGAAGAAAAATCAGATATTTTTTTTCGAAGAGATTAAGTTTAGTGAAGACATCCTTTTCAGTGCAAAAGTGATTTTATGTACACAAAAATTTTACTATAAAGAAGAAGCCGGAATTTATCATTACTGGTATAATCCAGATTCTATTTCGAAATCATTTCGAGAGGGAAGATGGGAATCGTGTAAGAAAATAATAGAACATGCAGAGATAGAATTCAAAAATAGAAAAGAGTATTGTTTTGAGCAGCAATTGAACTGGCTGACATGGTTTGTTATATTAGTTGGACTGAAGGAAAGAGGTAAAATGACAGACAGGAGTGAGAGAAAAGTGTATTGTAGGAAACTACTGAACGATCCTGTAGTGAGAAGATGTCCATTAAAAATACAGGAATTTGATGTGCCCGAAAAACAAAAAATATTGTTGTATATGATAAAGAAAAACTGGTGGTGGATATTCAGCCTGATTTAAAGGGAGGTTGAAAATGATTTTTAAAAGAATAGCGGCATGGATTGCTTATGAGATACGGGAAGAAAAGATTACACTTTCTTCACAGGATGCGAAGAGAATACTGATGGATGTTGCACCGCCCGTGTCGCCGGATGTATTTTCTGAAAACAGGAGCAGAGAGATTCGATATGATCTCACGATTATAGTGCCTGTATATAACTCGGAAAACTGGCTGAAGGAATGTATGGAGTCGATCGTCCTGCAAAAAACAAAATATTCCTTTCAGATAATTGCAATTGACGATGGATCGACGGATCGAAGCGGGCAAATTTTAAATCAATACATAAAAAATCCATGTGTAGAAGTTATTCGGCAGGAGAATAAAGGGTATTCGGGTGCAAGAAATGCAGGACTTGAAAGAGTAAAAAGCAAATACATTATGTTTGTTGATTCGGATGATGTTTTATTACCGAATGCAATAGAGTGTTTGCTGTCAAAAGCGTATCTGGAAGATGCGGATATTGTAGAGGGAAATGGCTATCGCTTTGATAAAAATGGTTTTCTTGGAATGATAAAAAAAGAACATTTGCCAAAAGAAAGAAATCAATATTGGGGAGGCCCCTGTTTAAAGGTGATGAAAGCAAAACTGTGGGAAGAATTGAAATTTCCGGAGGGCTATTGGTATGAGGATGCAATTATCGGAGCTGTGATTTTTCCAATGGCGAATAAAGTGGATTGTTTGTCTGATGTAGTGTATGCATATCGAATTCATGGAGAGAGTATTACACAGAAGCATGATGAAAATCCAAAAAGAGTAGATTCTTATTGGATTATGCTGTTAATGGCTGAGATTCAAAAGAAAATGGAGATTCCTTTTGACTACGAGAATTATCAAAGGGTAATGAGACAGATTGTATTTACCTGCCGGAGGATTGTTATGCTGCCGGAAAAAATAAAAAAGGCTGTATTTGCAGGGGAATGTGAATTTGTCTGTACTAATTTTAAAGAGTATTTGAAAAAAAAGGACAGATATTATTTTCTTGCAAAAGCAATTTTAAATAAAGATTATGCAAAATATTCTATTTATTGCCAGGAGTTTATATGATACCGAAAAAAATTCATTATTGTTGGTTTGGGGAAAACGAAAAACCATTGCTGGTAATTGAATGTATTAAGAGCTGGCAGAAATATTGTCCGGATTATGAAATTATGGAATGGAACAGCAAGAATTATGATGTTCATAAAAATAAATATATGGAGCAGGCGTATCAGGCAAAACGCTGGGGGTTTGTATCTGATTATGCCAGACTGGATATTATTTACCAGTATGGAGGAATCTATCTTGATACGGATGTTGAACTAATTCGATCACTGGATGATTTGTTAGAAACAGATGGCTATATCGGATTTGAGAAGAAAGTGGATGAAGAATGTGATGAGGTTTATGTGAATACGGGACAGGGGTTTGGCGCATCTGCTTTTCATCCGGTCGTGAAGGCGATGATGGATATTTATAAAGAGATTGATTTTGTTGAGCAGGAAAAAGAAAATTTAAAAACGTGTCCTTATTATAACACAGCGGCACTGGTAAAACTGGGAATGAAGAAAGAAAATGTGGAACAGGAAATTTGTAAGTTTCATATTTATCCAGCAGAGTATTTCTGCCCGATCAATTGGAAAAGTCATAAGTGTGAATTGACAGATAATACATATTCGATTCATCATTTTAAAGCATCATGGCTTACAGAAAAAGAAAAGAAAAAAAGAAAATATCTAAGAAATATGGACTGTATGATTCATCTGCCGAACAGAATATGCAGAAGTATTTTAGGAAAAGAGAGGTATGAGAGCATAAAGGAAAAAATAAAATGGAAAGGATAGCGTATGGATGTTTCAATTATTATTGTTAATTACAATTCCATAGACTTAACAATCGATTGTGTCAATTCAATATTTCAACAAACTGCGGATGTAAAATTTGAGATTATTATCGTGGATAATGCATCAAAGAACAAAGAAGCAGAAAGATTACAGGCGGAATTTGAAAACAGCGTTAAGATGATAGAGGCAGAAACAAATCTTGGATTTGGAAAAGCGAACAATCTGGGAACAAAATACGCAGCGGGGGATTATGTATTTTTTCTTAATCCCGATACGGTTTTGATGAACAATGCAGTAAAAATTTTATGGGAAGAGATGAAAAACAATCCAGATATGGGATGTACAGGCGGAAATTTATATACACCGGAGAGAATGCCGTGTCCGTCTTTTTGTTTAAGGTTTGATGATTTGGGAACGGAAAAGAGATATGCATCCTGGCGGTATTTGATGCTGTCAAAAGCAGAACAAAAATTATACAGAAAACATCTTGCATTGCAGATACGAAGAAAAGATTTTAACGATACGAATCAAAAGATAGAAGTTGCCTATATATTTGGGGCAGACATGATGGTGAAGAAAAAACTCTTTGAGCAGTTGGGAGGATTTGATGAGGATTTTTTTATGTATGCAGAGGAGGAAGAGCTGTCTTGGAGAATTAAAAAAAGAGGTGAAAAAATTTATAATATACCACAGGCAAAGATTATTCATCTGGAGGGAGCGACTTTAGAGAAACAGCATGATTTTAATGAAAAACAATTCACCCTTCGAATAAATGGAACGATGACGTATTTCTGGAAACGATATGGGAGAGAAGGCATATATCAATTTTATAAATTTCGTGCATTAAGATATCAGAGACTCAAAAAAATTGCTGAGATTCAGAAGAAAAGCGGTGTGAGCTTTCAGTTTGAAACTCGTTTGAGATGTCTTTTGGAATGTTTTGAAAAAATCATGGAAAAAACAGAAGGTGAGGGGAAGAAAAATGGCAGAAGTTAAGGATGGGAAAGGAGTTAAGCTGATTGCATTTTACCTGCCTCAGTTTCATGCAATACCATTGAACGACCAATGCTGGGGCAAGGGGTTTACCGAATGGACAAATGTACGAAAAGCACAAGCATTATTTTCCGGGCATGATCAGCCCAAAATCCCACTGGACCTTAACTATTATGATTTAATGGATGATCAGGTAAAGATCTGGCAGAGTAATCTGGCAAAAAAATATGGGATTTTCGGATTTTGCTATTATCATTATTGGTTTAAACATGGTGAGAAGTTGTTGGAAAAACCGGCGGAACAAATGCTGAAAAACAAAAAAATAGAGATCCCATTTTGCTTTTGCTGGGCCAATGAAAACTGGAGTAAGAACTGGGATGGTGGAGATCAGGAAATCATCATGGAGCAGGATTATGGCGGAAAAGAAGAGTGGGAACGGCACTTTCAGTATCTGCTGAATTTTTTTCAAGATGAACGATATATAACAGTAGATGGGTGCCCATTGCTCGTTGTTTATAAGCCGGAACAAATGATCGATATTTATAAGATGGCATCGTATTTTAGAAGAAGAGCAAAAGAAGAAGGCTTTCCGGATTTATGTCTGGCATTTCAATTTCCGGCGTATTATTCAGATATGTATTACAGAAACGATATTTTTGATTATCAAATTGAATTTGAGCCTGTATATTCACGAAATATCGAAAGCCAGGAGCTGCCTGGAACAAGCAGAAAAATTTCTTTGATCAGAAACTTTTGTGGAGAGGAAATGGTGTCGTTTTATCGAAAATGTCGAAAGAAGAAAGGAAGAATGTATTGGAAGAAAGAGCAGAGTCTGGGAATGTATTTTTACGATGAGATATGGGATTTGATTTTAAATGCGAAATGGAAGAAAAATTTTTGGCCGGGGTGTTTTGTGGATTGGGATAATACGCCAAGAAATAAACATGGAGTTATGGTCAGTGGATTTTCCGTAGAAAAGTTTGCTGAATATATGAAAATACTGGTACAAAGAGCACGGAAAGAGGAAAAGCCGGTAATATTTATTAATGCATGGAATGAATGGGGAGAAGGTGCTTTTCTGGAACCGGACACAAGATATCAGTATCGAAAGCTTGAAGCAATAAAAGAAGCATTAGAATAGGGAAAAGGGTAAATGAGAAATATAATTTCCGAAAAGAATGAGACAAATTGCTGTGGATGTGGAGCCTGCAGTAAATGCTGCCCCAGACATGCGATTTACATGGAAGAGGATGAAAATGGTTTTGATTATCCTAAAATAGATGAATCGAAGTGTACGGAGTGCGGAAAATGTTTAAAAGTCTGCAGTTTTGAGAAAAAAGAGCAATCACGAAAAGAAACGTATGCGGCACAGGCAAAGGACGCTGATCTGGAAGAAAATGCTTCGGGGGGAATCTTTACCGTGCTGGCGCAGGAAGTGCTAAAAAGAAAAGGAATTGTCTATGGATGTGCTATGCTTTATGAAAACCAAAACTTAGTAATAAAACATATCGGGATAGATAAAATAGAGGAACTTTGTAAATTAAAGGATTCAAAATATGTACAAAGCAATTTGGAAAATGTATATGTTGAAATTAAGCGGCATCTGGAACATAACGAGACTGTGTTGTTTAGTGGAACGCCTTGTCAGATAGCAGGACTGAGAGGATACCTTCAGAGAACGTATGCAAATTTATATACAATAGAAATTATATGTCATGGTGTACCGAGCGCAAAATTATTCCAGAATTATTTAGGATACATAGAATCGAAAGAAGGAAAAAAAATAGCAGGATTTTATTTTCGAGATAAAAGCAGCGGGTGGAAGTTATACGGAAAAATGATATTGGAGAACAGGGATGGAAGTCAGAAAGAAAGATATTTTGAACCGGAAGAAAGCTCCTATTATCAAATGTTTTTAAATGGATACACATACCGGAAAAGCTGCTATTTTTGTCCGTTTGCATCAGAATATCGTCAGGGTGATATTACCATAGGAGATTATTGGGGGATAGAGCTGGTGCACCCGGAATATTTGAAAAAATATGGAGGTGAAATAGAGAAAGAAAAAGGAGTCTCCTGTCTGATTGTGAATAATGATCAGGGAAGGACTATGCTTGCGAAATATGGAAGTAACATTATAAAATATCCGTCATCTTATCAGCGGGCAGCAAAATATAATGCACAGCTGGTACAGCCGTCTGTACTGAAACGGCAGCGGGAGAAAGTAATGAAACTGCAAAAACAGAACTATGCATGTGTGGAACGGTGGTATCAGAAACGAAGAAACAGAATTCTGTTTGTGAGAAAACTTCGTTTCATGATACCGAAAAGAATCAAAATATTTATAAGAAAAATCAAAGTTTAAGGTTAGAGAGAAAAAGATGGAACAACAATTTAAAACAGTTATTACGGCAAATTCAAAATGGATCAATCTTCATTTAAAGGAAACATATGAGTATAGAGACCTGATTTTTTTATTTGTGAGAAGAGATTTTGTTTCAAAATATAAACAGACAATTTTAGGGCCTTTGTGGGCGGTGATACAGCCCCTGTTAACAACCATAGTGTTCACTGTGATTTTTGGTTCACTGGCAAACCTGACTACGCTGGATGTGAAAGCGACAGAAGAAACCGTAATTCCGGCATTTCTGTTCTATATGGCAGGTACGATCTGCTGGAGCTATTTTTCATCGACGGTCAGCAGTACGGCAAACACATTTATAACAAACAGTTCTATTATGGGAAAGGTATATTTTCCAAGGCTGGTATCTCCGGCAGCGTCAACCATATCTAATTTGATTTCCTTCGGTATTCAATTTGCCATGTTTTTGATTTTTTTGCTGTATTTTATATGGAAAGGGAAAATGGAAATTCGATTGTCCGGGTATCTCTTTCTATTTCCAATATTGATCATTCAGATGATGATGCTGGCGATGGGAGTTGGAATTATTGTTTCAGCGCTTACAACAAAATATCGTGATTTGGCGATGCTGATAGGCTTTGGATTACAATTATGGCAGTATGGAACGCCAGTTGCATATGGATTGCGGCTTGTACCTGAAAAATATATGAAGATTTATATGCTGAATCCAATGACGCCGATCATCACTTCATTCCGCTATATTTTTTTCGGAACAGGATATTTTCATGCAGGATACTATGGAGTGGGGTGGGGAAACACAATGATCTTATTTGTACTTGGAATTGTGTTATTCAATAAAGTGGAAAGAACATTTATGGATACCATTTAAGGAGAACAGGATGGCAGAAAAACAGATTATGGTCAAAATAGATCATGTATCAAAAGAATATAGACTGGGTGCAATCGGGGGAACAACATTACGGGAAGATCTGGAACGATTCCATGCAAAAATAAGAAAAAAAGAAGATCCGACACTGAAAATAGGCCAGAAAACACCAGAGTATGGAAAACGTTTTATGGCGCTGAAGGATATTTCATTTGAGGTAGAAAAAGGAGAAGCAGTAGGGATTATCGGACACAACGGAGCAGGAAAATCGACATTGCTGAAACTGCTGTCAAGAGTAACGGCACCAACAAAAGGAAGCATTGGAATGAATGGCCGTGTGGCATCTATGCTTGAAGTAGGAACGGGATTTCATCCGGAATTAACGGGACGTGAAAACATTTATATGAATGGGGCAATATTGGGGATGAGCCGTGCAGAAATCGGAGAAAAACTGGATCAGATTATTGCATTTTCCGAATGTGGAGAGTTTATCGATACGCCTGTAAAACGATATTCCAGTGGGATGTATGTTAAACTTGCATTTTCTGTGGCAGCTCATCTGGATAGTGAAATTATGATTATGGATGAGGTTCTGGCTGTCGGAGATATGAAATTCCAGCAGAAGTGTCTTGGACGGATGGGAAAGGCGGCAAATTCAGAAGAAAAAACGATTCTTTATGTGAGTCATAATATGAATACCATTCGTCAGCTTTGCACCCGCTGCCTTGTACTGGATCACGGCGAACTGATATTTGACGGCGGGGTAGAAAGAGCAATTGATTTGTATATGGATACAGCTGTTAAAAACGGAAGTGTAGATATTGATCTGAAAAATAAGAGAATGGCACATCTGCCGCCAGTTATTAAGGCGAAAATGACACATGTGCATCTTGTGGACAAACAGGTACCGGTATATGAATTTGAGGAAAAGCTGAAATTTGATTTGTCGGTTGAGGCCAAAACAAATATTTCCAATCTATCCGTGAGGGCAGAAATAAGATCAGCAGATGGAGGATCTGTTGCGGCGGGAATTTTGCAGGAATTTACATCCTTTTTTGCAGGAAGAAGCAAAATATTGGAAATGGAATTGCTGCTGCGTGGACTTGTACCGGGAAAATATTTCGTATTGCTGGTGATTTATAATGTAAACGAAATGGGAACTTACGATGACCTGGATGCAGTGTTTCCAGCATTTACATTTGAAATTCAGGATAGTAAACATGCTTTAAAGATTAACTGGAACGTAAATGCCTGGGGAAAAATTCGATTAGACGATTTGAAATGCGTGGGTGAAAGAGATGATTCCTAAAAAAATACATTATTGCTGGTTTGGGAGAAAGCCAATTCCAGATTCGGTCAGGCGATGCATGCAAAGCTGGCAGAAGTTTTGTCCAGACTATCTTATTGTAGAATGGAATGAAAAAAATTTTAATATAAAAGAATGCCCGCAGTATGTAATTGACGCATATCATAGGAAAAAGTGGGCATTTGTTACAGATTATGTAAGACTCCGGGTTGTGTATGAATATGGAGGAATATATTTTGATACAGATGTAGAATTAGTGAAAAAGATTGATTTTCTGCTAAAATACAGTGCTTTTTTTGGATTTGAAAATAAAAAATATATTTCTACGGGGCTTGGATTTGGCGCTGAACGGGGATGCGGTTTGTTGTATGAAATGATGGAGATGTATCAAACGATCCCGTTTATTTTAGAGGACGGATCAGAAAATAAGAAGACATGCCCGGTTATTAATACAGAAATCTTTTTGAAACACGGACTGGAACAAAAGGATAAGCAGCAGATTTTAGAGGGAAATATTATGATTTTACCATCCATTTGTATGTGCCCCATTGATTTTGAAACAGGATATAGAAGAAAATCAAAAAAAACAATTTCGGTTCATTGGTTTCATGCAAGCTGGATGGAAAGAGCAGAAAAAGAGTATCATAAAAAACATCGTCAGGCATTGTTAGAGGAAAAGAAAAATGATTGGAAATATCTTCCGAATCGTATGATTAAAAAGCTTTTGGGAGAAAAAATCTACTTGAAAATAAAAGGATGGATCAGATATGATAACGGTTAGTATTATAATTCCGGTTTATCAAGGGAAAAGCTATTTAAAACGGTGTATCGACAGTGTGCTGGCACAGAGTTGTCAGGAATATGAAATTATTTTAGTGGATGATGGTTCAACTGACGGTTCGGCCGAGATATGTGATGAATATGCTGAAAAACAGAAGACAATAACGGTGATTCATAAAGAAAACGGGGGACTTTCTTCTGCTAGAAATGCGGGCTTAGAAATTGCATCAGGGGAATACGTAATGTTTATTGATGCGGATGATGTGGTGCATAGTAAAATGCTTGAAACAGAGCTGAAAGTTTTGAAAGAGGAAAATGCGGATATCTTTATCTGCGGATTAAAACATTTTGCTGAGATAGAAGAAGTAGATACATGCGCTGAGTTACAAATCAAGAATTGTGTGGAAATCCAGTCTGGATTGGAAATTGAAAGCAAACTTTTTTGTGGTCAAAACGTGGAAAAATATATATCCTGTTGTGGAAAATTATTTAAGAAAACAGTATTTAATGGAATCCGTTTTCCGCAAGGGAGGTTATTTGAAGATGAATATATTACGTATCAATTGTATTATAGAAGTGAGAGAATAGCAGTAACAGATATTGTATTTTATTTCTATTTTACAAATCCGTGTGGAATAACAAAAAATTTGACGCTCAATAAACGATTTGATGAATATGATGCACAGGAAGAAAGAATAAAATTTTTTAAGAAAAAAAGGTGTAAAGAACTTTATCAGGCGGCATTGTTAAAACTGCTGAATTCAGCGCAGTGGGATTTGATAAAGTGCCAAAAATGGAAAGAAGGTTTTGATAAAGAACGAGGAGAAAAATTTCAACAGCAGTATAGAGAAGCACTGGAGCAGGCAGAAAAAGAGGGGATTGTACGCTTTAAAAATAATTATGATTTTTATGTATTAGCATATCCTGAGAAAGTCAACTTTTTTAGAGTGAGAAGACAATGGCAGAATCTGCTGAGAATGATTCGATCTAAAATATAAGATGGTTAGAAATAGAATGAGAAAACGATGTAAAAACGGGTACAAGCTGCGTAGGGTAGTGGGCATATTGGTTGTTATGCTTCTGTGCATAACAGGAAAAAGTGTTATAAAATCGAAATATAATCTAAACAGCATAACATATATACTGCAATCGAAGAAAATTTCGGAAGAAATTTGTCTGATACAAATAACAGATCTCCATAACAGCATTTTTGGTTCGGATAATAAACATCTGATTTCTAAAGCAGCAATGAAGTCACCAGATTTGATTATGATCACCGGTGATCTTCTAAATGCAAATGAGCCAGATAATAATATTGTGGTAACGCTGCTGGCAGAATTATCTGCAATCGCCCCAACATACGTCTCCCTCGGCAACCATGAACTGGAATACGAGCAGAACTACGGTACAGACATTACCGCTCTCTACGAATCTGCCGGCGCCACCGTCCTGAACTATGAATATAAAGACATCACCATCAACAGCCAGCCCCTCCGTATCGGCGGCATTTACGGTTACTGTCTCCCGGATAAATATCTGGAAACTGGCGAAGCGGATCTAGGAGAGTGTAAGTTCTTGTGGGATTTTGAGAACACCGACCGTTACAAAATCCTGCTCAGCCATCTTCCGATTGCCTGGCTGAAAAATGACGGGCTGGAGGAGTGGGACATTGACTGCGTATTTTCCGGCCATCTTCACGGCGGCCAGGTCATTCTGCCTGGCATTGGCGGTGTTTATGCGCCGGACATGGGATGGTTTCCGGGACAGCTGAAGGGGATTTTTGATTCGGAGGATGGAAAACGGCATCTGGTGCTGTCGTCCGGACTTGGAAATACGGAATTGGTTCCGCGGTTCAATAACATTCCCGAGATTGTCTGCGTGGAGCTGATTCCGGATGGAAACCTTCATAAAACATAAAAATAACACAGAGCCGGATTCCTGATGCATGGAAATCTGACTCTGTGCGTTACATGCAGCGGCCTTATACAAACAGGGTACATCCCTGTCGCTTGAACTGTTCGATCTTTTCGTCAATGAGCTCCGGCGTTACACCGAGATGCTCGGCAAGACACTGCTTGCAGAAAAACTGTTCTGCGCCGCGGTTGATAAATTTACGGTGGGCGCCGATCTCGTTATGTGTGAGTTCTTTGCCGCACTGCATACAGCGTGCCATCAGAGTTTTACGACCTTTGCACGGTATACTTTTGATGCAAATGGCTCGAGCTCTGTGACAAGGGATGCATTGTTTGCACACAGGTTCTCGCAGGTCCAGACCTCAGTAAGTTCCAGAGTACGGCCAGTGGAGAACGGAAGGCCGATTTCATCGAGATTCATGGCTGCACGCGATTTTTCATCACTGAGATTGAACATGCCGATAGCAAGATTTCCGTCTGCGAGCGCTTTTACATAAATCAGAACGTTGTCATTCCATGCATGGTTTTTCACTTTATACGGCTGACGGCAGAGCGGATCCTGGTTGATGCGGATCATTTCGTCATTCATGAGAATGCGGCGGGTTTCGTCGCTCATCTCGCGGATGTCGCAGCCGATCATCAGCGGGGAGCCAAGGAATGCCCACAGTGCATAGTGTGTCTGATACTGGACATCGCTGCAGCCGGCCAGTCCAACATTTCCTTTTCCATGCATGCCGACGATCAGCATGTCCATATCGTTGAAGCAGCCGACGCCGTTGTACGGATGCAGTTTTTCCTGCTGTGCCACGAGATCTTTGACAGAATCCCAGGTATCAAAGATGTCGCCGGTGGAACGCCACATGGAAGCGCCGGTTTCTTTGATCCACTCATGCGTTTCATCAGCACCCCAGGAGCAGGCAGAGAAGAGAATGTCGCGGCCGCAGTTCTCGAGTGCCAGTCCCATGCGGCGGTACAGATATTTTCCGTGCAGGATCGGGCTGTGGTAGCAGTAGTCGTATTTTAAGAAATCAACATCCCAGGATGCGAAAGTTTCCGCATCGACAAATTCGTGCTCATAGCTGCCAGGGTAGCCGGCACACGTCATGTTTCCGGCGCAGGAATACATACCGAATTTCAGCCCTTTGGAATGAACGTAATCGGCAACGGCTTTCATACCATGCGGAAATTTTTCCGGATCCGGCACAAGACGGCCGTTTTCATCGCGTTCACGTAAAGACCAGCAGTCGTCGATGACAAGATATTCGTATCCTTTATCGCGCAGGCCGCTCTCGGCCATGACATCAGCAGTTTCAAAAATCATTTTTTCATTGATATTTTCTCCGAAGGTGTTCCAGGAATTCCAGCCCATCGGCGGTGTAAGTTTGATCATAGTATTGACCTCCCGTAAGTTTTGATGTACTTTGAGTATAGATGGATTTCCAGAGCAAAACCATGGAATTTTAAGACAAAAGCATGGATTTTTGCTTCATAAAGAATAAAATACGGGAAAAGGAAAGAATATGCTTGTATCAGAAATGAACGGGATCCGGCCTGTCGATGCCGGGCGGCAGGACTGCCATGATCTGCATTCCTGGGGGCCGGGTGTACGGCAGTGCTATATTATACATTATATTATAAGCGGAAAGGGAACGTTTACCTGCGGGAAAAAGACGTACACACTTACCGCCGGACAGAGCTTTTTAATCTGTCCAGAGCAGGTGGTGCAGTACGCGCCGGATGAGAACGAGCCGTGGGAATATGTGTGGGTTGATTTTGTCGGGGAACAATGCCGGCAGATTCTGGCACGGTCGGTACTGAACCCACAGCAGCCGGCGGCGCCGCCTCTCCGTCAGGAAAGGCTTCTGCCGTATTTTGAGCGTCTCTGCCAGATGGAACTCTATCGCCGGAACAGCCAGGAGGCCGTCGGTGTGCTGCTTGCGCTTCTGGGCGTGTACCAGGATCTGGCGGAGCCGCAGCGGGAGGAGAGAAAGAAGGAAGATCCGCGGATCATGGAAGCGATGGCTCTGATTGCCGCAGGGTATCACAGGAGTGAGTTCTGCGCGGAGACAATTGCGCGGAAAATGGCGGTCAGCCGCACAACGCTGAACCGTCTGTTTCAGAAGAAAATCGGCTGGTCACCAGGACAGTATCTGCTGGAATATCGGCTGCAGCAGTCAGAAAAGCTGCTGCAGATGGGGATGATGGTCAAACAGACGGCGCTGTCGTGCGGATTTGAAGATCCCTTTTACTATTCCCGTGTGTTCCGGAAACACTATGGAATGCCGCCGTCGGATTACCGGCTGGAGTTTGCAGAAATTCAGTGAACGGCGGGCGTTACCGCTCGTCGGAGAGATAATTCCGCATAGAGCGCAGGGCGGACTTTTCCAGCCGGCTGACCTGCGCCTGCGAGATGCCGATTTCCCGGGCAACCTCCATCTGGGTCTGCCCCTCATAGAAACGCATGCGGATGATCTGGCGTTCGCGCTCATTGAGACGGGCGACCGCGTCCTGCAGGGCGAGGTTCTGCACCCAGTTTTCTTCTTTATTTTTCTTATCACTTAACTGATCCATGACATACAGGGTATCGCCGCCTTCCGTGTAGACGGGCTCATACAGACTCATTGGGCTTTGGATTGCATCGAGGGCATAGACGATATCCTCTTTTCCAATGCCGATTTCAGCGGCGATTTCCTCGATCGAAGGCTCTTTCTGGTTCTGCTTGAGATAAAGTTCGCGGGCGCAGATGGCGCGGTAGGCAGTATCCCTGAGGGAACGGCTGACGCGGATCGCATTGTTGTCACGCAGATACCGCCGGATTTCACCGATGATCATCGGCACGGCATAGGTGGAGAAACGGACGTTTAAGGTCGTGTCGAAGTTATCAATCGCCTTAATCAGGCCGATACAGCCGATCTGAAAGAGATCGTCGGCGTTTTCACTGCTGTTGGAGAAGCGCTTGATCACGCTTAAGACAAGGCGCAGATTGCCCTGAATGTAGCGTTCGCGGGCAGCAGCATCTCCTTCGCGGGCCTTTTTCAGCAGAGTCTCTTTTTCTTCGGCATTCAGTACGGGAAGGCGTGATGTATTGACTCCGCACAGTTCAACTTTATTGATCGCCATGGTATGCATCCTCCTGAAACATGGAACGTATGGTTACCGTTCGTTACTGTTATACGTTCATGATTGGCAGTTGGCGGGACGAATATACGAGAGCCTGGAAAATTTCATAAAGTTTTAGTCCTTGACAAAGCTTTTGGAAAATGATTTCCTGCTATTGTAGAAACGGCGGAAAGTGTGATAAGATAAGGGAAGTGTACGAAATGCGAGGTCTTGTTTTATGATGAGTGGAAAGGAACGAAGAGAAGAGATTCTTCAAAGAATAACAAACAGTAAGACGCCGGTCTCCGGTGCAGCGCTGGCGAAGAGCTGTGAAGTCAGCCGTCAGGTGATTGTCCAGGACATTGCCTTGATCCGCGCTGCCGGATACGATGTGATTGCGACAAACCGCGGCTACATCTGCAGCAGCCCGGTGAGAGAGACGCGGGTCTTTGAGGTGAATCACACGGATGAGCAGATGCAGGACGAGCTGAATACAATTGTGGATTTCGGCGGCGTTGTGCTGGATGTGATTGTGCGTCACGAGGTTTACGGAGAACTGCGGGCGGAACTTAATATCAGTTCACGAAATAAGGTGGCACTGTTTATGGAAGAAATCCGGCAGGGAAAATCACGGCCGCTGAAGAATATCACATCAGGGGAACATTTTCATACCGTATCGGCAGACTCTGCGCAGACCCTGGATCTGATTGAAGAGGAACTGCGAAAGAAAGACTACCTGGTGCGGACTGTGAAATAGGGGAAAAAGCCCTTATTTTCACAAAAAACTGTTATTCGAAAAAATTTTAAAATTTTTTCAAAAAGGTGTTGACTTTTCTCTTAGGATAGTGTAATATACATGATGTCAGCGGGAACGAGTGATAAACAAAGAGTTCTAAAGCGACAAAAAAATGTGCGTTTAGCTCAGCTGGATAGAGCGTTTGGCTACGGACCAAAAGGTCGGGGGTTCGAATCCTCTAACGCACGGACGGTAACCGTCCTGGTGAAAACCAGGGCGGTTTTTTCGTATGCAGAATGAAAAATAAAACAAGCGGCCTTTTGGTCAGCAGCCAGACGGCCGCACTTTTTGAAAAAATCATGGGGAAACAACTTGTACGCTCATTGACACAAGTGAGATACATCTCCTATAATAAAGCCAAATTTAAGATCTCGAAAGGGGACAAGTTATGGCTAAGTTAGTAATTGATGCGAACAGAAAGCTTTCAAAAATCAATAAGGAAATCCAGGGACAGTTTTCGGAGCATCTGGGAAGATGTATTTATGAAGGACTCTATGTAGGAGAAAATTCCGATATTCCGAACGTGAACGGAATGCGTACCGATGTTGTTGAAGCACTGAAAAATATCAAAGTTCCGGTACTGCGCTGGCCGGGCGGATGTTTTGCAGATGAATATCACTGGAAAGACGGTATCGGACCGAAAGAAAGCCGCAAAAAAATGATCAACACCAACTGGGGCGGTGTTGTCGAGGACAACAGCTTCGGTACCCACGAGTTTTTTGAACTCTGCCATCAGATCGGATGTGAAACCTATATCAACGGAAATATGGGAAGCGGTACTGTACAGGAGATGTCGGAGTGGGTTGAATATATGACATTTGACGGTGTATCTCCGATGGCAGACCTTCGTGCGGAAAATGGCCACGAAAAGCCGTGGACCGTCGATTTCTTCGGTGTCGGCAATGAGAACTGGGGCTGCGGCGGAAATATGAATCCGGAATTCTACGGAAATATGTACCGCAGATATCAGACCTTTGTGCGTGATTACGATGGAAACAAAAAGATCCGGAAGATTGCCTGCGGCGCCAATTCGGATGATTATGAGTGGACGCAGGAAGTGATGAAAGCATGCTTCCGCAGAATCTCCCCACAGCAGCATGGCATGATGGATGGCCTGTCGCTTCATTACTATACGGTGCCGGAAACCTGGGATCACAAGGGAAGTGCAACGGAGTTTGCGGAAAAAGACTGGTATAAGACCATGAAAAAGACGATGTATATGGAAGAGCTGATCCGTCGCCACAGCGCCATTATGGATCAGTATGACCCGGACAAAAAGGTCGGCATGATCGTGGATGAGTGGGGTACCTGGTATGATGTGGAGCCTGGAACAAATCCGGGATTTCTGTATCAGCAGAATACCATGCGTGATGCACTGGTCGCAGGTATCAACCTGAATCTTTTCAACAAACACAGCGACCGTGTCAAGATGGCAAATATCGCACAGATGGTCAATGTTCTGCAGTCGATGATCCTGACCGAGGGGGAAAAGCTGGTCAAAACTCCGACGTATCATGTTTTCGATCTGTATCAGGTACATCAGGAAAATGATCTTCTGGCAAGCTCTCTGGAAACGGAGCAGGTTGGTCTGGAAGACGAATACATGGTTCCGAATCTGACGGAATCTGTTTCGATAGATGCAGACGGTGTACTTCATATCACGATGACGAATGTGGATCTGGAGAAAGCATATCCGGTAGAAGCGGTAATTCTTGGAAAAAAAGCCGGCGAGATCAAAGCCGAGATCGTAACCGGCCATATGCAGGATAAGAACACCTTTGAAGCGCCGGAGACGGTTGGCGTTCAGAACTTTGACGGTGTACAGGCAACCAAAGAGGGAATTTCCTTTACCATTCCGGCATGCAGTGTGCTTCATATCGCTGTAAAATAGGGAAACCATAAAAACCAGAAGATATCTGGGATGAAAAAAGATTCGGTTCCGGAGGAGTTTGATGGACGGAAATACCAGGATCTGTAAAAAATGCCTGCTTCGTGAGATGGACGAGGCAGGCTTTTTTCAGAATATGTACGATTATATTGCGAGAATTCCGGCGGACGATAAAACGCCGGAGGAGGAATACGAGCGGCGGCTTTCCATCTGTAAGGAGTGTGAAAAGCTGCTGTCCGGCATGTGCCGCATGTGCGGCTGCTACGTGGAGATGCGGGCAGCGATTGCACTGCGGGACTGCCCGGGGAAAAAGTGGTAGCAAAAGAGAAACCCCGCACAGCGGATCCGATGAAAACAACGGATCTATTGTGCGGGGTTTTGAGAATCAACGCATTTCTGTCTCCGGTGCGACTTTTGGATCCCTAAAATAGCGGGACAGCTTCGGCACGGAGATGAACAGCGTCAGAAATTCGGCGACCGGAATCGACAGCCACACACCGTTGGTGCCAAGCACGAGCGGCAGAAGCAGCGCGGAGAGAACGATAAAGACGAAGGTGCGCAAAAAGGAAATCAAAGCAGAGGTCTTTCCGTCTGACAGTGCGGTGAAAATGCCGGAGGCGACGATATTCGTACCGCAGAACAGGTAAGCGATGGAGAACAGGTATCCGCCGTGGCGGGTCAGTTCAAAGCCGTACGTGCCTTTCTGCATGAAAACGGCGGAAATGACCGGAGAACCGAAGGCAGCCACAAGTGCAATGATCACAGAGCTTATCACAACGAAACGGATACTGATGCGGTAAAGCCGGATCAGCCGCTGTTTGTTCCGGCTGCCGTAGTTGAAGCTGAACACAGGTGCAACGCCGATACTGTAGCCGAGGTACAGCGCAACAAAGAGAAACTGTCCGTACAGAATCGCCGTGATGGCGGCAACACCGATTTCGCCCTCAAATTTCAGCATCAGCATGTTGAAAAGGTAAGTGACAACGGCTGCAGAAAGATTGCTGACCATCTCGGAGGAACCGTTGAAGCAGCTTGTGGAGAGCAGGCCTTTGGAAAATTCCGGACGGGTGAAGCGAAGGCCTTTGCGGGCAAAGGTAAAGTATAAAATGCCGGCAACGGCCGGAATGCACTGGCCAAGGCCGGTGGCAAGGGCAGCTCCGGCAACACCAAGATGGAGCGGAACGACAAACAGATAGTCCAGAAGCATGTTGGTAATGCCGGCGGACACCGTAAGGGAAAGTCCGAGTCCCGGGCGCCCTGCTGTTACAAAGAAGGACTGGAACAGCGCCTGGAGAAGACAGACCGGGGCAAAGGAAAGGATCGTCCGCAGATAGGCGGTACCGTAATCCATCAGCACCGGCGTTGCACCGAGCAGACTGCAGATCTGACGGCAAAACAGGTTGCCGAGCACTGCGCCCAGAATACCGATGATCAGTGTGGTAAGGGTAAGGGCCGAAAAGTTACGGTTGGCTTCCTCCTGTTTTCCCTGTCCGATCTTTGCAGCGACGACGGCGCTGCCTCCGGTACCGAACATGATGCCGACGGCAAGAAGAATGCTGACGGCAGGATAGACGATATTGGCGGCGGAAAGCGCCATGCTGTCCACGTACTGTGCGATGAAAAAGCCATCCACAATACTGTAGAGAGACATAAAGATCATCATGATGATCGATGGAAACGCAAACTTCAGCAGGGAGCGGAAGTTGAAATCCTTGGCGAGTGACTGGCTCATAATCAAAAACCTCCTTTTTATGTGTGAAAAGCCTTTTTCAGACACGCTTTAGATGGGAAAGATTTCTTGTGAAAATTTGAATCGTTTGCTATTATAAAGGATAGGGTAACCCTATAGTCAAGTGCAAAAAAGGTGAAAAACAGGAAAAATTCCGAGAGCACATATTCAGGAAAAGGAGTCAGAAATGGGAAAACAGGAGTATTTAAGCGCGGGGCGATTTGCAGCGCTGGTAGGCACGACAAAGGAAACGCTCTTCCATTATGATGAGATTGGGCTGTTCGTACCAAAAAGAAGAGGGACAAACGGCTACCGATATTATGCGATGGATCAGATTGAAACGTTTGATGTGATCGGAATGCTGCGGGAGCTGGGCATGCCGCTGGCAGAGATTCGAAATTATCTGGAACAGCGAAGTCCTGAAAAATTCGGAGTACTGCTGGAACAGGAGGAGAAGGTGGTGCGCGAAAAAATGCAGCGGCTCCGCGAGATGCAGCGCTGGATAGGGGAAAAGAAGCGGTTTCTGGCACAGGCATCGGCGGAATGCCGTGAGGCGTTTGAAAAAGATCCCTTCTGTCCTGTAGGGATTCATACTCTGCCATTGCAGTATCTTGTCACAAATCACAGCGAATCAGCGGATAATCTGGCAGTCAATCAGAAAATCGGAGAGCTCTATGCTTACTGTGGGCAATACGGAAATCGAAGTTCGTATAATGTTGGGTTTGTTCAGAAACGGGGAACACTGGAAACGGGGAATTTTCTGGATTACCGTGATTTCTATCTGATTTTTGATCGTGTGCCGGCGAAAGTGCGATACACGGTTCGGCCGGAGGGAGAGTATCTTTGCTATTATTATAAAGGACCATGGCAGGGAATTGAAGCGGCGTACCGGAAGCTGTTCCGGTATGCCACGGAACAGAGACTTTTGCTGGACGACCGCTTTTATGAGGAATATATGGTGGATGCGCTGACCAGTCAGGAAATGGAACAGTATATTACGAGAATCGCCGTAAAAATTTTAAGATAGATGTACTCTCGGAGGGAAAAAACAAGATTTTCACAAACTTTTTTCATTCTCCTCTTGACCATGACGCAACGTCACCCATTATAGTGAGAGTACAACAAGTTGAATTGACATAAAACTGAGACGATAAACACACCAAAAAGGAGAAAAAGCATGAAAGTATTAGTAACAGGCGGAGCCGGATTTATCGGCGGAAACTTCGTACATCACATGGTAAACAAATACCCGGATTATCAGATCGTAAACCTGGACCTGCTGACCTACGCAGGAAACCTGGAGACTCTGAAACCGGTTGAGGACAAACCGAACTACAAATTTGTAAAAGGTGATATCGCAGACGAAGCTTTCATCATGGATCTGTTTGAAAAAGAGAAATTTGACGTTGTTGTCAACTTCGCAGCAGAGAGCCATGTAGACCGTTCCATTGAGGATCCTGGCATCTTTGTTCAGACCAACGTAATGGGAACCCGTGTACTGCTGGACGCTTCCAGAAAATTCGGTGTAAAGAGATATCATCAGGTATCTACCGATGAGGTTTACGGAGACCTTCCGCTGGATCGCCCGGACCTGTTTTTCACAGAGAATACCCCAATCCACACCTCCAGCCCGTACTCTGCATCCAAAGCAAGCGCAGACCTGTTTGTACTGGCTTACCACAGAACCTTCGGTACCCCGGTTACCGTTTCCAGATGCTCCAATAACTACGGCCCGTATCACTTCCCGGAAAAGCTGATTCCGCTTATGATCAGCCGCGCACTGGCAGACGAAGAGCTTCCGGTATACGGAAACGGTGAGAATGTCAGAGACTGGCTGCACGTATCCGACCATTGCGAAGCAATCGACCTGATTATCCATAAAGGTAAAGTAGGCGAGGTTTACAACATTGGCGGACACAACGAGAGAACAAACCTTCAGGTAGTACAGACCATCCTGAAAGCTCTGGACAAACCGGAATCTCTGATCAAATACGTAAAAGACCGCCCGGGCCATGACAGAAGATATGCAATCGATCCGACCAAGATCGAGACTGAACTTGGATGGAAACCAAAATACAACTTTGATACCGGAATCGCACAGACAATTCAGTGGTATCTGGACAATGAAGACTGGTGGAAACACATCATCAGCGGTGAGTATCAGAACTACTTCGCTGAGATGTACAAAGACCGTCTGTAAGAGAGAAAAGTGAAATGCAAAGGCCGCAAAAAAGCGGCTTTTGCGAAGGAGTGGTGGATATGGATCAATATTATACCACTGGTGAATTTGCCCGGATGGCCCATGTGACCATTCGGACAATTCGCTATTACGACAAAAAAGGGCTGCTGAAGCCGAGCTTTATTAACGAATCCGGTTATCGGATGTATTCGGATGAGGATTTTCTGAAGCTGCAGAAAATTTTATCGCTGAAATATCTCGGATTTTCCCTGAATGAGATCGGAAATATGACGATTCACGATACGAGTGCGGATATTCTGAAATCATTGAAAATGCAGATCGGACTTGTGCACAAGAAGATGGAAAATCTGGAGCAGATGGAAAAGGCGTTGCAGAATACGACACAGATTCTGGAGGAGACGAACCAGATCGACTGGACCGGCATTCTGAACCTGATTCATCTGACCGATATGGAAAAGATGCTGGTGGAGCAGTACAAAAACGGGGAAAACCTGAATATCCGTATTTCGCTGCACGAGCAGTATTCCCAAAATAAAAAGGGATGGTTCCCGTGGCTTCTGGAACAGATGGATTTTGACGGTGCGCGCCGGATTCTGGAGATTGGCTGCGGAAACGGACAGCTCTGGGAAAATGCGGAGCCATCCGTGCTGAAAGGAAAGTATATCTGTCTGTCTGACCTGTCGGACGGCATGATCCGGGATGCGGCGGAAAATCTGGGAGAAGAAAAGGCATCCTGTTTTGATTTCCGGACACTGGATTGCCAGAAACTTCCGTTTCCGGATGCGGAATACGACCGGATTATTGCAAATCATGTTTTGTTCTATGTCCAGAATCTGTCCCGCGGTCTGCAGGAAATCAGCCGTGTGCTTTCAGATGACGGCGTGTTCTACTGCAGTACGTATGGAAAAGGCCATATGAAAGAGATTACCGATCTGGTACAGGAGTTTGATCCGCAGATCAATCTTTCGGAGGTGGCGCTGTATACTATTTTTGGTCTGGATCACGGAGAAAAGCAGTTAAAGCCTTATTTTGGCAGCGTAGAGAAAAGAATCTACGAGGACAGTCTCTGGGTCGACCGGCCGGAGCCGCTTCTGGACTATATCCTTTCCTGCCATGGAAATCAGAATGAGTATCTGTATCCGAGACAGCGGGAATTCAAAGAATTTCTGGAAAAGAAAATTCAGAAACACGGCGGAATTGCGATCACAAAAGAGGCAGGGGTTTTCATCTGCAGAAAATAACGGGAGAGGCCGACATGAAAATGGAGGTCTCTTTTTTATCCCTCATTTTAGGCAAGTTTGACAAAAATGTTAAAAAATAAATACAGAGTATGTTTTTTGTATTGCCAGAGATCACAAAAGGATGTATACTAAAGTAGAATGTCTAAGTATGCGTGACTTGAAGAAAGAACACAAAAAGAGGGATAAGGTATGAAGGAATTATTTGATGTACACTGCCATATGGTCCCGGGGGTAGACGACGGTGCAGCTGACCTGGAAGAGTCGCTGGCGATGCTGAAAATGCAGCACGAGGACGGGGTCAGGAAGATTATCATCACACCGCATTATCGGCGGCGGATGTTTGAAACACCGGCAAAAAAGGTACATGAGCAGTTTCTGAAACTGCAGGAAGCGGCAAAAAAGGAATATCCGGATATGTCGCTTTATCTCGGGTGTGAACTTCACTCGAACATGGATCTTCAGGATATCCTGGAAAAACGGAAATATGTGACCATGGCCGGTTCATCCTATGTTCTGTTGGAATTTTCCGAGGGAGATTCCGCACAGCATATCCGTGAGAGAGTCTACAATGTACTGTCCTGCGGTTATGAACCGATTATCGCGCATGTGGAGCGCTATCAGGCAACGGTAAAGAGCGTCGGATTTTCCAGCGATCTGGTGGATATGGGCGCAAGACTGCAGGTGAATGTGGAAAGTATACTTGGAAAGTATACGTGGGGGGCAAAACGCTACTGCAGAAAACTGATGAAGGAAGATCTGCTCGGTTTTGTCGGCAGCGATTCCCACAACACAAAAACACGTATTCCCAACATAGGAGCAGGCGCTGCCTATGTTTCAAAAAAAATGGGAGAGGCATATGCCGAAAGGATTTTCCACGATAATCCGATGGAAATCTTAAGGGATGCCGGAGAAATCTAAAAAAAGTCAGGAGAAGAAGATGGAAACGAATCAACAGAATCAGGATGAAATTGAAATCGATTTACTGGAACTGCTTCGTGTGCTCTGGAGCAAAATTGGCTATGTGATTTTAGCTGCATTGGCACTTGGCCTTCTGATGGTACTGGTCAGCAAAGTATTTATGAAGCCGCAGTATGAATCGACGACAAAAATGTATGTACTGTCAAAACAGGACAGCAGCAGTACTGTAACAAGTGGAGATCTGCAGGCAAGTTCTCTTTTAACCAAAGACTATGCGGAGCTGATTCAGAGCCGTCAGGTTGTTGAAACCGTTATTGCACAGTTAAATCTGGATCTTACCTATGAGGAGTTTTTGAACAAAATTACTGTTACTACACAGAACGATACGCGTATCCTTTCGATTACAGTAAAAGACGAAGATCCGTATGTAGCAAGCCAGATGGCGGATGCAATCCGTGTAGCAGCATCAGATCATATTCAGAACGTTATGAACACAGAAGCTGTAAATGTGGTAGATGAGGCGAATATTCCAGATGAGCCGGTAAGCCCAAGTATTAAGAAAAACGGGCTGATCGGTGCAATAGCAGGTGCATTTATCGCGATTGTCATCATCATTATTGTTTATCTGACAAATGACACCATCCAGACCTCCGAAGATGTAGAACGTTATCTGGGTGTCAGTACACTCGGCATAATTCCTCTTGCAGAAGGACAGAAAAAGAGCAAGAAGAAAAACAAAAACGGCCGTGGAAGAAAGAAATAAGGGAGGATACGGAACGTGAATCAGGTAGTAGTAAAGCAGGAAAAATCAGGCTATCAGATTGTGGAAGCCTACAAATCTCTTCGGACCAACCTTCAGTTCTGCGGAGAAGATAAGAAAGTAATCGCGGTTACAAGCTGTACACCAAATGAGGGAAAGAGCAGTGTTTCTATGCAGCTCGGCATTTCTCTTGCAGAGAGCGGAAAAAGAGTGATTTTGATCGATGCCGATCTTCGGAAATCGGTTCTTCTTGGAAGAACGAAAACACAGAAATCTGTTCGCGGACTGGCACACTTCCTGTCCGGTCAGGCAACTCTGGAGGATGTCATCTGTTCTACCAATGTAAAGAACTTTTACATGATTTATTCCGGCCCGTTTCCGCCGAATCCGGCAGAGCTTCTGGGGGGAAAGAACTTCCGAAGTCTTTTAAATGCACTTCGTAAAGTTTACGATTATGTGATTGTGGATACTCCTCCGCTTGGAAGCGTTATCGACAGTGCAATCGTTGCAGAAATCTGTGATGGTTCAATCATGGTCATTGAGTCCGGTGTGATCAGCTATCGTTTTGCACAGGAAGTAAAGAGCCAGCTCGAGAGAAGTAACTGCCCGCTGCTTGGCGTTGTCCTGAACAAGGTGGATATGCAGAAACAGGCGTATGGTAAATACGGAAAATACGGTCAGTACAAATATGGAGATTACGGCCAGGAGGAGGACGATTAACTGCCATGAAAAAAGGGATTGTTGCAGGTTTGATTGTCCTGTGCGTGGCGCTAGGAGCCGGTACAGCAGCTGTCGTAGTGACGGACGACCGAAAAGGCCCGGAAATCGAGCTTCCAGCTGATGGGGATGTAACGTATGAGGAAGGCAGTGATACAGCGCCTTTGCTGGAAGGCGTTACTGCAACGGATGAGAAAGACGGAGATGTGACAGATTCGCTGATGATTGAAAACATTTTCCCGAACGATGACCATACCAGTGCATCGGTTGTCTATACGGCAAAGGACAGTCACAATAATGTATCAAAAGCAACACGCCGCGTGAATTATAAAGCTGCAGCGGAAGATACCCCGGCGGAAAATGAGGCTACGCAGGAAACGGATAACAGTGGGGCGGCAGATGAGTCTGCACCGGCAGCAGAGGAGCCGCAGCAGAATGACACAGAGGGCACAAAAAATGAGACAGATGCGCAGATGGAAATCGAAGCACTGCCGGCGGAAAGCCCAAAACTGTACCTGAATACGTATGAAGTAACAGTGGAAGCCGGAAACGATCTGGACAAAACCAGCTATATCAAAGAGATGACCGATGATGCAGACAGCCAGGAGTCACTCTTTAACCAGATTGAGATCGACGGCGATGTGGATACTGCAGTGCCGGGAGATTACACGCTGACGTATCATGTGACGGACAGCGATGGAAACAGATCAAATGCAGCGGTGCTTACCGTACACGTTCAGTAAGAATAGAAGAACTGCTCTGATGGGGATGCCCGATCGGGGCAGTTCTTTTTTCAAGTTTTTACGGCGCGAGTAAAATTTGACAGCCCAAAATGAGTATGGTAGAGTGAGAAAGAAAGACGGCAGAAGGGGGCAGAGGAGATGCTTCGAATCTGGCAGAAAACAGAAAAACAGAAGCTGGAGCCGGTAGGGATGGGAACGGCGTTCCCCTTTTTAAAGGAAAAGAACCATGTAGTTTCTATCATCGGCGGCGGCGGAAAAACGACGCTGCTGTACGAGATGGCAGGCTTTTGTGTAAAAAACGATCAGAAGGTACTGGTGACAACTTCGACGCACATTTATCGTCCGCCGAAGGAATGGCATGACCAGAGTCTGGAAGCGGTCGAAAGAAAATTTCGCACAGGCCGCGCAGCGATTATCGGAAGTGCCTGCCGGGATCCGGAAAAGCTTTCCATGCCGGAAACGGAACTATTTGAAGAGGCACGCAAAAAGGCCGATCTGACGCTGATCGAGGCGGACGGCGCAAGGCACCTGCCGTGCAAGGCACCGGCGGAACATGAACCGGCGCTGCTTTCCTCTTCAGATCTTGTGATTGGTGTGACAGGTCTTTCGGCACTGGGACAGCCGCTTGGCAAGGGCTGCTTTCGGGCAGAACGGGCGGCGGAACTGCTTGACTGTACGATGGAACACCATATCACGGAAGAAGATCTGGCACGGCTGATCGCATCGGAACAGGGACAGCAGAAGGATTTGAAAGGCAGAACGTTTTATGCGGTACTGCACCAGTATGAGGAAAAAGAACACCGGGCGGCCGCAGAGAAACTTGTGGAGCTGCTGCGCAGGCAGGGGATCGAGCATGTTCTGGTTACGTGCGCGACAGGAAACAGAAGACAAAGCGGTGAGAACACGAATCCCTGGTATGGGAGAGCAGAGCTTCCCGTGCGTGAAGCGGAAGAAGAGTGGGAACCCGGAGAATAAAACGGAAATAGAACGGAGGAGACAGATGGCGGAATTTACCCATTTTAAGAAAGACGGCAGCGCCGTCATGGTCGATGTCCATGAGAAGCCGGACACGTACCGGGCAGCATCGGCGACGGGAACCATACAGGTAAGCCCGGAGGTATTTGCAGCCGTGCGGGACCATACGGCGAAAAAAGGCGATGTGCTCGGCGTTGCACGGCTGGCAGGTATCATGGGGGCGAAAAAGAATGCGGAGTTGATTCCGCTGTGCCACATTGTGCCGCTGACGAACTGCGAAGTGACATTTACCACGGACGAGAATACAAATTCTATTACGGCCGTGTGCACCACATCATGTGTCGGAAAGACCGGCGTGGAGATGGAGGCGCTGACTGGCGTTTCCACAGCGCTGCTCACGATCTACGATATGTGCAAGGCGATGGACCGCGGCATGGTGATTCGTGATATCCACATTCTGGAAAAGGACGGCGGAAAGAGCGGTCATTATATCTATCAGAAAGAGGAAAAATAAAGCATGGCAGAAAAGAAAGATTTCCCGGTTTTCCGGGTGGGAATTGTAACGTTAAGTGACAAAGGATATCAGGGCGAGCGCGAGGATAAGAGCGGCCCAAGGATCAAAGAGCTGCTTCCGGCGGAGCAGTATGAGGTCGTTTCGATGCGTCTTCTGCCGGATGAGCGGGCGATGATCGAGGAGGAACTGATCCGGCTTGCCGATCTGGAGCAGTGCGATCTTGTCCTCACGACAGGCGGCACGGGATTTTCCATGCGGGATGTGACACCGGAGGCAACTCTGGCGGTATCCGGCCGTGTGGCACCTGGCATCGCGGAGGCGATCCGCGCGGGCAGCATGGCGATCACAAAACGGGCGATGCTGAGCCGGGCAGTGAGTGCAATCCGTCATCGGACGCTGATTATCAATCTGCCGGGAAGCCCGAAGGCGGTGGAAGAGAGTCTTGGATTTGTACTTGATACCCTGCCGCATGCGCTGGGACTTCTGCGCGGAACGGACGGAGAGTGCGGAAGAAGCTGAAAAAAGAGGGAACAGGTAACGATGGAAGAAGAAAAAATTATTTTCTGTAAGAGCGGCGGCTGTACGGCAAAGCTCGGGGCAGGCGTGCTCGAACATATTCTGGAGAAGCTGCCGAAAGGGGAAAAGGATCCGAATCTGCTGGTGGGCTATGACAGCAAAGACGATGCATCCGTCTACCGGCTGACGGACGACCTTGCGATGGTCCAGACGCTGGATTTCTTTCCGCCGGTGGTGGAGGATCCGTACACGTTTGGAAAAATTGCGGCGGCGAATGCCTTAAGCGACATCTATGCGATGGGCGGAGAGGTGCGGACAGCCCTGAATATCGTCTGCTTTCCGGAACAGATGGATCTGAATGTCCTCGGAGAAATCATGCGCGGCGGCGCGGAAAAGGTGCAGGAGGCGGGCGGATCGCTCTCCGGCGGTCATTCGATTGCGGATGACAGTGTAAAATACGGCCTTTCTGTCACGGGAACCGTGCATCCGGACCGGATCTGGCAGAACAATACTGGCCGCGTGGGTGATCTGCTCATTCTGACGAAACCGCTCGGAACCGGCATTCTCTGTGCGGCGCACCGCGTCGGGGAGGAAAACCCGGGGGGATTTCAAAAGGCAGTGGAATCGATGATGACGCTGAATAAGTACGCCTCGGAGACGGCACGGAAGTATAACATTCATGCCTGTACCGATGTAACGGGCTTTAGTTTCCTAGGACATCTGCATGAGATGATGGAGTCGGGCGTGTCCTGCCATATCTGGGCGGATCAGATTCCGGTGTTCCCGGGGGCTGTGGAAGCGGCGGAGGAGTTTCTGATCACTGCGGCAGGCCAGCGGAACCGGAATCATCTGGAGCAGCATGTGACCTTTAAGGATATACCGTTCGGCATGCAGGAGGTGCTGTTTGACCCGCAGACATCGGGAGGGCTTCTGATGGCCGTGGATGCCGTGGATGCAGAAAAAATGCAGAGAAAACTGCTGGAGCAGGGGATTCCGGCAGCAATCGTTGGAAAAATCACAGAGCCGGCAGGAACCGAAATTTATGTGACACAGAGCAGGAAATGGTAAGGCAGGGAGAATGAAAAATGGCAGAGATGGAGAAAAAGACAGTAAACGCAATGGGTGATGTGTGCCCGGTACCGCTGGTAAAGGCAAAAAATGCGATTGCAGAACTTGCGGGAAGCGGAAAAGTGGAGGTTCTGGTGGATAATGAAATCGCCGTGCAGAACCTGGAAAAAATGGCGCAGCAGAAAGGATATGGCTTTCTGGTAAAAGAGAAGAAAGAAAAAGAGTATCATGTGGAGTTCACCGTATCGGAAACAGAGCCGGCTGAAACAGAAGAGAAAACCGTATGCCTCGTACCGGCGGCAAAGAAAACAAAACTCGTCGTTCTTTCTGCAGACCATATGGGCGAAGGAGCCGAGGAGCTGGGTAAAATTCTGATGAAGAGCTTCCTTTATGCACTGACCCAGCAGGATGAGCTGCCGGATACGATTCTGTGCTACAACGGCGGTGCAAAGTTGACCTGCGAGGGTTCCGAGTCCCTGGAGGATCTGAAAGATCTGGCAGCGCGCGGCGTTGAAATTCTGACCTGTGGAACATGCCTGAACTTCTACGGCATCACCGAAAAGCTGCAGATCGGCAGTGTGACCAACATGTATGACATCGTGGAGCGCATGAGCAGCGCAGACCGCGTGATTAAGCCATGATTTACCTCGATTCGGCGGCAACGTCGCTGTGGCATCCAAAAGAAGCAGAGGAGCGTATGATCCAGGCACTGCGCGGCTGTGGAAATGCAGGCCGCGGTGCACACGATGCGACACTGGATGCGGGCCGCATCGTCTTTGAGACGAGAATGCGGCTGGCAGAGTTGTTTCACGCGGAGAGTCCGGAGCGGATTGCATTTACGTGCAACGATACGGAGGCACTGAACACGGCAATTTTCGGACTCTTCGGGCCGGGGGATCATGTGATCACGACAGTCTGCGAGCATAATTCCGTTCTGCGCCCGCTGTATGCACTGGAAAAACAGGGACTGGAGCTTTCCGTGATTCCGGCGGATGTATCTGGAAGGATCGATTATGATCAGATGGAAGCGGCAGTGCGGAAAAACACGAAAGCGTTTGTCGTCACGCATGCCTCCAACCTGACCGGAAATATCACGGATCTTGCGCGGGTGTGCGAAATTGCGGAACGCCATTCCCTGCGTCTGATCGTCGATGCGGCGCAGACAGCGGGGATTCTGCCGATTGATGTACAGAAAAGCGGGATCGACGTGCTCTGTTTTTCCGGCCACAAGGGACTATTAGGGCCGCAGGGAACCGGCGGAATCTACGTTCGTCCCGAACTTTCGATCCGGCCGCTCAAAATGGGCGGAAGTGGAATCCGAAGCTATGAAAAAGAACAGCCTGCGGCGATGCCGGAGCATCTGGAAGCGGGAACTTTAAATGTCCACGGAATTGCGGGACTTCTGGGAGCGCTGGAATATCTGGAGAAGACGGGGATTGAAATGATTTACAAAAGAGAGAGGGAGCTGATGCATCTCTTTCTGGAGGAAATTCAGGGAATCCCGGGACTTACTTTATATGGAACAGACGATCTGCAGCAGCGGGTACCAACGGCGGCATTAAACATCGGCTCCTATGATTCGGGATATGTCAGCGACTGGCTGTATGAGAACTATGGTATTGCAGTCCGAAGCGGGGCACACTGCGCGCCGCTGATGCACGAAGCACTCGGGACACGGGAGCAGGGAGCCGTGAGGTTCAGCTTTTCCCATGTACTGACGGAAGAAGAAGTCCGGATTGCCGCGCAGGCTCTGCGGGAGTTTGCCGAAGAAGAAATGCAGCAGTGAGAGAGGCGGCAGCCGGCATCTGGGATACAAAAGAAGCTGGAAAAAGGAAGAAACGATATGAGACAGCGAAAAGAAACCTGGATTCTGACGTTTGCGGGGACAACGCAGGCGATGCAGATGGAGCAGTATGCGAGAGCGCACGGCCTGCCGGGAAGGATGATCCCCGTTCCGCGGGAAATTACGGCGGGCTGCGGCCTTTCCTGGAAAGCAGCGCCGGAAGAGGGAAAAGAAATCCTTGCGGCACTTCAGACGGCGGGACTTGCCTATGAGGCGGAGTACCGTGTGCTGTTGTAGAGGTGTGAGGTGGAAATGGAAGAAAAAGAAGAAACATTACGACAGAAGCTGCGGTACGACATGCGGCTGCGCGTCAGCCGGACGGATCATGCCTTCGGTCCCGGTGTGGCGGAGCTGATGGAGCATGTGGAAGCAACCGGCTCCCTTTCGAAGGGCTGCAAATGCATGCAGATGGCGTACTCGAAGGGATGGAAAATCTTAAAGCGCGCCGAGGAGGATCTCGGCATCCCGCTGGTACAGGGCAACCGGGGCGGCAGCAACGGCGGCCAGACGGTACTGACCCCGGAGGGAAAAGAATTCCTGAAGCGGTACCGGAAGTTTGAACAAGAAGTCCGCGCAGGCGCCGATGCGTCGTTTCAGAAGTGGTTTGGAACAGAAGAAAAATAACATTTTTTACGGGGACACGTTGACAAAACGGGTCCTTTCCTGTATTTTTATTAATGGAAAAAGCGTTATTCTCGAACAAGAATAACGAAGCAGGCCGCGGAAGACGGAAGAAAACGGCTGCTGCTGAAACGAAAGAAGGAAGACAGCGAAGATGAAAAAGAAAGATCTGATCGTGGTACGGGGAGCAGGAGATCTTGCAACCGGTACGATCCATCGTCTGAAAAAAGCGGGCTTTCGTCTGCTGGTTCTGGAAGCAGAGCACCCGGCGGCGATCCGGCGGCAGGTGGCTTTGAGCGAAGCGGTATATGCCGGCAGTGCCAGGGTAGAGGACGTGGAAGCCGTGCGCATGGACGTGGATCTCGCAGAGAAAAAGAACCGGAAAGAACTTCTGGAACAGGAAATGGAACGGATCTGGAAGAAAGATGGTGTTCCGGTGCTCGTGGATCCGGCGGGACTAAGCATTGCAGCACTTCGCCCGGCCGTCGTGGTCGATGCGATTCTGGCGAAGAAAAATCTCGGGACGACAAAAGAGATGGCGCCGCTTGTGATTGCCCTCGGACCGGGCTTTACGGCAGGAGAAGATGTGGATGTTGTAATTGAGACGAAGCGCGGTCATAATCTTGGACGCGTGATCCGAAGCGGAAGCGCGGTTCCGAACACTGGCATTCCGGGCATCATCGGCGGGTACGGAAAAGAGCGTGTGATGCATGCACAGGCGGAAGGTATTCTGCGGAATGCGGCTTCGATCGGAGACATTGTGGAAGCCAGGGCTGTGATTGCAGAGATTGAGACAGAAAACGGGACGGTACCTGTGGAAGCATCTCTCTCCGGTCTGCTGCGCGGGCTGATCCGCGACGGCTATCCGGTGACGAAGGGATTTAAGATTGCGGACATCGATCCGCGGAAAGAAGAACTGCAGAACTGCTTCACGATTTCCGATAAGGCGCGGTGCATCGCCGGAAGCGTGCTGGAAGTGATCTGCGGGGAACTGGAATAGATTCAAATAGAAAAAGTGAGGCGTTTCAGATGAAACTGATGAAAACAGAAGACGCGGTAGGCCAGGTGCTCTGCCACGATATTACACAGATTATCAAAGGTGTGACAAAAGATGCGGTATTCCGCAAAGGCCACATCATTACAGAAGAAGATATTCCGGTGCTTTTAAGTGTCGGAAAGGACAACATTTACATCTGGGAAAAGGACGATACAATGCTGCATGAAAATGAGGCGGCACAGATTCTTTACGATATGTGTAAAAACGATCACATGCATCCGTCCGATGTCAAAGAAGGAAAAATTGAACTGATCGCGGACTGCGACGGTCTTTTGAAAGTGGACCGCGAGAAGCTGAAAAAAGTAAACAGCCTCGGCGAGATGATGATTGCGACGCGCCACGGTGATACATACGTGAAAAAAGGCGACAAACTGGCGGGGACGAGAATTATTCCGCTCGTCATCAAAAAAGAGAAGATGGAGACGGCACAGGCAGTCTGTTCCGACGGGCCGATCCTGACCTTAAAGCCGTTCCACAAGAAAAAATTTGCGGTTCTGACAACGGGAAATGAAGTGTATTACCATCGGATCGAGGACACCTTCACACCGGTTATCCAGGAAAAGCTGGCAGAATTCGGCGCGGAGATGATCTTTCATGAGGTTTACGATGATGATGCATCGAAGATCACAGACGGATGCCGCCGCGCGATGGAAGCGGGTGCCGATCTTGTCTTCTGCACCGGAGGAATGAGTGTGGATCCGGACGACAAGACGCCGCTGGCGATCAAAAATACCGGAGCACGCATCGTTTCCTACGGCGCGCCGGTGCTGCCGGGAGCCATGTTCCTTCTGGCGTATGCCGAAAACGGAACACCGATCGTCGGCCTGCCGGGATGCGTCATGTATTCGAAACGGACGATTTTCGATCTTGTCCTGCCGCGCCTCATTGCAGATGATGAGGTGACAGCGGAGGAGCTGGCCGGTCTTGGCGAGGGCGGTCTCTGCCTGAACTGCAAGGTCTGCACCTTCCCGAACTGCGGTTTTGGAAAAGGCAGATAAACGATGAAGGATCAGTATGGCAGAACGATAGATTACCTGCGGATTTCCATCACGGACGCGTGCAATTTGAGATGCCGGTACTGTATGCCGGAGAGTGCGGCGGGCTGTGCACTGGAGCAGGCGGAACAGAATCCACCGCTTACCGTCGAAGAGATGCTGAAGATTGTGCACGCCGCGGCTGGGCTTGGCATCACGCATTACCGGATTACCGGAGGAGAACCGCTGGTAAGAAAAGAGTGCGTGGAGCTGGTGCAGAAAATAAAAGCAGTGCCGGGCACCGCATCCGTTGGGATCACGACGAATGGCGTGCGCCTGGCATCGTGTGCGAGGGATCTGAAGGCGGCCGGCTGTGACAGCGTGAATGTGAGCCTGGATACAGTGGATGCGGCAGAGTTTGCGGCGCTTACCGGACGCGATGCGCTGGAGCAGGTAAAGCAGGGCATCTGCGCGGCCAAAGAGGCGGGTCTTTTAGTGAAGCTGAATGCGGTGCATCGAAAAGAACTGCATGCGCAGGAACTGATTGAATTTGCAGAGCAGGAAAAAGTCCCGGTGCGGTTCATCGAGGTGATGCCGGTGGGCGCCGGAAAATCGTACGTGGGTCCGTCGAATGAGGCGCTGAAAACAGAGCTGGAACAGTGGTATGGGGCATGTACGCCGGACCAGGAAAAAGAAGGAAACGGTCCTGCGGCTTATGTGCGGTACGAAAAGCTGTCGATGCCCGTCGGCTTTATCAGCGCGATCCACGGAAAGTTCTGCGGAAGCTGCAACCGCGTACGGCTGACAAGCCGCGGCTTTTTAAAGCTCTGTCTCTGCTATGAGAACGGCGTGGATCTGCGGGAGGTTCTGCAGAACGGAACGGCGGCGGATCTGCGGGATGTGATGGCACAGGCAATCTTAAAAAAGCCGATGGAACACTGCTTTGAGCGGCCGAAGGATATGACAGAGCACCACCTGATGTCCGGTATCGGCGGATGAAATGACGGCGGTTCGAAAAGAAGAGGAAACAAAAGAAATGGGAAAAATCATAGGAATCTGTATCAGTGAAAAACGGGGAACGGCAAAGCACGAGGTGGAAACGGCGAAGCTGGTGGAAGACTGGGGCATCGAGGGCGATGCACACGCCGGGCACTGGCACCGCCAGGTGAGCCTTTTGTCGTATGAAAAAATAGAAGCCTTCCGTGCAAAAGGGGCGGATATTCCGCTCGGCGCCTTCGGGGAAAACCTGATCGTGGAAGGATATGATTTCCGGAATCTGCCGGTCGGCACGCGGTTTTCCTGCGGGGATGCGCTGCTTGAGATGACGCAGATCGGAAAGGAGTGCCACAGCCACTGCGAGATTTTCAAACGCATGGGTGAATGCATCATGCCGCGGGAGGGCGTTTTCGCGGTGGTGCTGCGCGGCGGCACGATTCAAAAGGGTGACACCATCGAACTGGTGACGGAAAAGTAGACCAGAGATCAGACACAAGGAGAGGAAACATGGACGAACTTTACCGGAAACTGCTTGCACAGCTGGAAGAGGGACAGGACACGGTTCTTGCCTTTATCACCGAAGGGGGCGGCTCCATTCCGCGCACGACGGGCGCCTATATGCTGGTCGGCCGGGAAGGACGGATTTTCGGAACTATCGGCGGCGGAAACCTGGAATATCAGGCGGTTCTGCATGCGCAGGAGCTGGTGCAGGAGAAGAAAAGTGAATACAGAGAATACGATCTCGGAACCGGAGAGGGGAAGGGGCTTGGCATGGTCTGCGGCGGCAGAGTGAAGGTGTGCTTCTATTTTATGAATGGAGCGCACGGCGAAGCAGAAAGTCTGGCGCAGGCGCTTGCGGCGCAGGAGCAGTACCGCAGTTACTGGATTTTTTTTGCGCTGGACGGAACCGGCATCCGCGTGCTGGAAAAAGAAGCGTGGGAAATGCTTCCGGCGGCACAGGAAAAAGCGGGCCACTGCCGGATTCTGGAACTGGACGGGAAAACGTATTACGCCGAGGAATTCTGCTACGACGGAAAGGTTTATCTGTTCGGCGGCGGCCATCTGGCCCAGGAACTCGTTCCGGTGCTGCATCATCTGGATTTCTGCTGTATCGTACTCGATGACCGGGAGGAATATGTGGACAAAGCATTGTTCCCGGATGCCGGGCAGACCATGCTGGTGGATTTTACGAAACTGGACGAGATTCTTTCGATCCGGAAAAATGATTATCTCGTGATTGTGACACGCGGCCACCGGTGCGATGCGGATGCCGAGGCGTTTGCGCTTCGCACCGGCGCGTCGTACATCGGTGTGGTGGGAAGCCGCAGAAAGACAAAGTATGTGCGCGAAAAACTGGAAGCGCAGGGTTTTACCGGAGAACAGCTCGACAGTGTCTATGCCCCGATCGGAATCGAGATCGGAAGCGAGACGCCGGCGGAGATTGCAATCAGCATTGCCGCACAGCTCATTCAGATCCGGTCAGCAAAAACCGGAAAACGAAAAGGTGCACATCCGGCGCTTCATACGTAAATATACAAAATGAGGAGTCAATTATCATGAAAACGAAAACCGTATCCATTCTTCTGATGGCAGCTATGGCACTTTCTCTTGCCGCATGCGGATTTTCCAATTCCACAGATTCTTCCAGTAAGAGCAGCTCCAAGGCAGAGAGCACATCTGCATCCAGCGCTTCTTCGGAAGCAGAGAGCGCATCCAGCGCCAAGAGCACAGCAGACGGCGAAGTATTTGACGATACCACTGTCACCGTATTTGCCGCAAAGAGCCTGAACTCCGTAATGGAGACGCTGATCAGCGAGTACAATAAGACCCAGCCGAATGTCAAACTGGTTGGAAGCTATGACAGTTCAGGAACTCTGATGACACAAATCGAAGAGGGTGCATCCTGCGACGTATTCTTCTCCGCAGCAGCAAAACAGATGGATCAGCTTGAGGAAGAGAATCTTCTGGTTGAGGGAACCCGCCACAATATCGTAAACAATCAGGTCTGCGTTGTAACCTATGAGGGAAGCAATACAGAAGTTACGGGCCTGGAGGATCTGAACAAGGCATCCAGCATCGCACTGGCAGACGGTTCCGTTCCGGTTGGAAAATACACAAGAGAAGCACTGGTCAATGCAGGCATTCTGGAGAAAGCAGACGACGTATCGGCCATCACAACCCAGCAGGTTTCCGAAGCGCTCAGCGGCGTGGAAATCAATGAGTGTGCAAACGTAGGAGCCGTTACTTCCGCTGTTGCAGAGGGATCCAACGAGGTTGGTACGGTTTATTATTCCGATACCTACGGTCTGGAGGACCGTCTGAAGGTTCTGCAGGTCGTTCCGTACGATCTGACCGGAAATGTCATCTACCCGGCAGCACAGGTTGTCAACAAAGAGGCAGATGAGACCGAGCAGGCAGCAGCGAAAGACTTTGTAGAGTTTCTGACTTCCGATGAGGCAGCCGCCATCTTCCGGAATTATTACTTTGATACAGAGGTAGAATAAAAAGAAGATCCCACAAAAAACAGCAGGGATTTGGAATCACCGTCCGAAAAAGAAAGATTTCGTTTCTACGGACGGTGGTTTTGCATCAGAGAAAATCCGGGCAGGATGCGTGATGCAGGTATGCAGGGCTGCCGTGGATAGAAAGGAAATGTTATGCAGGAAATACTGGATTTTTTACAGTCACTGGACTGGAGCCCGCTTGTCATTTCGATCAAGACCGGTATTGTGGCGACGATTTTGTCCTTTTTCTTTGGTATTTTTGCCGCGCGTGCGGTGATGAAGCTGCGTCCCGGCGCGCGTGCCGTAATTGACGGCTTTCTGACACTTCCGATGATTCTGCCGCCGACCGTTGCAGGCTTTTTCCTGCTTCTGATTTTCAGCCTCCGCCGTCCGTTTGGTGCTGCACTGTATGAGAATTTCAGTATCAAGGCAGTACAGACATGGCTTGGCTGTATTCTGGCGGCAACGATTATCGCGTTTCCGCTGATGTACCGCAATACGAGAGCGGCATTTGAGCAGGTGGATACGAACCTGATCTATGCGGCGCGGACGCTTGGTATGTCGGAGTGGAAGATTTTCTGGAAAGTGGTCATCCCATCGGCAGGTCCCGGCGTGCTCTCCGGTACGGTACTGGCATTTGCAAGGGCGCTCGGTGAGTACGGCGCGACGTCGATGCTGGCCGGAAATATTCCGGGAAAGACGGGTACCGTTTCCCAGAAAATCGCAATGGTGATTCAGGACGGGGATTATAAAACGGCGGGTTTTTGGTCTGTTGTCGTACTGCTCGTCGGATTCCTTGCGATGACGGCAATGAACCTTCTGGGTAACCGGAGAAAGAAAAATCAGAAACAGTGGTAGAGGATAAAGAATGGCGCTTGAAGTAGATATTACGAAAAAGCTGGACGGATTTTTTATGCATATGCAGTTCCGGGCGGAGCGGGAGATTTTTGCGATTCTCGGCGCGTCGGGCTGTGGAAAAAGCATGACCTTAAAGTGCATCGCCGGAATCGAAAAGCCGGATGAAGGGCGGATTGTCCTTGACGGCAAGGTGCTGTTTGATTCGGAGAAAAAAATCAATCTGCCGCCGCAGAAGCGGAAAGTCGGTTATATGTTCCAGGATTACGCTCTGTTTCCGCATATGAATGTTGTGCAGAATATTGAGGCAGGCATGGGAAAACGGCCGGACCGGAGCCGGACGGAATCGTTGATCCGCCAGTTTCAGCTGGAAGGGCTGGAGAAAAAGATCCCGGGACAGCTTTCCGGCGGACAGAAACAGCGCGTCGCGATGGCACGGATGCTCGCAGCAGAGCCGGAGCTGATTCTGCTCGACGAGCCGTTTTCAGCGCTCGATACTTATCTGAAATGGCAGTTGGAGCAGGAGATGTACAAACATCTGAAGGAGGCCGGAAAACCGGTCATCTTCGTATCACACAACCGCGATGAGGTGTACCGCCTCTGCGATACGGTCAGCTGTATGAACCGGGGAAAGATGGAAGTCATGGAACCGCTGAAGGAATTTTTCCAGAATCCGAAGACGCGCACAGCGGCAATTTTGTCGGGCTGCAAGAACATTTCGGCGGCCGAGCGGGTGGATGCGCACACGCTGCGGGCCGTGGACTGGGGCGTAACGCTGCACGTAAAGGAGCGGGAAATTGCAGACGATATCCGCGCAGTCGGCATCCGGGCACATTTTCTGGCCACAGTAGAAAGGCCGGGTGAGGAAAATGTATTTCCGGTCAACGAATCCGAAATCTGGGAAGATCCGTTTGAATGGAACATTTCGTTCCGGAAGAATGCCGAATGCAGCTGGCTGCAGTGGAAGATCGCAAAAACAGACTGGAGCCCGGAAATGGGGATTCCAAAGGAGCTGTATCTGAAGGAGGAAGATATTCTGCTGCTGACGGATTCCTGATGCTGGTGTGACAGATTTGGATAAAAAAAGATTGTTTTCGAAATCGTGATCGTGTTTCGAAAACAATCTTTTTTCATCGTTTACAGATTCATTACATGGTGATCCAGCCGAATGCATTTGCCACGGAACTGAACAGAATGATCAGTGCAAACACCGGGCAGAGATACTGGATCATGACAAGAAAGATTTTCTTTCTGCGGAAGCGGCTCTCACCGTGGATGATTTCTTCCTCGATTTTCGCCACACCAATGACTCTCGAAACGAGAAGACAGGTGGCAATGGCAGCAATTGGCATCATCACGGAGTTTGTCAGGAAGTCGAAGAAATCCAGGAACTGCATGCCAAGAATGGTGACGGAGGAAAGCGGCCCGTAGCCAAGGCAGGAGAGCGTTCCGAGCGCAATCATGATAACGCCGATCAGAACGGTCGATTTTTTACGGCCCCAGCCGAGCTCATCCTCAAAGGTGGAAACGGCGCTTTCTGTCAGTGCGATGGAGCTGGTCAGTGCGGCAAACAGCACCAGAAGGAAAAACAGAATACCGATCACAGTGCCAAAGCCCATATTGGCGAATACCTTCGGGATGGTGATAAACATCAGGGAAGGTCCTGCCTGCAGGGTATCCGGATTTCCGCCGGAGAAGGCAAAGACGGCAGGAATGATCATCAGGCCTGCCATGATCGCAATGGCAGTGTCAAAGATTTCGACGTTGCGTGTGGAATCCTCGATCGAGGTGTCTTTTTTCATGTAGGAGCCAAAGGTGATCAGAATACCCATCGCAATCGAGAGGGAGTAGAACATCTGTCCCATGGCGGCAACAACGGACATCCATGAAAAGTTTTTGAGGTTCGGAACAAGGAAATACTTCACGCCTGCCAGTGCGCCCGGTCTTGTTACGGAATAAACGGCAATGATAACGGAAAGGACGATCAGAATCGGCATCATCACCTTGGAAACGCGTTCAATGCCGTTTCGCACACCGGCGTAGATGATAGCGACCGTAATAAGGCAGAAAACGGCAAAACAGAGCTCTGTGGAAACTCCGTTTGAGATGAAGCCGGAAAAATAGCCGTCCTCTGCGAGCAGGGTACTGTTGCCCTTCACGTATTCGATCAGATATTTGATGACCCATCCTCCGATGACAGAGTAGTATGGAACGATCAGAATCGGGATAATGGCGTTGATCCAGCCCCCGGCGGAAAGCCATTTCGATTTGCCGAACGACTGGAAAGCGCCGACCGGGCTTTTTCGTGTCATGCGTCCGATGGCGGACTCGGCAACGATCATGGAGTAGCCGAAGGTGAGCGCCAGCAGGATATAAATGAGGAGGAAAATTCCTCCGCCGTATTTTGCTGCGAGGTAGGGAAAACGCCAGATATTTCCAAGTCCGACGGAAGCGCCTGCTGCAGCCAGCACGTAACCGATTTTGCCGGAAAACGAGCTGCGGGATTTGTTGTGTTTGTTCATAGAGTTCCTTCCTTTTGTGTGTTACAAAAATTTTGGGTTTATGGTCAGTTCTTGAAGATTTTTTATGCTGACACCATAAAGAAGATTGTAACATTATTGGGAAGGAAAGTCACTACTAAATTTTTTATTTTTTGCTGTCCGGCAGGTATTCCCCGGCCAGTTCCGCCATCAGCTCCGGCACGGTGGTCATGTGATCGAGACGCCATGCGTTTTCTCCGCAGAAAAGGAGAGCGTTGTCGGTATCGCCATCGGCAGCGCGGGTCAGGGCAGTGGTAATACAGTAGGGAATGGAGGCTTTGTCGCATTTTTTGAGGCACTGGTAGCAGTGTGAGATTTTTTCCCGTTCCTGTTCGCGTTCCGTCAGAAACGGATTGCGGATTGCGCGGCCCGGCATGCCGACCGGACTGTGCATGATCGTGATATCTTCTTTTTTTGCATTCAGGTATGCCTGTTTGTAGCGGGGATCGGCATCGCATTCTTCCGTGACAACGAAACGGGTAGCCATCTGGACGCCTGCGCAGCCAAGCGACAGATAGTGAAGGATATCCTCATGGGTGTAGACGCCTCCGGCAAAGACGACGGGGATGGTACAGGCATATTTTTCTTCGTAGCAATGTACAATCTGCAGAATTTCCCGGATTTCGTCATCGTAGCCGCGTCGTGCTGTTTCTTCTACGGTTTCGGCGGAATAGCCGAGATGGCCTCCGGCTGCAGGACCTTCGATGACAACGAGATCAGGGACGCGGTGATAGTGATTGTCCCAAAGCTTCAGAAGAACCTTGGCGGTCCGGGGCGGGGAAACGATAGGCGCGAGCTTGATGGAGCTTCCCGCTGTGTATTTTGGCAGATCGGTCGGGAGACCGGCCCCGGAGATGATGAGATCGGCTCCGTTTTCGATGCAGCAGCGGACGTATTCCTCGTAGTGGGTCAGGGCGCACATGATATTGACGCCGATGATGCCGCCGTTTGAAATTTCTTTGGCGCGGCGGATGTGGAAGGCGAGGGCGCGGAGATTGGCGCTTAAGGGATCACGCGCGAATTCCGGATCGCGCCAGCCGGGCTGGGCGGCGGAGATGATGCCGATTCCGCCGGCTTTGGCAACGGCACCGGCGAGGGATGAGAGGCTGATGCCGACGCCCATTCCGCCTTGGATGATGGGGTATTTGGCGGTGAGATTTCCTATTTTTAAATTTGGTAACATATGAATTCTCCTTTTTGATAAATGGACGATCCCGTGCCCGCCGCCGCGCCGGGGATGTTCCTCCAGGATGGCGCGGTTTCGGAGGCCAGGAAACTCTAAGGCTTTGGGATTTTGCTAAGGGCGCTTGAAAAAACGGCGAACTCGCTGCGCTCAGACAGTGCCGTTTTTTCAAGCAACGCAAAATTCCATAGCCTAAGAGTTTGCAGGCCTCCTGCAAATGCGCCATCCTGGAGGAACATCCCCGACACGGCGGCGGGCACGGGATCTGGTATTGGTAAAAATGTAATGTTAAAAACCTTACTATATGGTTTTGAAAACTAGATATATAATACTTTGAATATCAAAGTATGTCAAGAGGGAAAATGAGAAAAAGGTGATTGATAGGGGGTGGGAGGTGTGGTAGAGTGGGAGATAGAAAGAAAAGTTAAGACAGGAGGATGAAGAATGATGTTAAAGGATCTGGTATTAAAAAACAGGAGTTATCGTGGTTTTGATGAGTCGGTGAGGATTTCGCGGGAGACGTTGGAAGGGTTTGTGGATTGCGCGCGGCTTTGTCCTTCGAGTGTGAATAAGCAGCCGTTGAAGTATTTTCTGGCGTGGGAGCCGGACGAAGTGGAGAAGGTGCAGGGGCTGACGAAGTGGGCGCGGGCGCTGCCGGATATGGTACTGCCGCATCCGGGAAAACGGCCGACGGGTTTTGTTGTGATCTGCCAGGATAAGAGGATTGATGAGAATCTGAACCGGTATCAGAAGGATGTCGGGATTGTGGCGCAGACGATGCTGCTTGCGGCTGTGGAGCAGGGTCTTGGCGGCTGCATGATCGGGAATTTTCAGGCGGGCGAGGTGATGGAAGTGCTTGGACTGCCAGAGGAGATCCGGCCGCTTTTGATTGTGGCGTTTGGAAAACCGGCGGAGGAGATTCATCTGGTAGATGTGCCGGAGGATGGGAATACGAATTATTACCGGGATGAAAATGATGTGCACTATGTGCCGAAGAGAACGCTGGCGGATGAATTGCTGAACTGAAGATAGAAACTGAAGATAGAGCCGGAAAATTCCGGAAAAATGTCGGATGAACCGTCCTAAAAAGTTAGATCTAAAAAATCTGATTTCTTGGGGCGGTTCAAAGAATCCGGCATTTTTTTACTTTGCAGGAAACTTCGTTGAATTTTCCTGTAAAGTAAAAAGCCCTCCGGGCAGGATCGCACTGCGGCGGAGGGGAAAGGAAAGCACAGGCTCTTATTAGTTTCGGTGTAGCCCGAAAAAGGGAAAATGTCCCATACTTTCTGGCAATCCGGGGAGATGTCTGGTGGGCAGAAAATGGTGCAAATAAAGATGTTTTTTCCTGCAAAACAGAACCTTTTTTCTCGAAAGGGATCATGATAAAATGAGAAAAAATGGGGGAATTTTCAAAAATAAGATGGAGGAGGATATTGAAATGAAAATTTATCACGCACAGGTGAATCATCTGGAAAATCCAATGGGGTTCCGAATGGAGAGAACGGTCTTTTCCTGGAAAGTGAAAGACGCGGAAGGAAAAAAACAGAGCTATGCGAGAATCCGTGTAGCATCGGATGCAGCGATGGAGCATCTGCTGTTTGATTCCGGAGAGGATGATAAGGCGAGCAGTCTTTTCTATCCGGTGAAGCTGGATCTGGAGCCGAGAACGCGGTATTACTGGAACGTGGAAGCGGGCAGTGATGCCGGGGAGACGGCGGTGAGTGAAGTACAGTTTTTTGAGACCGGAAAACGGAATGAAGCATGGACAGGAAAATGGATTTCCTGTGACAGTAAGGAGAACCGTCATCCATATTTTGAAAAAGAAATTGTTCCGGCAAAAGAGGTAGCGAAGGCCAGGCTGTATGTCTGCGGACTTGGACTGTATGAGGTGTATGTGGATGAGAAGCGTGTCGGGGATGAGTACCTGACGCCGTACAGCAATGATTACAATGAATGGGTACAGTATCAGACGTATGATGTGACAGAGGAGGTTTCAAAACAGGGAATGCTCCGTGTGCTGCTTGGAAACGGCTGGTACAAGGCGCGGTTTGGATTCAGTGCGTTTGAGGACAAGGGATTTTACGGCAATGAGTGGAAGCTGATTGCGGAGCTGCATCTGACGTATGCGGACGGTTCGGAAGAGGTGATTGGCACGGATGAATCGTGGCAGGTGCGGCGCAGTAAAATTGCATTCTCGAATCTTTACGACGGTGAGCACCGGGACGACACGCTGTCGGAACTGCCATTGGAGAAGGCGGTTTTTTGTGAGGCACCAAAAGGAGAACTGACGGAACGCATGAGCCTTCCGGTGACGATTCATGAGACGTTTGAACCTAAAGAACTGCTTCATACTCCGGCCGGCGAGCTGGTCTTCGATATGGGGCAGGAGTTTACGGGAATTTTCAAGCTGCATGTCAACGTGCCGGCAGGAACCAAAATTCATGTTCAGACAGGTGAGATTTTGCAGCGCGGCAATTTCTACAATGACAATCTGCGGAGTGCAAAATCCGAATACATCTATATTTCCGATGGAACCGAAATGGATCTTGTGCCGCATTTTACGTTCTACGGCTACCGTTACGTGAAGATCGAAGGCATTCCGGATCTGAAAAAAGAGGATTTCACGGGTCTTTCTTATTACAGCAACATCACAGCGACAGGCTGGATGAAAACAGGAAGTGATTTGGTCAATCAGCTCATCAGCAATGTGCGCTGGGGCTTAAAGTGCAATTTTGTGGATGTTCCGACCGACTGCCCGCAGCGTGATGAGCGCATGGGATGGACGGGTGATGCGCAGGTGTTCTCGCCGACGGCGATGTATCTCGAAGATACGTATGCATTCTATGCAAAATACCTGTACGACATGGCAAAAGAGCAGAGCGTGCTCGGCGGAAAGGTGCCGCATGTGGTGCCATCGTGCGGCATCGAGGATGCAGCGTGTGTCTGGGGCGATGCGGCGTGTATCATTCCGTGGAATCTATATCTGTTTTATGGGGACAAGAGCATTCTGGAAGATCAGTTTGTGAGCATGAAATCGTGGGTGGACTACATCACGAAAGTGGATGGGGACAACCATGGCTGGAGATATGTATTCCACTTTGGCGACTGGCTGGCGCTTGACAATCCGGTGCAGGGCGCTGAGCAGGTCATGGGTGCAACGGACGAGGAGTTTATTGCAAACCTGTATTATGCGATCAGCGCAGGAATCGTGGCAAAAGCGGCCGGTGTGCTGGGATACCGCGAGGAGCAGGAGAAGTATCAGAAGCTGTCCGAGGAGCAGTTTGCTGTGGTACAGGAAGAATATTACAGCGCAACAGGCCGCTGCTGCATCAAAACACAGACGGCGCTGCTGCTGACGCTGAAATACCATTTGTCAAAGAACGAAGAGCTGACAAAACGGCAGCTTCTGAAGCTGTTTGAGCAGAGTAACCACAAACTGAAGACGGGATTTGTCGGAACACCATTGCTGAACAATGTGCTCACCGACAACGGCATGAATGATCTTGCCTACGAACTGTTGCTGAACGAGGAATTTCCGGGTTGGCTTTATGAGGTTAAGCTTGGTGCAACTACCGTCTGGGAACGCTGGAATTCCCTTCTTGCGGACGGTACGATTTCCGGCATCAGCATGAACAGTATGAACCATTATGCTTACGGCTCCATCCAGGAATGGATGTTCCGTCACGTTGCCGGCATCAACACGATGGAATCCCATCCGGGTGTCAGGACCGTACAGTTTGCACCGACGCTGAACTGGGATTTGAGGTATGCAGAGGCAAAATATGATTCTGCATCGGGAATGTACAGCATTCGCTGGGAGCTTTCCGACAAAGAGCACGTGACCATCACCATGGATGTTCCGTTCGACTGTACCGCAGAGGCCGTACTTCCAATGGTTGCCAAAAGTGAAAAAGAAGCGGTTGCAGAAGTGCTCGGATCAGAAGAAAACGGTAGATACCTGCTGGAGCCGGGACACTATGAGGTAAGCTATCAGCTTTCCGGTTGGAAAGAAAAAACGGCAGTATGTGTGGAATAAAACCGCAGTTTTTTTCAAAAAATAAGAAGCGAGGTGAACGCTGCAATTTTGCAATGGGACAAAATGAGAAAATTGTTCCAATTATTATGAAAAGAATATAAATAAAAACAAATAATTTGGAAAATATACAAATTCATTTGTCTTATGAAAACGTTTATGGTACAATCTGACTAAGCGGTTACAAAAATGAAAGTGTGTTTTGGAAAAAATGAAACAAGACACAGATCCGAGGGTCTGACAAAAAGAGGCGGCAGAAAGGGACAGGATATGAAGAAGTGGACGGGGATGATTACCAATCTCACAATGTTGACACAATTCGGACTGTCCCTTGTGACGCCTCTTTTTCTTTGTCTGGCACTTTGCTGGTGGCTTTGCGACCGCTTTTCGGTTGGAACATGGATTTATCTGATCGGCTTTTTCTTTGGGATCGGAGGCGGTGCCGTGACAGCCTGGAAATTCGGGCAGAGCGTTCTGCGGCATCAGAAACGCATCGAGACGGAGCCGGACGGAAAAAAGAAGAAAAAGCGGGTGTCTTTCAACCGACATATTTAGAACGTGTCTGAAAAAGTTTTCACAGTTGACGAAGATCAAGTGGCAGAGAAAAGATTTCAGACTGATTTTAAGGGGAAAATCCATTAGAAAGGAAACAAGGCGATATGAGCAATTTCGGAGACAAGGTCCAGCCGGCCGTAAAAAAGGAGACGAAAAATGTTGCCATCTATACTGTTGTCGGCGTGGTTGTGATGTGGGTCGGGTTTCTGATCCTGCACCTGATCTGGCCGGAAAAAATCCCATTTGACTATCGGGTGATCCTCGGGGGAATCGGAGGCGGTGCCGTTGCGGTGCTGAACTTTTTCCTGATGGGCATGGCAGTACAAAAAGCAGTGTCCGAGACAGACGAGGCGGGAGCAAAACGGCGGATGCAGGCAAGCTATTCGCAGAGAAACCTGATGCAGATGCTCTGGGCAATTCTGGCGATTGTGCTTCCATGCTTTCAGTTTGCCGCAGGAATCCTGCCGCTTTTAATTCCGGGAACGGCCATCAAGCTGAAGGGCATAAAAAACAGCATAAAGCGCTGAACCTGATCTTTGGCGAAAGCCGCAAAGACGGGACGGCGTTTTGAAACCGAAACAGCGAAGCAGCGATTCGGTTATGAGCAAGCAGCGAAGCGGATTGTGAAGATCCGCTTTGACAAAAGGTTCAAATTTTTTATTTTATCTCATACAGAGGAGGTGAGAAAAGAGAATGGAGGTTGATATCTCCGGTGCAAAAGTCTTTTTTACGATCCCGATCGATTTCCCGCTGTTCGGGAAAATTCAGATCAGCGAAACGCTGGTGGTAAGCTGGATTGTAATGGCACTCATTACCGGACTTTGCATCTGGCTCACAAGAGATTTGAAGATACGGAACATCTCCAAACGCCAGGCGGTGGCAGAAATGATTGTGGAGACCGCAAATAAATTCGTCATCGGCAACATGGGAGAAAAATTCCGGTATCTGATTCCTTTTGTGTCGGCGCTTTTCGCGACCAGCGTTGTCTCGAACCTGATCAGCCTGATCGGACTTCGAAGTCCGACAGCGGATCTTTCCACCGAGGCGGCCTGGGCTGTTGTGGTTTTCATCATGATCACCACACAGAAGATCAAAACCAACGGTTTTGGCGGATATCTGAAGGGCTTCACGACTCCGATTGCGGTTATGACACCGTTTAACGTTTTGTCGGAGCTCGCAACGCCGATCAGTATGGCGTGCCGTCACTTTGGAAACATTCTTTCCGGCGTTGTCATCAATGCCCTGATCTACGGATCGCTGGCACTGGCAAGCGGAAAGCTGCTGGGACTGCTTCCCGGCGTGCTCGGAAGAACCCTTTCACAGATCCCGATTCTGGACGTCGGTGTCCCGGCTGTTCTGTCGGTCTATTTTGACTGGTTCTCCGGCGTGATGCAGGCCTTTATTTTCTGTATGCTGACTGTCATGTACATTGCGAATGCAGCAGAGGAAGGCTAAAGAGATTAAAAAATGAGGTTTACAAAAAGAAAATACAGGAGGAAAACAAGATGGATTTTCAGATTTTAGCAAAAGGTATCGCTCTCGCAGGATGCGCAATCGGCGCAGGATGCTCCCTGATCGCAGGTATCGGACCTGGTATCGGTGAAGGTAACGCCGTAGCAAAGGCACTTGAGGCAATCGGACGTCAGCCGGAATGCAAAGGTGATGTAACAAGTACGATGCTTCTTGGCTGTGCGATCGCAGAGACCACAGGTATTTACGGTTTCGTAACCGGCCTGCTTCTGATCTTCGTAGCACCGGGAATGTTCATGAACTTCCTGAAATAGTTGCAAGGAGTAAATGATTGCTAGGAGGAAAGAAACTATGCAGGTTCAGGAACTGGTAGGAATTGTCCCCTGGACTTTTATCGCACAGATCTGCAACCTCTTCATCCAGATGTATCTGATCAAACGGTTCCTTTTCAAACCGATCAATGAGATGCTGGAAAAACGGCGTGCGGCAGCCGATGCGGAGATTACAGACGCAGAGGCGGCAAAAAAAGAAGCCAACGCCATCAAAGAGGAATATGAGCAGAATATGCAGGAGGCCAAGGCAAAGGCCAACGAGATTCTCGAAAGCGCCAGAAAGACAGCGACGCTGCAGAGCGAGAAAATCGTAAAAGAGGCTTCCGAACAGGCAGCTGCCCTGAAAAACAAGGCAGAAAAAGAGATTGCCCAGGAGAAAAAGAAAGCGGTCAATGAAGTCAAAGGCGAGATCGGCGGCATTGCCATGGATATTGCCGGAAAGGTCATTGAACGTGAGATTAATGAAAAAGACCATGAGAAGCTGATAGATGAATTTATATCGAATGTAGGTGAAGCATCATGACAGAAACTGCCAGAGTATACGGTGGGAGCCTGTATGAGCTGGCCCAGGAGGAGCATCTCGAAGAGGAAATCCTTTCTGAGATGAAGGAGATCCGAGCTCTGTTCCGGGAAAACCCGGAGTATCCGCGCCTTTTATCGGAGCCTTCGATTCCGCGAAAAGAGCGGATCGGGCTGATCGACGCGGCATTTGGCAGCCAGGCGGAACCGTATTTGGTCAATTTTATCAAACTGCTGTGTGAAAAAAATCTTCTCCGTGAATTCGGCGGATGCCAGGAAGCATTTCAGCGCAGATACTACGCAGCCCACAACATTGCCGAGGCAGTTGTGACGAGCGCAGCATCCCTGTCGAAGGAACAGGAAGAGCTTCTGAAGAAAAAACTGGAAACGATGAGTGGAAAAACGGTCGTGATGGAACTGAAAACCGATCCGTCCGTTCTGGCGGGTGTCCGCGTAGAACTCGACGGAAAGCTGTTTGACGGAACCGTAAAGGGACGTTTGGCCGAGCTTTCCAGAAGAATCAGCAATACAGTGGTGTAGGAGGAAAACATGCAACTGAAACCAGAAGAAATATCCAAGGTCATCCGCAGCCAGATCAAATATTATGAAAATGCGATCCGGCAGGATGAGACAGGCACCGTTCTGATGGTCGGAGACGGAATCGCAAGAGCCAGCGGTCTTTCGAACTGCATGGCAGGCGAGCTGCTGGAATTTGAGGATGGAAGCTATGGAATGGCACAGAACCTCGAGGAAAACAGCGTATCTGTCGTTTTATTCGGTTCCGGCGAGAACATCAGCGAGGGACAGCTTGTAAAAAGAACGGGAAAAGTTGTTTCGGTTCCGGTCGGAGAAGGCATGATCGGACGCGTTGTCAACGCGCTCGGCCAGCCAATCGACGGCGCAGGCCCGATTACGGCAGCAGAGTACCGTCCGATTGAAAGCCCGGCACCGGGCATCTGTGAGAGAAAAGGTGTTAATCAGCCGCTGCAGACCGGTATTAAAGCGATCGATTCCATGGTTCCGATCGGAAGAGGTCAGCGAGAGCTGATCATCGGAGACCGTCAGACCGGAAAGACAACGATCGCAACCGATACCATTCTGAACCAGAAAGGCAAGGATGTGATCTGTATCTACGTTGCCATCGGACAGAAACGTTCGACAGTAGCGTCCTTAGTAGAAAATCTTGAGAAGAACGGCGCAATGGCGTACACCATCGTCGTGGCAGCGACGGCATCCGAAGCGAGCCCGCTGCAGTATATCGTACCGTATTCCGGTTGTGCCATGGGCGAGTACTTTATGTATCAGGGAAAAGATGTGCTGATTATTTATGATGACTTAAGTAAGCACGCGGTTGCATACCGTGCACTCTCCCTGCTGATCCGCCGTCCACCGGGACGTGAGGCTTATCCGGGAGATGTTTTCTATCTCCATTCCAGACTTCTGGAGCGTGCCGCAAAGCTGGACGATGAACACGGCGGCGGATCCATGACGGCCCTGCCGATCATTGAGACCCAGGCAGGCGATATTTCCGCCTATATTCCGACGAACGTCATCTCCATCACAGACGGACAGATTTTCCTTGAGACAGAGCTGTTCCACTCGGGCGTTATGCCGGCGGTAAACCCTGGCGTATCCGTATCCCGTGTCGGTGGAAATGCGCAGATTAAGGCGATGAAGAAGGTAGCCGGAACTCTGAAACTGATCTATTCCCAGTACCGCGAGCTGGCAAGTTTTGCACAGTTCGGATCCGATCTGGATGCCGATACAAAGGCGCGTCTGGAGCAGGGTGTGCGTATCGTGGAAGTATTAAAACAGAACCAGAATGCACCGGTTCCGGTAGAAAAACAGGTGGCCATTCTTTATGCGGTAACGAAAGGAATTCTGTCAAAGGTTGCAGCTGAGGATGTCCGCGCCTATGAGGACGGACTGTATACCTGGCTTGATACCGACGCAGAGGGTGCTGCCGTGATGCAGGAGATTTCCGCAACCGGAAAACTCGAGGCAGATACCGAAGAGAAGCTGAAAAGTGCGCTCGAATCGTACACCGAAAACTTTATCAATACAAGACCTGCAAAATAAGGAAAGAAGGAGGAGCCTATGGCTGCAAACATGAAAGCCGTAAAGCTGCGGATCAAAAGTGTCGAAAGCACGATGCAGATTACCAAGGCGATGGAACTTGTAGCGTCCTCCAAGCTGCGAAAAGCGAAGGAGCGGGCTGATACCTGCCGTCCGTATTTTCAGGAGCTGTACCGCACTTTGCAGGATATTGCAAAAGGAAACACGGAATTTTATTCCATTTATGCAAAAGAGGCAAAAAACGAGAAATGCTGCTACGTGCTGGTTGCCGGAGACCGCGGCCTTGCGGGCGGATACAACGCGAATCTGTTCCGATGCTTTGAGGCAGATGCCAAAGGAAAAGAGATCTGTGTGGTTCCGGTCGGCAAAAAGGCAGTGGAGTATGCAAAATCCCGGAAGCTGGACATTCTGACGGACAGCTTTGCCGAGATCGCAAATCTTTCCGTGGCAGACAGCTTTGAGATCGCGCGCGCACTGTGCCGTGAGTTCCGGAAAGGGACCTTCGGACATGTGGAGCTTTGCTATACGAAATTCGTGTCGATGCTGTCGCAGATGCCGGTTTCCGTGCCGATCCTGCCTCTGATTGACATTGCAAAAGAGGACGGAGAGGATCCGGAAGCGAAAAAAATCCGGAATCTGATCCTGTATGAGCCAAACGGTGTCGAGGTATTCGAAGCGATTGTGCCGGAATACTTAGGCGGCCTGATCTACGGCGGTATCTGTGAGAGTGTGGCAAGTGAGCTTGCGGCACGCCGTACCGCAATGGAGGCGGCAACGGGAAATGCAGAGGAGATGATTGAACAGCTCAATCTGTATTACAACCGTGCCCGTCAGGCAAGCATTACGCAGGAGATCACGGAGATCGTCGGCGGTGCGGAAGGCGTGTAAGAGTGGAAACAAGAAAAGTGAGGAGAAGTCGTTAAATGAGTGAAAAACACATTGGCGAGGTTGTGCAGGTAACGGGTCCTGTTCTGGACATCCGTTTTCCGGAAGGAGAGCTGCCGGCACTTCTGAATGCCATCGAGATAGACAACCACGGCGAGAAGCTGGTTGTGGAAGTGGCGCAGCAGACGGGCGACAACATGGTTCGCTGCATTGCCATGAAGTCCACAGACGGACTTGTCCGCGGAACGAAAGCAGTCGACACGGGCGGCCCGATCGCCGTTCCGGTCGGAGAGGAGTGCTTAGGCCGCGTGTTCAACCTGCTCGGTGAGACCGTAGACAATAAGCCGGCACCGGAAACAGCAGAAAAATGGCCGATCCACCGCGATCCGCCGTCCTATGAGGAACAGGTTCCGGCAACGGAAATCCTCGAAACCGGAATCAAGGTCGTTGACCTGATCTGCCCGTATGCCAAGGGCGGAAAAATCGGTCTGTTCGGCGGTGCCGGCGTTGGAAAAACAGTCCTTATCATGGAGCTGATCCACAACGTGGCAACGGCGCACGGCGGACTTTCCGTTTTCACCGGTGTCGGAGAGCGTACCCGTGAAGGAAATGACCTTTACAACGAGATGAAAGAGAGCGGTGTTATCGATAAAACAGCACTGGTCTATGGACAGATGAACGAGCCGCCGGGAGCGCGTATGCGTGTCGGACTTTCCGGCCTTACCATGGCAGAATACTTCCGTGATGTGAAAAATCAGGATGTGCTGCTGTTCATCGATAATATTTTCCGATTTACGCAGGCAGGTTCCGAGGTTTCGGCTCTGCTTGGCCGTATGCCGTCCGCAGTAGGATACCAGCCGACGCTGGCAACCGAGATGGGCGCACTGCAGGAGCGTATTACGTCCACGAGAAAGGGTTCCATCACATCGGTACAGGCTGTTTATGTGCCGGCCGATGACCTGACCGACCCGGCTCCGGCAACGACATTTACCCATCTGGATGCCACGACGGTACTTTCCCGTGAAATTTCCAGCCAGGGTATTTATCCGGCCGTTGATCCGCTCGATTCTACCAGCCGTATTCTGACACCGGAAATCGTAGGCCATGAGCACTATGAGGTAGCGCGTGCCGTACAGCAGGTGCTGCAGAGATACAAAGAGCTGCAGGACATTATCGCCATCATGGGTATGGACGAGCTGTCCGAAGAGGATAAGCTGACGGTCAGCCGTGCCCGTAAGGTACAGCGTTTCCTGTCCCAGAGCTTCTCGGTAGCGGAACAGTTTACCGGTATGGAAGGAAAATACGTGCCGTTAAAAGAAACCCTGCGCGGATTCCGCATGATCCTCGATGGTGAGTGCGACGATCTTCCGGAGAGCTGCTTCCTGTTTGCAGGTACCATCGACGAGGTATTTGAAAAAGCAAAAGCACTGAATCAGTAAAGGAGGAATGACGTATGAGTACATTTCCTTTACGTGTCGGCACGCCGGACGGACTTCTCTATGAGGGTGACGTAGCGCGCGTTGTCTGCAGAACCATCAGCGGCGACCTGGCAATTCTGCCGGGGCACTGCAATTACTGCACTGCACTTGGTATGGGCGAGGCGCATATTGTGCTGGAGGACGGAACGAGAAGAAATGCCGCCTGCATCGGCGGAATGCTTTCCATGATGAACGGGGTCTGCCGTGTCCTGGCAACAACCTGGGAGTGGGAAGAGGATATTGATGCAGAGCGCGCCGAGGCTGCCAAACACAGGGCCGAGCAGGCGCTGGCAAACGGCGGTCTGACAGACAAAGAATACCGTATTGCCGAAGCCAAGCTGCAGCGTGCGCTGGTGCGGTTGAGTGTAAAAGAATAAAAAAACAAAAAAAGCCTTCGATGAATCTGGAAAAATCCGATCGTCGAAGACTTTTTTTATTTTAAGGGTGCTTTTTAAAGAGCAAAAATTCCGCAGATTAAGAATCCTGCTACGGCGAGAGCAGCACTGATCAGGACGTAAGGAAACTGCGACACGGCATGTGACATATTGTCAATCTCGCAGGTCGCGGAGGAAAGAACCGTTGCGTCGGAATAGAAGCATGCATGGCTTCCGAAAACACCGCCGGATACGACAGCGCCAAGCGCCAGAAGTACATTAGCATCAAGGGCGATGGCAAGCGGAACAACAATGGAAACGGCTACGGCCTCAATTCCCCAGAAAGAGCTGGTGACAAAGGTTAGAACTGCAATGACAACAAAAATAATAGCTGCCAGTGTTTTGGCATTCATATACGGAACACACAGGTTGATGACGTATTCCGAGAGTCCCATTTCGCCGCAGGCAGTCTTGATCATAAAGGATGCAAGAAGAATGGCGAGAACCGGAAGAATATCTGCAAAGCCGGCAAAGAACAGTTCCACGTACCGCGTAAAGGTCATTTTTTTCCGCGGAAGATAAAGAATCATACAGGAAGCAAGAGCAAGAATAATCGCCTGCATCATATCCTGTGTAGCTACTGTCACACCGATCAGAATACCGATGGGGATCAGAAAATCCAGTATATTTCCGGGATTGGTATTTTCGGGCGGGTAATCAACGCTCATTCCGGCCATGGCAATGTCAACGGAAGGGGCATTGTGCATTTTGGGATGCTCCGGTGTCTGCTCTTTCTTTTCCAGATCGGTATAGGCATCTTTCATTTTTCCGAGCTTTGGCATCAGTTTGCAGGCAAACAGAACCACAACCAGAAGTGCAGTCATCGGATAAAACATATAAGGAAGCACTTTTAAGTAAACACTCATACCGGTGGAAAAGCCCATATTGAGAATGTCCGGTTCCTGAATAAAAACACCGGAATAAAAAACTACCCAGGTGGAAAAGGGAATCAGTGCACAGACAGGTGCACCGGTTGAGTCAATGATATAGGCAAGGGCCTGGCGTGGGACTTTTCGTTTATCACAGACATCCTTCATACAGGTTCCAACGGTCATGATGTTAAGATAATCATCGACAAAAATAATGATTCCGAGAAATACCGACATCATCATGGTGATCCGTTCATTTTTACAGAAACGGCTTAACAGGTTGGAAAAACCAAGTGTTCCTTTTGCCTCGCGGAGCAGGAAGATGAAGCCTCCGAACAGTCCGCAGAGAAGAAGAATATACTGGTTATCTGCGTTGCTGATCTCCGAAAGCAGCAGATCGCACCAGGGTCCGATAAAAGCCGCTTTGTACATGATGAGATAGGCAACCAGGGTTCCGAAAATCAGAGCTTCGAAAGATTTTTTCGTTTTTAATGCAAAAATCAGCATCGCCGCAGGCGGCAGCAGACATAAAACTCCATATTGCATAGCGGTTCTCCTTTGTAGTTAGAATATGTGATGCAGCGCACCGCTGTAGGAAGAGTTACAACAGGAAGAGACAGAGCTTTACTGTTTCGTCATGATACGGTAAGTTTCCGGCCGCCGGTCACGGAAAAGCCCCCAGGAAAAACGTTCTTCGCGCAGGGCATCCAGATCGAAGAAGGCATACAGGATTTCCTCGGTATCTCTTCCGGCAGATGCCACAAGCTCACCGGTTGCATCGGCAATAAAGGAAGAACCGTAGAAAGTAAGAGAAGAGGACTGGCCGCCATTTTCTTCACAGGGCGTTACGGTTTCGGTACCAATCCGGTTTGCAGCAGCAACCGGAACAAGATTTGCGGCAGCATGTCCCTGCATGACGCGCCGCCAGTGCCCGCTGCTGTCTACATTCAGGATCGGCTCACTTCCGATCGCGGTAGGATAGAGCAGGATTTCAGCCCCCTGCACAGCCATACATCGTGCTGTTTCCGGAAACCACTGATCCCAGCAGATGCCGACGCCGACGGTTCCAAAACGTGTTTCAAAGACTTTGAATCCCGTATCTCCCGGAGTGAAATAGAATTTTTCCTGATAAAAATGATCGTCCGGGATATGGGTCTTGCGGTAAACGCCAAGAATGGATCCGTCTGCATCAATCATGGCAATGGAATTAAACAGGCGCTGAACATCCCTTTCATAAAAGCTGACCGGAATCACGACCCCAAGTTCTCCGGCAACGGCCTGAAAACGCCGGACAGCGGGATTTTCTGTCAAAGGCAGGGCATAATCATAATAATCGTATCGCTTTTCCTGACAAAAATACGGTCTTTCAAATAATTCAGGAAGAAGGATGAGATTGGCACCGTTGGAAGCGGCTTCACGGACCATGGTCTCTGCTTTGTCTATATTTTCCTGCACCTGGCTGCAGCATGAAAACTGCAGTGCGGCAATTTTTATATTTCTCATAATCTGTTTCCTCTTTTCTTTGCCGGAATCTGCTGGGTAATACAGTGAATGTTGCCTCCGCCGGTCAGAATGACGCGTGCATCGACAGGGAGGATCCGTCGATCCGGAAAGCATTTTCCGAGAATTTCTGCAGCCACGGTATCGTTTTCATCGCCGAAACGGGGAAGAAGGACACAGTGATTGGCAAGGTAAAAATTGATATAGCTGGCGGCAAGGCGTTCCCCGGCTTCCCGCTGATCTTCGCCATCCTCAAAATCATAGCCGAGAAGATCTTCTTCTGTAATACAGATGGGATGCTTTGGAATGGGCAGCTTGTGAATCACAAAGCTTCGGCCCTTCGCGTCAACGGTATGGGAGAGAAGATCAAAAGCGGCCCTGCTTCTGGCATACTGAGGATCGTTTTCGTCATCTGTCCAGGCAAGAAGAACTTCTCCGGGCTTTACAAAGCAGCACATATTATCGATATGGCCGTTGGTTTCATCGTTGTAAATACCAAAAGGCAGCCAGATGATTTTCTCGACCGAAAGATACTGACGCAGCTTTTCTTCAATTTCCGCTCTTGTAAGAGAAGGATTGCGCCCCGGACTCAGCAGACATTCTTCGGTCGTAAGCAGGGTTCCTTCCCCGTCAACATGGATGGAGCCGCCTTCCAGAACAAAGGGGCGGGCATTATAGAAGGAATCTCCGAGAAAATTGCAGATTCGTTCCGGAACCTCACGGTCATGTTCAAAGTGGGAGTACAGACCGTCATACTGACCGCCCCAGGCGTTGAATTCCCATTGAATGCCTCTTCGCCCGCCCTGATCGTTGACCACAAACGTAGCGCCGGTATCTCTTGCCCAGGCATCCTCTGTCGGGGCTTCGATCAGATGAATCCGGTCGGAGGAAAGCAGTTCCTGTGCCGATGCTTTATCCTGTGGCCGGACGAAAAGATAAACTTGCTCATAAGCGGCAATTGCTTCTGCAATTTCTGCAAATGCCGTTCTTGCCGCTTTTGCCCCGTAATTCCAGGAACCGGGACGCCACGGCCAGATCATCAGCGTGCCTTCGTGGGGCTCAAATTCGCCCGGCATGTAAAAGCCATCGGCTTTTGGGGTTCTAAGACAATCGGTTTTTGAAATCTTCATATCCAAACTCCTTTATCATTCGGCAGTTTCCAGCTTTGTCCATCACCGCGATGGAAGGGAGTGGGATTCCGTTAAAGGTATTGGTTTTTACCATCGAATAAATCGCCATATCTTCAAAATACAGTCTGTCACCGATCCGGATTTGGGAATCGAAGGAATATTCGCCGATTACGTCGCCCGCCAGGCAGGTATTGCAGGAAAGGCGGTAGGTATAAGGCTTTTCTCCGGGCAGTCCGCTGCCTTTGAGCGGAGGGCGGTACGGCATCTCAAGCACATCCGGCATATGGCAGGCGGCGGAAGTGTCAAGAATTAAAATTTTTCCGTTATTTTCAACAATATCGAGAACTTCCGTGACATTGTAGCCTGCGTTTAAGGCAACTGCTTCCCCGGGCTCCAGGTAAATCTGAAGACCATACGTTTCTTTCATATGGTTGATACAGGAAATCAGGCGTTCGATATCGTAATCCTCACGGGTGATATGATGTCCGCCTCCCATGTTAAGCCAGTTCATTTTAAAAAGCCACTTGCCGAATTTTTCTTCCACGGCGCGCAGCGTGGTTTCCAGATCATCCGAATTCTGTTCACAGAGGGTATGAAAATGAAGACCATCCACAAGATCGGCCAGTTCGTCTGTAAAATCGCAGGCGCGGATGCCCATGCGGGAGCCGGGCGCACAGGGATCATAAATCGCATGGCCTTCCTGCGTGGAGCATTCCGGGTTGATGCGAAGTCCGGCTTTTGCGGTTCCGGAAGCCTTAAGTACAGGGAGGTACGTTCGGAGCTGCTTTTCTGAATTGAAAATAATGTGATCGCAGATCTGTGCGAGCTCTTCCATATCCTGCGGGCGGTAGGCCGGAGAATACACATGATTCTCCAGCCCCATTTCTTCCTTTCCAAGCCGCGCCTCATAGAGTCCGCTGGCAGTTGTTCCGCTGATATATTTTCCAATCAGCGGATATTCCGAAAAGCAGGAAAAGCATTTCTGAGCCAGCAGAATTTTTGCACCGGTGCGTTCTTCTACCTGGTGCAGGAGCTTTAAGTTTTCTTCCAGTTTGCCTTCATCAATGACAAAACAGGGAGTTGGCAGTTCGTTTATCTTATACATAGGCTTAATCTACTAAAACAGGATTTTCTACGACCTTCCACGGAAGACCCCACTTGTTGAGTGCTTCCATGTACGGATCCGGATCGAATTCATCTGTGGTGTAGACACCCGGTTTATTCCAGAGGCCGTTCACGACCATCATGGTTCCGATCATGGCCGGAACGCCGGTGGTGTAGGAGATCGCCTGAGACTCTACTTCCCGGTAGCATTCCTGGTGGTCACAGACATTGTAAATGTAAATGCTTCTTTCTTTTCCGTCCTTGATACCGGTAAAAATACAGCCGATGTTGGTTTTACCCACGGTGCGCGGACCAAGAGTGGAAGGATCCGGAAGAAGCTCTTTTAAAAACTGGATCGGTACGATCTGCTGTCCGTTGAAGGTAATCGGAGTGGTCGAGAGAAGTCCTACATTTTCCAGACATTTCATATGGGTCAGATAGCTCTGGCCGAAGGTCATGAAAAAGCGGATTCTTTTTACGCCCGGGATGTTTTTGGCAAGAGCCTCAATTTCTTCATGGTGAAGAAGGTACATATCCTTCTCGCCTACCTCATCGAAGTTATATTCCCGTTTGATCGACATTGGCGGAATTTCCACCCAGTGGCCGTTTTCCCAGTAAGAACCGGGAGCGGATACCTCGCGGAGGTTGATTTCCGGATTGAAGTTGGTTGCAAACGGATATCCATGATCGCCGCCGTTGCAGTCCAGAATATCAATCGTGTGAATTTCGTCGAAATAGTGTTTCTGTGCATAGGCTGCAAAAACGCTGGTGACGCCCGGGTCAAAGCCGGTTCCGAGAAGACCGGTGATGCCGGCTTCCTTGAAACGGTCCATATAGGCCCACTGCCAGGAGTAATCAAAGTAAGCAGAAAAGCCAAGCTCTTCGCATCTCTTTTCGTAGATCGCACGCCATGCCGGATCATCCGTGTTTTCTGCTTCGTAGTTTGCAGTATCAATGTAAGGAACCTTACATGCAAGGCAGGCATCCATAATGGTAAGATCCTGATAAGGAAGAGCCAGATTTAATACGGCATCCGGCTGATACTGTTTGATTAAGGCGATTAATTCTTCTGTGCAGTCGGCATCCACCTTTGCTGTTGTGATAATGGTTTTTGTGGTCGGAGCCAGCTTTTCTTTTAAAGCATCGCACTTGGAAAGGGTGCGGCTTGCAATCATAATTTCAGAAAATACTTCACTGTTCTGGCAGCATTTGTGAATGGCTACGGATGCAACACCGCCGCATCCGATGATCATAACTTTTGACATTGTTTGGTTCTCCTTTTTCAGAAAATGGTGTTGGGTTCATCTTTGGCTATAAGCACGAAAAAAAGACAGATGACGTGCATCATCTGTCTAAAAATCGAAATTTATACATGATCGTATTGTGCAAACTTCAGGGGATGGACAAAAATCCAGGCTTCTCCCTGTTTTCCTATGCAGAAATATATAGTCACGTACTCTTATTGACCGTTTCATAAGATGATGTGCTCGTCGTAGAGCATCGATTATAAAGTAATCAACTCATAAAATTTGCGCTTTTAACGCAATCAATAATGTGGCTCTTAACCACGCTCGGCAACTACCCCTGCCTGTCCGTCGGTTTTTTACCAGGGGCATATATTTTGCATAAGAACAGAATTGTTCGCTTGCAGTTCCAAATTATAAAGTGAAATGACATGGATGTCAAGAAAAATTTGTGAAACTATTCAGAGCTATGCGAAATGGAAGATTAAAAATCACAGGGTGATCCAGTAACGCTCCAGTGTTTTGTTTTCATCGGCACGATAAGCGGTGCCGTCGAACCGGCCGCCATTTTTCAGGATCGTTCTGCGGCTTCCCTCGTTGGTATCCAGGCAGCAGACCAGAATTTCGGAAAGGCCGAGGCTTTTGCAGTACGGCTGCACATTTTTCAGCATCCAGGAGGCATAGCCTTTTCTGCGTTCCGACGGGCGGACGGAGTAGCCGATATGGCCGCCAAAGGTGCGCAGAAAATCGTTCAGGTAGTGGCGCACCTGAATCATGCCGACAAGGCGGTTGTCTGATTTGCGGATGCACAGAAACTGTGTTGCGAGAACCATGCCCTCCGGCAGAGTCTCCTCTCTGGTATACCGCATGGTATCTTCAAGATACGCCTTCATATCATCAAACCGGCGAAGCGGTCCGCAGCCGTCCATGGAATCGCTGTTTTCCAGAAAATCGTTCCGGTAGGCGGCGAGCTCGGCGAAGTATTCCTCCGACGGTTCAACTAACATCAGTTCATCGTTCATCCTTAGCATTTCTCCGGTTCCGGATACTCGACGCCGAAGGTCTCAACGGTAACGGTAGCCATTCTCTGCGGCTGCAGCGGTTTGTCGCTGTAGTCGGTGTTGACAGATGCGATTTTATCTACGACTTCCAGGCCTTCTGTTACTTTTCCGAAAGCAGCGTATGCGCCGTCCAGATGCGGAGCAGCTTTGTGCATGATGAAGAACTGGCTTCCTGCGCTGTCCGGGAACATGGTACGTGCCATGGAGAGAACGCCTGGGGTGTGTGCGAGGTTGTTCTCAAATCCGTTCTGGGAGAACTCACCCTTGATGCAGTAATCCGGGCCGCCGGCGCCTGTGCCTGCAGGATCTCCGCCCTGGATCATGAATCCCGGGATGACGCGGTGGAAGATCAGGCCGTCATAGAAGCCTTTTTTTACCAGACTGATGAAGTTGTTTACGGTGTTCGGGGCGATTTCCGGGTAAAGCTCTGCTTTCATCACATCGCCGTTTTCCATAGTAATTGTAACGATTGGGTTAGACATCATTGTTTTCCTCCTGATTTTTAAACGATTTCTTGATAAGACGTAAGCAGCCATTTTTCGAAGAAAAATGGGCGGATTACGAATGTTTTTGATGATTGCTGGAGTGCAAAGCACGCAGCAATCTGGTATCAAAGGGGTCCCCCCTTTTTCAGACACGCTCCAGGAATGTCTCATGGATCGCACGCATTGCCTGATCTGCGTATGCTTCGTCGATCAGGGCAGTGATGCGGATTTCTGAGGTGGTAATCATCTCGGTATTGATTCCTGCATTGGCGAGCGCGCCGAACATTTTGGCAGCCACGCCCGAATGGGAGCGGACACCGGCTCCGATGACGGAAATCTTTGCCACGTTCTCATCATAATCCAGCTTTTTGATGCCGAGCGAATCCTTATTGTCGTTCAGCACATCGATCGTGCGCAGCATATCCGGCTTTGCAACGGTAAAGGAAACGGACTTTGTGCCGTCCTTTCCGAGTGACTGGATCATGACATCGATGTTCAGATTGTTCCGATCCAGTAAATTTAAGAGGCGGAACGTGCTCTCCGGATCGTTGCCAAGGCCTGCAACACGGATTTTTGCCACATTTTTGTCGGCAGCCACGCCGCTGATTAACATTTTTTCCATTTTGGTTTTCTCCCTTACCATCGTTCCGGAATTCCGGTTCAGACTGGAGCAGACCAGAAGTTCCACGCCGTATTTTTTTGCGATTTCCACGCATCTGCTGTGAAGGACTTTTGCGCCGAGCGAAGCCATCTCCAGCATTTCATCGTAAGTTACCTCTTCCATTTTGCGCGCATTCGGTACAATCCGCGGATCTGCGGTGTAGACGCCGTCTACATCCGTGTAGATTTCACAGACATCCGCGTGCAGCTCTGCAGCGAGGGCAACCGCAGTCGTATCGGAGCCGCCGCGTCCGAGCGTTGTGATATCATCGTATTTGTTGATCCCCTGAAAGCCGGTGACAATGACAATTTTGTTGTCATCCAGCTCTTTACGGATGCGCTCGGTGTCGATCCGTTTGAAGCGCGCGTTCTGATAATCGGAGGTCGTGTGCATCGGTACCTGCCAGGCATTTAAAGAAACAGCACTGACGCCCATCTGAATCATGGTTATGGCCATCAGGGAAACGGAAACCTGTTCACCGGTGGCAAGAAGCATATCCATCTCGCGGCGGGACGGTTTTTCCGTAATCTGTTTTGCGGTTGCAATCAGTCCGTCCGTCGTTTTTCCCATCGCGGAGAGAACGACAACGACCTGGCCTCCGGCCTGCTGTTTTTCGATGCAGCGCTGTGCTACATTGCGGATGTGCGCAAGATCTGCGACGGAGCTTCCGCCAAATTTCATTACAGTCAGCATAACAGTTTTGATCTCTTTCCTTTTTGATTTACGCGGACAAAAGCGCAGAGCGTGTTTTACCGCGTTTTCCGGGCCGAAAAAACAGGAGTGGGACGTTTTTGGGCCGCGAAACTCTGATACATAGTATAGCGAAAACAGATAGAAAAAGCAAGGAAAAGCACAAGGAAAAGCGGTTTCGTTCTGCGGTTGTATTACCTTTTTGTTTGTGTTAAAATGATAGGCAGAAAAAGAGGAGAAGAAAGCATATGATCATAGAAACAAATTCTGCGTCGGAGACGCTTGCCCTTGGCGAAAAGCTGGGAAAAGCGGCGAAGCCTGGCCAGATTTATACATTAAACGGAGACCTTGGTGTTGGAAAAACCGTTCTGACGCAGGGCTTTGCAAAAGGACTTGGCATCACAGAGGCAGTCAACAGTCCCACATTTACCATTATTCAGGAATATACTGAAGGACGTCTGCCATTTTATCATTTCGATGTTTACCGGATCGGTGATATAGAAGAAATGGAAGAAATCGGATACGATGATTATTTTTTCGGTGAGGGTGTCTGCCTGATCGAATGGGCAGAACTGATTGAAGAGCTGATCCCGGAGGGTGCGATTTCGATTACGATAGAAAAAGACCTCGAAAAAGGGTTTGATTACCGGAAAATTACGGTGGAATAAAAGAAAAAAAATCCTGAATGTGGTGGAAAAACAAAAGGAAATCGTAAAGATTCCTGTTTCCGGCAGACTGCCAAAATGAGTTGCACAGGAAGGAAATATCGGAAAGGAAATAAAAAACTATGAAAATACTTGCACTGGACAGCTCCGGCCTGGTGGCTTCGGTGGCTGTTGTTGAAAATGACACACTGCTTGCGGAATACACCGTAAATTATAAAAAAACACATTCCCAGACTCTGCTTCCGATGCTGGATGAAATCTCGAACATGACAGAGCTGGATCTTTCGACGATCGATGCGATTGCAGTTGCCGGAGGTCCGGGCTCGTTTACCGGTCTTCGCATCGGTTCTGCAACAGCCAAGGGACTTGGTCTGGCACTTGAAAAACCACTGATTTCCATTCCAACGACGGCGGCAATCGCGTACAATATCTGGGATACTGACAAATTTGTCTGCCCGATCATGGATGCGAGAAGAAACCAGGTCTATACCGGAGTTTACTGCTACACGGATCATCGTCTCGATACGGTCTGGGAACAGGATACGATGAGCATTGAGGCACTGGCTGAGGGCCTGAATTGTCTTGACCATGAGGTTATTTTCCTGGGGGACGGCGTTGCGGTTTACCGGGAAAAATTGCAGGAGCTTCTTACAATTCCGTTTTCGTTTGCACCGGCGCACGTGAACCGCCAGAGAGCGGCCGCAGTCGCAGCACTGGCTGAGGTTTATTATAAAGAAGGAAAGATTCAGACGGCCGAGGAGCATGAGCCGGAATACCTGAGAAAATCGCAGGCGGAGCGTGAAAGAGCGGAGCGGGAATCCATCAAACACGCCGATGTGCTGAAAAAACAGAAAAACGGAGAGAAGAGCGAATGATCACAATCCGGGAAATGCAGATCGACGATCTGGAGCAGGTGATGCCGATTGAGGAGGCAAATTTTTCGATTCCGTGGACAGAAACCGGATTTTTTACCTTTCTGATCCGTGACGACGCACTGTTTCTCGTTGCGGAGGAGGACGGCGAAATTTTAGGATATCTCGGAATTCTGATTTCGTTTGATGAGAGCGAGATTACGAATGTCTGCGTGGCAGAAAAGGCGAGACGGCGCGGAATCGGACGCGCGCTGATGGAGGAACTGTTCCATCGGATGCAGGAGAGAAAGGTGCGCGTGATTCATCTGGATGTGCGCCTTAGCAATACGCCGGCGCGGAATCTGTATGAGAGTCTTGGCTTTGTGCAGGACGGCCTCAGGAAGGGGTACTACGATCTTCCGAAGGAGGATGCGGTGCTGATGAGCCGGACGGATGAATCGGTTCCGAAGAGGTAGAGAGAAATTGTTATTGTATACGCATTTAACGCACAGGACTTTCCTTTCATTCCCAGTAGGAATGGCGGGAAAGATGTGTTACAATCGACAGGACACAGGAGAATCTGATTTCTGTTTTGTGTCAGGAACGAAGAAAGAAACGTTTTTTGATACACGGGAGGAAGAAAAATGCGGAAATACAACAAAAACACAAATGAGCTGGAAGCGGCGGTGTGTAACTGCTGCGGAAAAAGCATGAAAATACAGAATGGAATGCTGCTGGAGGGGATCTGCTCGGTCGACACGACGTGGGGGTACTTTTCCGGGAAGGACCTGGAAAAGCATGAGTTTGATCTGTGCGAGGAGTGCTACGATCGGATTACATTGTCGTTTGCGGTTCCACCGGAAATTTCGGAGGACACGGAGGTTTAGAATTTCGGGCAGTTCGGCATCGTTCTGGAAGAAAGGGGAAGGTGCAATGCAAAGAGGTTTTACGATTCAGTCGAAGGTGGATGGACTGATGCTTGACGGGCTTGTGGTGGAGCCGGAGGAGGGCGTACAGCGGACGGCGCTTCTGCAGCTCAGCCATGGAATGAGCGAATACAAGGAGCGGTATCTGCCGTTTATGGAGTTTATGGCGGAACACGGTGTAGTGTGTGTGATTCATGATCACCGCGGGCACGGAAAGAGTGTGAAGTCGGAGCAGGATCTCGGATTTATGTACGGCGCAGGCGGCGCAGGGCTTGTGGAGGATCTGTTTCAGGTTACGGTATGGGCAAAAAAAGAGTACCCGGATCTGCCGTTTATTCTGATGGGACACAGTATGGGATCCCTGGTTGTGCGCACGTATGCGAAGGAGCATGATAGGGAGCTGGATGCGTTGATTGTGTGTGGTTCACCGAGCAAGAATTATCTGCGGCCGCTGGGTGCGGCTGTAGGACACGCAGAAGCGGCGGTGCTCGGGGATGAGCATCGGAGCAATCTTCTGGAGGCGATGTCGTTTGGATCGTTTGCGGCGCGGTTTGCGGATGAGAAGAGCCGGTTCGCCTGGTGCTGTTCGGACCCGGAGGTGGTGCGGGAGTATGAAGAAAACCCACTCTGTGGCTTTACGTTTTCGGATGATGCTTTTTTTGCGCTGAATGACCTGCTGAAGGAGACGTATGGATTCCATGGATGGCATTGCACAAACCGGAAGCTGCCGGTGCTGTTTTTGTCCGGCGGGGATGATCCGTGTTATGTGAATGTGCGGCGCTTTAAAAAATCCATTGACCATATGCGGCTGATCGGGTACCGCAATGTCAGAGGAAAGCTGTATCCGGGAATGCGGCATGAAATACTGAATGAGAAAGAGAAGTACCGCGTGTATGGCGATGTCTGGAAGTGGTTGAAGAAAGAAAAAGTGGTGGGGAATGTGGAGGGGGGAAGCACACCCCCGCAGACCCCGGACGGCGCTCTGGCAGGGAGCGGCGGTGTTTGATCATTTTTTGAAAAAAACGCTCATCAGCAAAAAACTGATGAGCGTTTTTTTCAATGTAAGTAAATTTTTGACGATCACATGATCCATCCAAATACGGTGGAAAGGACGATCATAATCATAGAAAAGACAAACGAGTTCACCGACATCAGCGTCGCCCGCTGCCTGGACGGGATCATGTCATTGAGCAGAATATCGGTCCGGACTTCAAGAAAATCATCGGAAAAGGATCCGATAAATCCGCCGAAGACCATAAGGGCCGGCAGTCCGGTAAAGCTCATAAGAAAGGCGAAAAGTACACCGATCGTGCCAAACAGCAGAATCGCGCGGTAGCGGTATTTGTGAAAGTATGCCGTCATCCGCGATCCCAGTGCCGCGCCGAGTCCCATCACGAAGAGGGCAGGTCCAAGCAGCGCGCTGTTCATGCCGGTGAGTGGCAGCTTCGCCTGTAAAAAGAAGAGAACCAGCGTAGAAACGGCACCGATGAGTGCGTTCACCAGCATAATATTTCTTGCTTTTTTCTCACAGACAAGAAACTGCCAGCTTTCCTGTACAACCGAAACGATTTCCTGTCCAACAGGATAATGGACTGGTGTTTCGTCCGTTTTTATTTCCACAAGGTGGAATGAAACGCCAAGCGCAATCAGCCCGAAGAAGAGATCAATCGCATATGCGCGTCGGTATCCCAGCCACAGGGCAAGACCTGCGCAGAGCGTTGCGGTGGAATTGGTGATACGGTACAGCATCATTTCAGTAGAAGAAAAACGGGCATAAAATCCTTCGTTCCCGTTCTGCTTCAGACTGTCATACGCAAGTGCCTCCCGTGTGCCGGATGCAAGGTTATAGCTGAGCGCACTGCATCCGAGAGCAAGCGCCGTTGTGGCAAAGCCGGTGGAAAAAATCATCAGCGTACCGGAAATCAGGGAGGCTATCTGACTTGCAATCAGCGTTTTCCGCCGCCCGAAGACATCGGCGACAATACCGGAGGGGAGTTCAAAGCAGAGGCTCACGATATGGAAAATACTTTCGAGCATCCCGATCTGCAACAGCGAAAATCCGCGGAGTGCGAGCAGTGCAATCCACGAAGCCGCCGCAATCTGAAAATAGCCGACCGTGGTCATAAGATATAAAGTTCGTATTTGTTTTCTGATAGTTTTCTCAGACATAAAAAAATCTCCTTGTCAAAATATAGTAAAATTTTGATTGGGAGATATGTGCGTTTTCTATAGAATTTTAAGAACTCAAAAAGTGAAGTTTACTTAAAAAAGAGCGCACTATCCCCATAAACAGCTGAAACATCGCCATTTGTGAGGTGAAGAAACTGGTTTTTCCAGATCATAGTGCTACTCCTTTTGTAATCATAATTTTTTATCAGAATACCACCGGAAACGGAAAAAGTCAAAGAAAAATTTTGACGAAAATAAAAAAAACTATTGACTTTCAAGTATACTTTAATGCTACAATTTTCTCAACAATACTGAGGAAACGAAGGTTTTCCGCGGAAAAGAAAGGGGATTTTATCATGAGTGTAGATGTAACAAAAATGCCGAAATTAGGATTTGGCATGATGCGCCTTCCGGAGAAGGACGGAAAACTGGATCTGGAGCAGATCTGTAAAATGGTCGATGCGTACCTTGCCTCCGGAATGAACTATTTTGACACCGCCTATATGTACTGCGGCGGAAAATCGGAGAGTATCGTGAAAAAAGCGCTGGTAGAGCGTCATCCGAGAGAAAGTTTTACTCTGACGACAAAACTCCCGCAGTGGATGATGGACGAGGGCATCGAAGGTCGTGACCGCATTTTCAACGATCAGCTCGCGCGCACCGGAGCAGGCTACTTTGATTATTACCTGCTGCATAGCGTAGAAGACGGCGCAAACTATGAAGGCTATGTGAAATACGACTGTTTCAACTGGGCCAAGAAGAAAAAAGAAGAGGGATTGATCAAACACTTTGGTTTCTCCTTCCACGGAACGCCGGAGCTGCTTGACAAGATTCTCTCCGAGCATCCGGAGGTCGAAATTGTCCAGATCCAGATGAACTATGCTGACTGGGACAATCCGCTGATCCAGTCCGGACGTCTGTATGAGGTGCTTCGGAAATACGATATGCCGTTCCTTGTTATGGAGCCGGTAAAGGGCGGTTCCCTTGCATCAGCAGGCAAAGAGATTGAAGCAGAGATGAAACGCGTTCATCCGGATGCATCAATTGCGTCCTGGGCACTCCGCTTTGCGGCTTCTCTCCCGGGTGTTGCAACCGTGCTCTCCGGTATGTCAAACGAGGAACAGATGGAGGATAATATCAAAACCTTCCGAAATTTTGTACCGTTAAATGAGGAAGAAAAAGCAGTGATCGCCAAAGCACAGGAAGCGCTGAAAAAGAGTCCGGCAGTTCCATGTACCGCCTGTCGTTACTGTTGCGACGGATGTCCGATGGGAATCGCGATTCCAGATGTATTCAAGGCATTGAATACCATCCGCCTGTATGGAGAAGAAGACCGCGCGAAAAATTATTATAAAAAGCTGCTGGAAACATCGGGAAAAGCAGAAGACTGCGTGCAGTGCGGTCAGTGTGAGAGTGTATGCCCGCAGCATCTGCCGATCATTGACCTGTTAAAAGAAGCGTCCGAAAAGCTTGACGTGCCGGTGACGGAATAAGAGGATTGCGAATATCCGCTTTTGCATATGCTTTAGAAAAAGGCTCCCCGGAATACTCTGAAAAAAGAGTATTCCGGGGAGCCTTTTTTTCTATGGGAAATCTTGTTGGAATTTCCTGCGGAGAAAAAGATCCTTTGGGCAGGATTGCACTGCGCGGAAAAAATGTGCCACTTGCGAGAGATGTGACGGAGCGGTTTACGACCGGAAAAATGGAATGTAAAAAAGAAAAAACTCATGTTTTACATAAACTTAACATCTCTGAGATTTTGCATTTTACACGCCGTTGTTATGATGAAACCTGTAAAAACGAAATGTAAAAAACGTCGGGATTGCGATTTTACAAAATAGAAATCACAAAAATCCCGTGTGAAAAGAGGAGAAAAGAATATTATGAAGAGAAAAGTAATTGCAATCACCTTAACCGCAATGATGGCTGCAGGAATGTTTGCAGGATGTGGAAGCAGCGACAGCAGCAGTTCTTCCACAGCAGACACTACAAAAGAGGCTTCTGCAGCAGAGACAGATGGCAGCACAGACGGTGACAGCACCGCAGCAGGCGGAGATTTCTCCGGACAGATCAGCGTGATCTCCCGTGAGGATGGTTCTGGTACCAGAGGTGCATTCATCGAGCTGTTCGGTGTAGAAGAGAAAAACGATGCAGGTGAGAAAGTAGACAACACCACCGTTGATGCACAGATCACCAACAATACTTCCGTTATGATGAGCACAGTGGCAGGTAACCAGTACGCAATCGGTTATATCTCTCTTGGATCCTTAAATGATGAAGTCAAAGCACTGAAAATCGACGGAGCAGAGGCAAGCGCAGAGAACGTAGAAAACGGTTCCTATAAAGTAAGCCGTCCGTTCAACATTGTAACAAAAGACGGTCTTTCCGCAGATGCGCAGGATTTCATGGACTACATCTTAAGCACCGACGGACAGCAGGTTGTTTCAGATGACGGATATATTGCAATCAAAGATACCAAAGCCTACGAAGGAAACTGCAGCGGTGAAAAGGTTGTGGTAGCAGGATCTTCCTCTGTAACACCACTGATGGAAAAATTAAAAGAGGCTTATACAAAAGTAAATTCAAACGCTAACATCGAAGTACAGCAGAGCGATTCCACAACAGGTATCACTTCCGCAAGCGACGGTCTCTGCGACATCGGTATGGCATCCCGTGACTTAAAGGATGAGGAGAAATCCTCAGGGCTTACCGCAACCGTAATCGCAACCGACGGTATTGCTGTCATTGTAAACAAAGAGAACCCGACCGACGGGCTGACCAGCGATCAGGTAAAGAGCATCTATGTTGGCGACACAACCGACTGGGCAGATGTAAAATAAAGAATGTATAAAGCAATGGAAAAAGAAGTAAGGGCGAACAATGGAAAATCGCTCTTACTTCCGTATCCGAAAATGTTCAGAAAAAGAAGCTGTCTTTCGGAACGTGCTTGAAAAAGCAGTTCGTAAGAAAAAACGAAAGTCTTTTTCAAACACGCTCCGCGAAACAATGAAAGGAAAGGATTTATCTTATGAAACTAAGAGAAACGATCATGAAACTTGTATTCCTGATTGCGGCATGCTGCTCCGTACTGGCTGTTGCACTGATCTGCATTTTCCTGTTCATGAATGGCGTTCCTGCCATTTTTAAAATCGGACCGCTGAAATTTTTGACCGGTACCGTGTGGAAACCGGGAAACAACATTTTCGGTATCCTGCCGATGATTGTCGGCAGTATCTGCGTGACCGGCCTTGCAATCCTGATGGGTGTGCCGGTTGCCATTCTTACTTCGGTGTTTCTTTCCCGTTACTGTCCGAAAAAGTTTTACGGCATCTGCAAATCAGGTATTAACCTGATGGCCGGTATTCCGTCTATCGTATATGGATTTTTCGGACTGGTTGTGATCGTCCCGTTGATGGCACAGCTGACAGGCAAAAACGGAAACACAATGCTGACGGCATCTATTCTTCTGGCCGTTATGATTCTTCCGACCGTGGTCGGTGTAACAGAATCCGCCATTACAAGCGTTCCGGAATCCTACTATGAAGCAAGCCTTGGCCTTGGTGCAACGCATTCCCAGAGCGTTTTCTTTGCAGTTGTCCCGGCGGCAAAATCCGGAATCCTGGCCGGCATCGTTCTTGGCATCGGACGCGCCATCGGAGAGACGATGGCAGTGATTATGATTGCCGGAAACCAACCTCGTATGCCAAAAGGAATCACAGAAGGCCTTCGTACCATGACAGCCAATATTGTACTGGAGATGGGATATGCATCCGGACTTCACCGGGAAGCGCTGATTGCAACGGGTGTTGTGCTGTTTGTCTTTATCCTGCTGATCAATTTATCGGTGTCTATGCTGAACCGGAGGGTACATTATGGTGATTAAAGGAAATGGAGCTGTAAATACAATGGAAGCTGTAAAAATAAATACAAAAGAAAAAGAAAGAACAAAGGTTACGTATCACAAAAGTGTTTTTTCCTCCGTGCTGACCGGAATTACCTGGGGAGCAGCTATTCTTGCACTTGCCGTTCTGGTTTTCCTGGTTGGATTCATTCTGATTCGTGGCGTGAAAAACCTGACACTGGAGCAGTTTGCCTGGACCTATAATACAGAGAATGTTACGATGCTTCCGGCGATCATCAACACTGTTACGATGACAGTACTTTCCCTGCTGCTTGCTGCGCCCCTCGGCATTTTCTCGGCGATTTATCTGGTTGAATATGCCAATAAACGCGGAAAACTGGTTGGCCTGATCCGGATTACGGCAGAGACCCTTTCCGGTATTCCGTCGATCGTTTACGGTTTGTTTGGTATGCTGTTTTTTACGAAAACCCTGAAAATGGGATACTCGATGATGTCCGGTGCCTGTACCCTTGCCATCATGATTCTTCCGCTGATTATGCGAACAGCAGAAGAAGCCTTAAAATCGGTTCCGGATTCTTATCGGGAAGCAAGCTTTGGATTGGGAGCCGGAAAGCTTCGTACGATTTTTAAAATTGTTCTTCCATCTGCCGTACCCGGCATTCTTTCCGGTGTCATTCTTGCGACAGGCCGTGTCGTAGGAGAGACGGCAGCACTTCTTTTCACAGCAGGAACGATTGCAAAGGTGGCAGGCCTTATGGATTCCGGCCGTACCCTTGCCGTTCATATGTATGCACTTTCCAGTGAAGGCCTCTATATGAATCAGATGTATGCAACCGGCGTCATCCTGATGCTGATCGTCCTTCTGATCAATGGCTGTTCCGGAATGATTGCGAAGAAAATTGTAAAGAAATAAAAGAGAGACGAGGAAAAAACATGAGTAAAATAGATGTATCCAATATGGATCTTTATTACGGAGACTTTCATGCCTTAAAAAATATCAATCTGAGCATTGATGCCAATGAGGTGACGGCTTTTATCGGACCTTCCGGCTGTGGTAAATCGACCCTGTTAAAATCCATCAACAGAATGAATGATCTCGTTCCGGGCTGCCGGATCACCGGTGAAATGTTGCTGGACGGAGAAAACATCTACGGCGGGAAAATGGATGTCAACGGACTCCGCAAACGGGTCGGTATGGTATTTCAGAAGCCAAATCCATTCCCGATGAGCATTTACGACAACATCGCCTACGGACCGAGAACTCATGGTGTCCGTTCCAAAGCGAAGCTGGATGACATTGTGGAACAGTCTCTTCGACAGGCAGCAATCTGGGATGAGGTGAAAGATCGTTTGAAGAAAAGCGCACTTGGCATGTCCGGCGGACAGCAGCAGCGTCTTTGCATTGCGCGTGCCCTTGCTGTACAGCCGGAGGTTCTTCTGATGGACGAACCAACCTCAGCACTGGATCCGATTTCTACTTCCAAAATCGAAGATCTTGCGGTAGAACTGAAAAAAGATTATACTATTGTCATGGTAACACACAATATGCAGCAGGCAGCCAGAATTTCCGACAAAACCGCATTTTTCCTGTTAGGCGAGGTAGTAGAATACGGAGAGACCGAACAGATCTTCTCCATGCCGAAGGATAAACGGACAGAGGATTACATTACAGGGAGGTTTGGCTGATATGAGGGAAAGATTTGAGCAGCAGATGGAAATTCTGCACACGGAGCTGATTGAGCTTGGCGCACTCTGCGAGCAGGCAATCGGACGGACATATGAGGTTCTGCTGGAGGGAAACCAGAGAGCGGCAGAAGAGATTATCAAAAAAGACCAGGTTGTCGATGCGAAAGAACGGGAGATCGAGGATCTCTGCTTCCGCATCATTTTACAGCAGCAGCCGGTAGCACGTGATCTGCGCCAGGTATCTGCGGCATTAAAAATGATTACCGATATGGAGCGGATCGGAGACCAGGCAGCGGATATTGCGGATATCGTAAAAGTAACGAGTCTTGGTGTGCCGGATGCAAGCATCCGTCTGAAGGATATGGCGAAAGCAACAGCTTCTATGGTAACAAAATGCATCGATGCATACGTTAAGCAGGATCTGAAGCTTGCACGGGAGGTTATCGATTTCGATGATATCGTGGATGATCTTTTTGATGAGGTCAAGGATGAAATTCTGCAGGGTATGCGAAAGGGAATTACCACAGATGTCCAGTCTCTGGACTATCTGATGATTGCAAAATATTATGAAAGAATCGGTGACCATGCAACAAACATTGCGGAATGGGTTGTGTACTCCATTAACGGTCACCATAAAGGGGAATAACAGATGATCTACTGCGTGGAAGATGAAAGAAATATACGGGAACTGATCGTATACACACTGGAATCGAGCGGTTTTACCGCAAGAGGCCTGGAAAGCGGAAAAGAGCTGAATGCAGCTATTGCAGAACAGCTTCCGGATCTGATTCTCCTGGATATCATGCTTCCGGGAGAGGATGGTCTTGAAATTCTTTCACGCCTCAAGGCATCGGAAGTAACAAAAGAAATTCCGGTCATTATGGTAACGGCAAAGGGCGCTGAGTATGATAAGGTCATGGGCCTGGACTGCGGAGCCGATGACTATATTACCAAGCCGTTCGGCATGATGGAATTTATCGCAAGGGTACGTGCCGTGCTGCGCCGTGCCGGAAAAGAAGAGAAGGAAAACGATGTGCTGGAGACCGGGGATCTGCAGATCCAGGTAAAGCAGCATCAGGTTCTGGCCAAAGGGGAGAAGGTTACTCTGACCTTAAAAGAGTTTGAACTGCTGAAATTTTTAATGGAAAATAAAGGAATTGTCCTTACGAGAGACCGTCTGCTCGGCCATGTCTGGGGCTATGATTTTGACGGAGAAACCCGTACGGTAGACGTTCATGTGCGTACACTCCGCCAGAAGCTGGGCGAATGCGGCGAGCTGATCGAGACGGTCCGCGGCGTGGGATACCGGATAGGAGGCTGAGAAAGTAAGATGCGTAAAAAAGTCTTTCAACATGCGGGAGCGTTGATTATCGCTGCGATTATCCTGACTTTTTTCACCATGAGCTGGGCAATGTACAACAATACGGCGGAGCAGCTTCGTGTTTCGGTGAGAAATGAATGTGAGTATTACAGGTATTTTCTGGACAAGATGGGTGATGACAGTCTGGATAAACCGGCCGGCAAGATTACGGCAAGCCGGGTTACCCTGATTGACACGGACGGAACCGTTCTGTTTGATTCGGTCGAGGATGCGAAGATGATGGGAAACCATTCTGGGCGGCCGGAGGTGATTGAGGCGGAAAAGACCGGGGAAAGCAATATTTCCCGTTATTCCGAGACCCTGCGGAGCAAAACATATTATACGGCATTGCGCCTGGACAATGGAAAAATCATCCGTGTTTCCCTGACAACAGACAGTGTGTTCGGTGTGATGCTGCGGAATATATGGCTTGTGGCTGTGCTGATTGCGGCAGTTCTTGTCGTAGAGCTGATGATGGTCAGTCATATGACAAAGGCGCTTGTAAAGCCGATCAATGAGATTGATCTGAATCATCCGCTGGACAACAAAGCGTATGAGGAATTGAGTCCGCTGCTTGGCAGAATTCATCAGCAGCAGAAGCAGATTCAGCAGCAGATGGAGGAGCTCCGCCATAATCAGGAGGAGTATCTTGCCATCACGGAATATATGAAGGATGGTCTGATCGTGACAAACCAGTCGGTTGTACTCTCCATCAACCGCTCGGCACAGAATTTGTTTGATGTGACGGCAGAGGAGTGCATCAATCACAATATTGTGACAGTCAGCCGCAATGAGCAGCTGAAGGAGGCGCTGGATCATGCTCTGGAGGGCAGTTCCGAGGAGCGGATGCTGGAATTAAACGGAAGAGTCTATCAGCTTCTTGCTAATCCGGTGCGTGTGGACAATGTTGTATCCGGTGCGGTCATCCTGGTGCTGGATGTGACAGAAAAACAGAAAGCGGAGGTGATGCGCCGTGAGTTTTCTGCCAATGTGTCACATGAGCTGAAAACACCACTGATGTCAATTTCCGGATATGCGGAGATCATAGAAAATAACATGGTGAAACCGGAGGATATTCCAAAATTTGCGGGAAGAATCCACAGTGAGGCGAGCAGGTTAAGCTCTCTTGTCGAGGATATTATCAAGCTGTCCAGACTGGACGAGAACGACCAGTCGATCCCGATGGAGGAAGTGGATCTGATGCAGATCTGCCGTGATGTCGAGGGACATCTTTCCATACGGGCAAAGGAGCAGCAGGTGAAGATGACACTGAGAGGAGAGAGCTGCCGGATCAAAGGTGCACGGCAGGTTCTTTATGAGATGATCTACAATCTCTGCGACAATGCGATCAAGTACAACCGCAGGGACGGTGAGGTCGAAGTGACGGTTTCCCGCGGAAGAAACGGACGGGCAGTGGTATCTGTGGCAGATACCGGAATCGGAATTGCAAAGGAAGATCAGGAGCGGATCTTTGAACGGTTCTATCGTGTAGATAAGAGTCATTCCCGTGAAACGGGAGGTACGGGACTTGGACTTTCCATTGTGAAGCATGGAGCGATTCTTCATGATGCGAAGATTAAAATTGAGAGTACACTTGGAACTGGAACAAAGATAATTCTGGAGTTTTAAGTGAAAAACAGATACCGCAAAAGACAGCATGCGGGGACAGAACCTATATGGGAGGCTTGAAAAATTCATGATTTTTAAGTGACCAAAGCGGTTCCGTCCCCGCATGCTGTCTTTTTATGTATGGCTTTGCATCGTTACAAAAATGCAAATTCGTTGTTTTGAATAAACAGAGTATTCAATATTTGGTAAATATGATAAGGGGGTTGGGGGTTGTTTTTTGATGCAGAGTATGGTATTGTAAATATAACGAGTTCCGGAAACGTTACCGACACCGTTTCCGGAAATGCAGACGAGATACCGACAGCCCTGTTTTTACGAAACAAAATGAGCTGGTTAGAAGGGCTGTATAAGTTACAATTTGCTGCGTATCCGTGAACAGGAATTATGTATTTGTGGGGTCGGATGGATAGAAAAAACGACAAGGAGAAAGGGTTTAAAAATGAGAGCAAGTGGTATTTTACTTCCGGTAGCTTCGCTGCCGTCCCGATATGGTATCGGATGTTTTTCGAAAGAAGCGTATGAATTTGTGGATCGCCTGGAGGAGGCCGGCCAGAGCTACTGGCAGATTCTTCCACTTGGACCGACGGGATATGGAGATTCGCCGTACCAGTCGTTCTCTACTTTTGCAGGAAATCCATATTTTATTGATCTGGAGACCCTGGTAAAAGAGGGACTTCTGACAGAAGAAGAGTGTGATGCGTGCGATTTCGGCGACAATGCAGAGTATATTGATTACGAAAAGATTTATCTGTCCCGTTTCAAAGTACTCAGAAAAGCATTTGAAAGATTTGCGGCAGATGACGTATATGATGCATTTGTATCGGAAAATGGTTACTGGCTGGAAGATTATGCGCTGTATATGGCGATTAAGGATGCACTCGGCGGAATCAGCTGGAGTGAGTGGCCGGCAGAATTAAAGGACAGAGAAGAAGCAGCACTGAATCAGAAACGGGAAGAACTTGCCGAGGAGATTGCATTTTACAAATTCCAGCAGTTTATGTTCCTGAAACAGTGGAAAGCACTGAAGGCATACGCAAATGAAAAGGGTATCCGTATCATCGGTGATATTCCGATTTATGTTGCATTTGACAGTGCCGATACCTGGGCAAATCCGGTTCTGTTCCAGTTTGATGAGGACAACCAGCCAAAAGCAGTTGCCGGATGCCCGCCGGATGCGTTCTCCGCAACCGGACAGCTCTGGGGCAACCCGTTATACAAATGGGACTATCATAAGAGCACAGGTTATGCATGGTGGCTGTTACGTCTGGCTCACGTGTTTAAACTGTACGATACTGTCCGCATCGACCATTTCCGCGGATTTGATGAATATTATTCCATCCCGTTCGGTGATCAGACGGCAGAGCGCGGCCACTGGGAAAAAGGACCGGGCATGGATCTGTTCAACACCGTCAAAGAAAAGCTCGGCGATGTGGATGTCATCGCAGAAGACCTGGGATATCTTACCGAGAGCGTGATCGAAATGGTGAAAGAATCCGGCTATCCGGGTATGAAGGTGCTGCAGTTTGCTTTTGACTCCCGTGAGGAGAGTGATTATCTGCCGCACAATTACGAGAGAAACTGTGTTGTCTACACCGGAACACACGACAATGATACCATTCTTGGATGGTATTATGTCATGAGTGAGGAAGACCGCGAATTCTCCAAAGAGTATATGGGAAATGCAAAGAGTACCGACGAGGAACTCCCGTGGGATTTCATTCGCATGTCAATGGAGAGCGTGGCAAATCTGGCTGTCACTCCGATGCAGGAATTTTTAGGTCTTGGAACGGAAGCGAGAATTAACTATCCGTCTACACTTGGAAATAACTGGAAATGGCGCCTGCTTCCGGGACAGTTTACACCGGAAATGGCAAAGAGAATTCACCGGCTGACACAGATTACAGCACGTATTGCAAAATAAAAATACGCGCCGGAGAGAAAGCAAAACAGGCCGGGAAAACAAGCCGGAAGAGATTCCGGCAGAACAGGTACAGAGTTTAAAGGAGAGGCCTGCAGAATATGGAACAGGTAACAATCAGGGACATTGCCCGCAAATGTAAGGTAGGCGTGAGTACTGTATCGAGAGCGATGAATAATCATCCGGACATCAACCCGGAAACAAAAGAGATGATTTTAAAGGTGATTGCCGAATCGAATTACGTACCGAACAACAGTGCCAGAAATCTGAAGCGGTCGAATGCCAAAGCGATTGCCATTCTGGTAAAAGGCATGGACAACATGTTCTTCAACAACATGATCAGTGTGATTGAAGAGGTTGTGCGAAAAAAGAAATACGCCTGCATTATTGAGCGAGTAGAGGAAAAGGCAAATGAGGTAGACTCCGCGATCGAGATCGTCAAAGAAAAACGGCTGCGCGGCATCATTTTCCTCGGCGGAAACTTTACGCATCCGCATGAGAAAATGGCGCAGATCCCGGTTCCGTACGTGATCAGTACAATCGGGGCGGTTTCAGACGGAGGAAAACCGTGCGCGAGCGTATCGGTCGATGACTACAGGGAAAGCTATAAGATGGTAGATTATCTCTGTGGTCTCGGGCACCGGCGCATTGCCATCATTACCGCCTGCGAGGACGACATCAGTATCGGACGCCTCCGTCTGAATGCGTACCGCCAGGCTTTACTGGATCATGGGATACCTTATGACCCTGATCTGGTATTTCATATGACGAAGGACGACACGTATTCTTTCGCCACAGGGTACAAGATAACAAAAGAAATTCTGGAAAAAAAGACGGAGTTTTCCGCGCTGTATGCCACCGCGGATACGCTGGCAATCGGTGCGTGCCGTGCCTTAAAAGAGGCCGGGCTTACCGTGCCGGATGATATTTCCGTTGCAGGATTTGACGGAATTGATGCGGGAGAGTATTATATACCCAGTATCACAACGATCCGCCAGCCGGTGGAGCAGCTTGCTGCAGAGACGGCAAAGATGCTGTTTTCCTTAATTTCAGGAAAAGAAGAACCCTGCAGCAAAGTATACGATGGGGAACTCGTCGTAAGGGAATCCACAAAGTCGCGGATCGCGCAGCAGTAAAACCCTTGCAGTTTCGCTGCCGCAAAAAAGTGATTCAGAAGTGAACCGTCCCATTCAGGGAAAAGCTTTGAATGGAACTGTGAAAGCTGCCGATCGCAGAAAATCTGGAACGGCAGCGCAACCAAATTACACTGTGGGAATCTTCCACAGCAACACGAGGAGAAAAAAGAATGGAAGAAAGAATTCAGGCAATCTTAAAAGAGCGTTTTGGAAGAGATCTGGACAACTGCACAAAGAGCGAAATCTTTGAAGCCCTGATGGTTATCACCAAACAGGAGATGGCAGGTCGTAAAAGAAACACCGGAAATAAGAAGCTGTATTATATTTCAGCAGAGTTTCTGATCGGAAAACTGCTGTCCAACAACCTGATCAACCTTGGTATGTACGAGGAAGTAGAAAAAGCACTCGCTACTCACGGAAGAGAACTGACGGAGATCGAGGAGATGGAGATGGAGCCGTCCCTTGGAAACGGAGGCCTTGGCCGTCTGGCAGCATGCTTCCTTGATTCCATCGCAACACTTGGATTGCCGGGAGACGGTATCGGCCTTAATTATCACTTCGGTCTGTTCCGCCAGCTTCTGGTCGACCACAAACAGAAAGAAGTGAAAAATCCATGGATCACAAATGAGAGCTGGCTCGTCAGACAGCCGGTATCCTTTGCAGTTCCGTATAAAAACTTCACGATGCATTCTACGCTGTATGATATCGACGTACCGGGTTACAACAATGGCTGTAACCGTCTGCATCTGTTCGATGTAGACACGGTAGATGAGAGCATCGTTCCATCAGACAGCATCAACTTTGACAAGCATCAGATCCAGAAAAACCTGACACTGTTCCTCTACCCGGATGACAGCGACCGTGCCGGACAGCTGCTTCGTATCTACCAGCAGTATTTCATGGTCAGCAACGGTGCACAGTTCATCCTGATGGAGTGCGAGCAGAAGGGCTACGATCTGCATAAGCTGTATGATCACGTTGTGATCCAGATCAACGATACCCATCCGTCCATGGTCATTCCGGAGCTGATCCGTCTGCTGCAGGAGAGAGGCTTTACCATGCAGGAAGCCATCGATGTTGTAAGCAAGACCTGTGCTTACACCAACCACACCATCCTGGCAGAGGCACTGGAAAAATGGCCGATCGATTACCTCGAGGAGGTTGTTCCGCACCTGATGCCGATTATCCACGAGCTGGACGCACAGGCAAAGAAGAAATACAAAGATGAGAAAGTAGCGATCATCGACAAGGATCAGCGCGTCCACATGGCACACATGGATATCCACTACGGATTTTCTGTTAACGGCGTTGCAGCACTGCACACCGAGATCCTGAAAAACTCCGAGCTGAAACCGTTCTATGATATTTATCCGGAGAAATTCAACAACAAGACAAACGGAATCACTTTCCGCCGCTGGCTGCTGCACTGCAACCGTGAACTGGCACAGTATATTGAGAGCCTGATCGGACCGGGATTCAAAAAAGATGCCGACGAGCTGGAAAAACTGCTTAAATACAAAGACAACAAGAAGGTTCTTGCAAAACTTGAGGAGATCAAACACAACCGCAAACTGGATCTCAAACAGTTCCTGTATGAGACACAGAATATCGCGCTGGATGAAAATTCCATCATCGACGTACAGGTAAAACGTCTTCATGAGTACAAACGCCAGCAGATGAACGCCCTGTACGCTATTTACAAATACATGGATATCAAGAGCGGCAACAAGCCGAAAACCCCGATCACCATGGTATTCGGTGCAAAGGCTGCACCGGCTTATATCATCGCAAAAGATATCATCCATCTGATCCTGTGCCTGCAGGAGCTGATTGATAACGATCCTGAGGTAAGCCCGTACTTCAAAGTGATTATGCTTGAGAACTACAACGTATCAAAAGCTGCAAAGGTGATCCCGGCAGCAGATATCTCCGAGCAGATCTCCCTGGCATCCAAAGAGGCTTCCGGAACCGGAAACATGAAATTCATGCTGAACGGTGCCCTGACGCTTGGAACAGAAGACGGTGCAAACGTTGAGATTGGCGATCTTGTCGGAAAAGAGAACATCTACATCTTCGGAAAGAAACCGCAGGATGTCATCGACCTGTACGCAGATGCTGCTTACTGCTCAAAAGACATCTATGACGAAGATCCGGAGATTGCAAAGCTGGTTGATTTCATCGTCAGCGATGAGCTTCTTGCTATCGGCGACAAGGTTTGCCTGGAGAGACTCTACAAAGAGATCTTGAACAAAGACTGGTTCATGACGCTGCTCGACCTGAAAGAGTACATCAAGACAAAAGAAAGAGTATACAAAGACTACGAGAACAAAGATGCATGGAACAAGAAGTGCCTGATCAACATCGCAAAAGCAGGCTTCTTCTCCTCCGACCGTACCATTGCACAGTACAACGAGGATATCTGGCATCTGGCATAAGTGCAGAACATGCATACAAAACGCCGCCGCAGACGATTCGGTTCGTCCGCGGCGGCGTTTTTTAATGCAATTTTTATGAAAGATTCAGCCGTCTGCTTAAGATATAGCGGCAGATCAGGAACAGAACAACGCAGAGCACCACGGTGATGATAAGGGTGGAAACCGAGGATGTGGTAACCACAGCAGTCGGTGTGGAGTCCTGGAAAACACGGACGATGCTGATTCCGCCGAAGATCTGGATCACGGTAGTCATGCCGATGTAAGAGAGGACAGCCGTCAGAATTTTGTGGCTGGATACCAGGCTTCCGATGCTGATGGCGGCATAGAACAGAAGAATGCCAAAGAACAGCGAAGCGAAGAAGCCAACGATGGAAAACAGTGCCATACCGATGTGGTTCGTGATGCCGATCAGGGAAAAAGCAGCATCGGCAACACCGGTAATCTGTGCCCAGAGATAGGACAGAAAATCGGAAAAGGTCATGGTCTTGTTGTAAAAAAGCAGGGTGTTTGCGGTAAAATACCGGATTGCGGACGGCAGAAGCAAAAAAGCGAAGGAAGCGAGAACGGAAAGTGCGTTTAAGATGCTCCATGCGCCGAAAACCAGCATTTTGGAGAGAATATGATCCGTTGCCGATACCGGAAGGACGTTGGTCAGATACCCTTCGTCGGTAAAAAGATTTTTATAGTAGCGCTGGATCATCAGCACCTGTGTCATGACGGATGCGGCGATCACAATCAAAACGTATGCAAACAGATAGAGGACGATCAGCAGATCCGGCAGCTCAGAAATCTGGGAAAAGAGGAATCCGAAGCCTCCGAGAGCGCCCATGAAAATGGCGGCACCGTTCAGCAGCGCCATGTTTTTCCAGCATGCTTTCCACTCATGTTTCAGACATTTTTTTAACATTTGAATACCTCCCTGAAATAAGAATCAATCGATTCACCCTCCTGCATCCGGATATCCTCAACCGAGGCGTGCAGTTTTAACTGGCCCTCCTGGATAAAGATGACCTCATCGAGAATATTTTCGACATCGGAAATCAGATGTGTTGAGATGAGGATGGATGCGTCTGGTTCGTAGTTGTTTAAAATCGTAGATAAAATGTAATCGCGTGCTGCCGGATCGACGCCTGCAATCGGCTCGTCGAGGCAGTAGAGCTTTGCGCGGCGGCTCATCGTGAGGATGAGCTGGACTTTCTCTTTCGTTCCCTTCGACATCGTTTTCAAACGGTCCTTCGGGCTGATTTTTAAGGATTCCAGCATGGCATTGGCGCGGGACATGTCAAAGTCCTCAAAGAAATCGCTGTAATACGTTAAAAGATCCGAGACGCGCATCCAGCTGCCGAGATACATTTTATCCGGCAGATAGGAGACGATCCGTTTTGTCTCAATACCGGGATGATTTCCGGCGATGAGGACTTCACCCTCACTCGGGGTCAGCAGTCCGTTCAGCAGCTTTAAGAGCGTCGTCTTTCCGCTTCCGTTGGGCCCCAGCAGTCCGATAATTTTCCCGGAATCCAGGGAAAGGTTGAGATGATCGAGCGCGGTGTGGTTTCCGAAGCGCTTCGTCAGGTCTTTACACGTTACAAGTTCACTCATGATTTTCTTCCTCCTCAATCGTTTCGGCAAGTAGCTGCCGGATTTCCTCCGGGGTTATGCCGAGCTGTTTCATGTGGGCAACAAAAGCAGATACTTCTGCGGCGGCAAGTTCTTTTTTCATCTGATGAATCAACTCCTTATCTTCGGTAATAAAGCGTCCGCTGGTCCGCTGGGAATAGATCAGTCCGCTGCGTTCCAGTTCGGAAAGCGCTTTCTGCATTGTGTTCGGGTTGACGGCGGCCTCCTGCGCGAGATCGCGGACGGACGGAAGCTTATCGCCCGGCTGATAGCGCCCGGTGATGATGTCCATCTGTACCCGCTCGATGATCTGCAGATAGATCGGCCGCGAGGAATCAAGATTCCATGGCATATGGCATTCACTCCTTTTGTACTACTGTATTAATTTGATAGTACAATCATACAATCGCTTTATGGATTTGTCAAGAAAATTAAGAAAAAATTTTAGATTTAGAGGTTAAATTGTGGTAAACTAAGCGTAAGTGCGGCACATTAGTATTAGAAGAAAAACCGCAGAAATAGTTCCGTCTAAAAAGATGGATGAAGGGAGAAATATGGCAGAAATTAAACTGAAAAAAAGAGAAGAGATGGATCCGGCGTACTGCTGGGATCTTTCGAGTTTGTTTGGTAGTGATGAAGAATTTGAGAAAACAGAGCAGGAGCTTGCGAAGAAAATAGAAGCGTTCCGCGCAAAACAGGGAACAATGAAAGAGAGTGCAGAAGCGCTGTATGACGTTCTTTCCGGTCTGGATGACATCAGCCGCGTCTTTTCCAGCCTGTATGTCTATGCAAGCCAGAAATATCACCAGGATATGGGAAATCAGAAGTATCAGGGCTATGCCGGAAAGATGGACAGCATGATGGCTGTTCTTGCGGATGCCTCTTCTTTCGTAGAGCCGGAGATCCTGGAGCTTGACGAGGAGACGGTTACAGAATTTGAAAAAGCATATGAGCCGCTCCGTCTGTACGATCGCATATTAAAAGAAAATTTCCGCAAGAAAGAGCACATTCTCTCGCCGGAGATGGAGGCGGTTCTTGCAAAAGCCGGAGAGATGGCATCCAGCCCGGATCAGATTTTCTCGGCATTTTCGAACGCAGACCTCAAATTCCAGCCGGTCACGGATGAAGAGGAAAATCAGGTTCCACTGAGCCACGGCACCTTCGTCGGATTTTTACAGTCGAAGGACCGCCGGGTCAGAAAAGAAGCGTTTGAGAAGTATTATGCGGAGTATGAAAAACACAAAAACATGCTCGCCGCAACGTTCGGTGCCAATCTGAAACAGGCCGCATTCTTTGCAGATGTAAGAAAATATCCATCTGCACTGGCTGCATCGCTGGATGGCGGAAATATCCCGGTTTCGGTTTACGACAAGCTGCTCGAGGCGATCCATGCAAAAATGCCGGCGATGTACCGCTACGTGGCACTGCGTAAAAAGCTGCTCGGTGTGGATGAACTTCATATGTATGATGTTTACGTTTCTCTGACGAAAGAGTACGAGCAGAAATATACGTATGAGCAGGCGATCGAGATCGTGAAGAAAGCGCTTGCCGTGCTCGGGGATGATTATGTGGCACTGCTGGACAAGGGCTTTTCGGAGCGCTGGGTGGATGTTTATGAGAACGAAGGAAAAAAGAGCGGTGCTTACTCCTGGGGTTCTTACGATTCCCATCCGTATGTGCTGATGAGCTTTAACGGAAATATCGATTCGGTCTTCACACTGGCGCATGAGATGGGCCATTCGCTGCATTCCTGGTATTCGAACCATACACAGCCGTTTACGTATGCGGAGTACCGCCTCTTTGTCGCTGAGGTGGCATCAACCTGCAACGAGGCACTGCTGATCCGCTATCTGCTGAAGCATGCGAAAGAAAAAGAGGAGAAGATTTTCCTGCTGAATTATTTCCTGGATCAGTTTAAGGGAACGGTGTTCCGCCAGACGATGTTTGCGGAGTTTGAGAAGCGGATTCATGAGAAGATGGCAGAGGAAGGCACGCTGACGGCGGACGGTATTTCGGAGCTGTATCTGTCGATCAACAAGGAGTATTTCGGACCGGATATGATTTCGGATCCGCAGATCGCGCTGGAATGGGCGAGAATTCCGCATTTTTATACACCGTTCTATGTATATCAGTATGCAACGGGATTTTCGGCGGCGATTGCGATCAGCAGCAAGATCCTGGCAGGGGAGCCGGGTATTGTGGAGAAGTACAAACAGTTCTTAAGCGGCGGCTGCTCGATGGATCCGATCGACCTTTTGAAGATCTGCGGCGTCGATATGACGAAGCCGGAGCCGGTGGAAGAGGCGCTGGATGTGTTTGCTTCTTATGTGGAGGAGCTGGAGAAGCTGACCGCGGAAGCGTAAGCACAGGTTTTAAAGTTGCATAAATTTGATGGGAAATATGTGTGAAAAATATACAAAATTTGGCGCGTTTTTCCCTTGAAAAAGTTTTTGGATATGTTACAATATTATTACAGAGTAAAAATGGATGAGCTGGAAATTGAAAAATATTTGCGATTAAGAGGGAGAATTTCCGTATTTCTGTCGAATGCGGAAGATTAAACGTAAATTTTTCGGAATGCGGCTTTGCTCCTGTAAAAATGGGGAGCGGGCCGCGGCCGGCTATGAAAGAAATATTACTGTTCATTCAGCAGTGAACTGTAACAAAAACAGACGGATAGCAGATGAAGTAAGGGTGAGAGTATGAATTTATATGAGGCTATTTTTGTTAGAAAATCAGTAAGGAATTATTGTTTTGATACGCTTCCGCCGCAGACTTTGGATAAGATTTGGGAGCATTATAAGGAGATGCCGGCACTGTTTTCGGGCATCGGTGTGGATATGGCGATTCTGGACAACAGAAAAGGGCAGGAGAGAATGCTCAGTATGTTCAGTGTGAAGGCGCCGTATTATATGGCTTTTTATTCGGAGGAGTCAGAACGATATCTGATGAACGTGGGTTATATTATGGAACAGATGGTGCTGTATCTGTGCAGTATCGGACTGGGAACCTGCTTTATCGGAAGTAATCGTGTGAAAAAGGCGGAGCTTGAGAAGAACGGAAAGCGGCTGGTGGGGATCGTCGCTTTTGGTAAGAGTCATGGTTCGCATACGAGACGGCAAAGTGAAGCAAAGAGACTGCCGCTGGAGGATCTTTGTGTGTTCAAAGAGGTGCCGCGGCAGTGGATGACGCAGATGCTGGAAGCGGCGAGACTGTCGCCATCCAGTATGAACAGCCAGCCGTGGAGATTTGTGGTGTATGATAACAGAATTCATATTTTCTCGAAGAAGCACAGTGTGGAGAAGCTTCGGAAGTGGGATGAGGTGAATTTCGGGATTATGTTTGCAAATATGATGGTGGCAGCAGAGGAGCTGTGGCTGGATGTTGACCTGATCAGACTCGGGGATATTTCGCAGAAAAACTTCTCAAATAATCAGTATGTGCTGAGCGCGATTCTGAAGGCTTAGGGGAGAAAGGACGGACGACCTCGGACGACCTCGTGCGGCTTCGTACCTGCGATGCAGGTACGAAGCCACGCGAGGTCTGACGGTGGGGACGGTGGTAAAGCGGCTGGATCCGCCAGAAGGGCGAAAATTGGGTGAATCGTAGATGTTTTTTGATTTTTTTGAAAAAAATTGAAAATAAGTGTTGACAAATGAGGGAAGTTCCTGTATAGTATCATTTGTAAGGTGCAGCGAGCACTTAACAAGATAAAAAATGAAAAATGCGCGAGTGGCTCAGGGGTGGAGTACAACCTTGCCAAGGTTGGGGTCGCGGGTTCGAATCCCGTCTCGCGCTCTACTGGAAACCGGAATGTGTAAGCATTCCGGTTTTTGCGTTGTGGAAAAATAGATGAAAAAGAAATCTTATTTTTAAAACTTAAGAATATTGCATTTTAAATTTTCATATGCTATAATGCCGATAGGCAATGAAATGAATGGCTTGCAAAGTCAACAAAAGCCCCACGAGCTGCAACTCGTGGGGCTTTCTGTGCCTTTTGGGCAAGGCGGCTTAAACCTTAGGCTGGCTGCCAGTTATTTCTTACCGTCCAGCCATTTGCAGATATAGTAGGCTACTATACTTGCCATAACGGAAAGAAAAAATGAAATGAATAGTTCTTGCACTGTCAACCCTCCCTTCTCTGCCTGTCTGGGAGTGGCAACGTTCATTAGTATAACATACAATTCTTATTTCTAAAATAAAAAAATTCCCTGTTTTTATAAAAATTCAAGGCTTCGAAAAAAAGTTCTTGCCCGGTAGTTACTACCGTACGGTATGCTAAGGATAACAAAGCAAATCAGCGAAAGGGGAATGTAGTATGAACATTACGATGGAGAATTTTAAAACCGCAAAGTATGATGTGTTTTCTATTTTTGATGACCGCTGGGGTTTGTGTACTGCGGGTACGCCAAGGGAGTATAATACGATGACGATCGGATGGGGTACGATGGGGACGATCTGGGGACCGCCAAAGAAAGGAAAGCAGATCATTACCGTATTTATCCGGGAAAGCCGCCGGACGCATCAGATTCTGCAGAAGGAAGACGAGTTTACGGTCTGCTTTTTTCCAGAGAAATATCGGAAGGATCTTGGAATCCTGGGATCAAAATCGGGAAATGATGTGCCGGATAAGATCAGTCTGACCAGTCTGACACCGAAGATGCTGGGAAATGCGGTTGGATTTGAAGAGGCAGAGCTGACCTTTGTCTGCAAAAAAATCTATGCGGTCAGAATGGAGAAAGAAGATCTGCCGGAATTTACGCGCGATACTTTATATAAAGATGGCGATCTCCATTATCTGTATATGGGCGAGATTGAAGATGTCTTTGGCATGATTGAGGAATGAAACAGGAAAATTGGCGTGATGTATCAGTATTTCTTATCACAATCTTGTATATACTGCACCGGGCAGAAAGGCATCAGACTGCGTGAAATGCGGAAAATGTGAGAAAGTATGTCTGCAGCACCTGCAGATCAGAAACCTGCTGGAGGATTTGGTGAAAGAGTTTGAAGCGGAGCGTGCTTGAAAAAATTTCCGAAATTTACAAAAAGTACATCTGATCAGGGAGTAACCTGATCAGATGTACTTTTTTGTACGCAGTATACCAGAGTTTGATCCAAGGGGACCATTCTGCTGCAGAATAATTGGATTAATAGTTGGCTTTATAAGAATTTCTCTTTTCCGCCGTTACGCGGTGCATCCGCTCTGCCATTACAACCATCAGAATCAAAATGGCCATCAGGAATACCGGATACAGTCCGAAGGAAATATGCTGGCCGAGAACACCGAAAACCGGCGGCATCAGGCAGGTTCCGACGTAAGCAAAGGCCATCTGGATGCCGATGATTCCCTGGCTTAAGTCGGCACCGAAGTTTGCCGGTGTCTCGTGAATGATGGAAGGATAAATCGGCGCACAGCCAAGTCCGATCAGGATCAGGCCGATAAAAAGAAGGGAATCGCCAAACGGCAGCAGCATCAGAACCGCACCAACGGCGATGAAAAACTGTCCCAGACGAATCATATTCTGATCGTTCAGCTTCATGGTAACGAAACCGCAGATAAAACGTCCGATGGTAATACCAATGTAAAACAGGCTGGCCCAGCTTGCGGCACGCTGTGCATCAATACCGCGGAACAGCGTACAGTAACTTGCAGCCCACATGCCAGCAGTAGATTCCACTGCACAATAACAGAAAAAGCAGATCAGCACCTCTTTGACACCAGGAACACGGATCAGACTGGAAAAACTCCGCTCCGCCGGAACAGAGGTATCCTCTTCGGCAGCTCCGGCAGGTTTCTGCCAAAGAGGAAGGCTTAAGAACAAAACCAATGTCAGCACAATCTGGAAAATGGAAATGATGAGATATCCTTTGTTCCAGTTCAGGTGACTGATTGCCCAGCTCATCACAACAGGGCCGGTACTGCAGCCAACACCCCACATGCAGTGCAGCCAGCTCATATGGCGCGCCTTATAATGAAGCGCAACGTAGTTATTCAAAGCGGCATCGACGCTTCCGGCGCCGAGACCGTAGGGAATTCCCCAGAGGCACAGGGCCCAGAAAGAATGGCTGATGGAAAAACCAAACAGTGCCACAGCGGTTGTCAGAACACTGACAGCGGTGACCTTTCCGGTGCCAAACCGTGTGTTCAGCCGGTCACTGTTCAGACTGGAAACAATTGTTCCGGCAGAGATAATCATGGAAATGATACCGGCTGCGGAAACGGAAGTTCCAAGTTCCTGGTACATGACCGGCCACGCAGAGCCAAGCAGGGAATCCGGCAGTCCAAGACTGATGAATGCCAGATAAATGACAGGCAGCAAAAGTGAAACCATAGTAAAACCCTCCTAATAAAAAAATCATCGTAAGAAATCAGAAAAAAGAAAAGATATGCTTATTTCGGATTTCTGCAGATAGCAAGCAGGTACAGAAAATTTTCGTTAAGTTTAACGCAGAACCTCTGTACGCAATAATTTCAAGGTATCATACTTGAAAAAAAGAATCAATACTTTCTTTTCAGAAAACAAAAAAAGCGATATAGTAGAAGAAAGAAAATTCTTTCCCAAAAGCAAAGCGTGTTTGAAAAACATTTCTGCAGTTTGCAAAAAGCCTTTTTCAAATATGCTTCAGGAAAGAAATAAAAAACGAAACAAATAAAACGAGAGGGAGACATATGGAAACAAGAGTACTTCGCTATTTTCTTGCCGTAGCACGGGAAGAAAACATCAGCCGTGCGGCAGAGGTCCTGCATATCACGCAGCCAACCCTAAGCCGTCAGCTGTCCCAGATGGAAGAAGAACTGGGGGTAATCCTGTTTGAACGGGGAACTAGGAGAATCCGGCTGACAGATGCGGGGGTCCTGCTGCGCCGCAGGGCAGAAGAAATTATCGGGCTGATTGATAAGACAGAAAAAGAACTGGCAGAGCAGGAAGCACTGATCGACGGACATGTGACAATCGGATGCGGAGAGACAAGGTCTGTGAATGTTCTGGCAGATCTGATCGAAACCTTCAGCCAAAAATATCCGAACGTGACGTTTGATCTGGTGACGGGAACAGCAGATGTATTGAAAGAGCAGATGGATCGTGGTCTGATGGATGTTGCACTGCTTCTGGAGCCGGTTGATGTGGGAAAATATGAGTTTGTGCGTCTGAAAGAAGGAGAGCGGCAGCAGGTGCTGATGCGCCCGGATGATCCGCTGGCACAAAAAGAAGTCGTACATCCGGAAGATTTAAAAGATCTTCCGTTGATCCTGCCAAGAAGACAGGATGTGCAAAATGAGATTACCAACTGGTTCGGAGCATATTATCAGAAGCTGAATGTTCGATTTACCTGTAATATGCCGACGAATGGAGCAAAAATGGTTCGGAAGGGACTCGGGTATCTCATTACGGTGCAGGGAGTCTCCGAACTATGGAAGGAAGACGAGATTGTCGGACGATTCTTAGATCCGCCGATCATCTGCCGCAGTGTTTTTACCTGGAAAAGAGAACAGCCATTCAGCCTTGCCGCAACGAAGTTTATCGACCATATCCGGGAAAATTTGTGAAAACAGCCAGAAAATGATTTATTAACGTGAGTTATTTTCGTGAGCTAATTTATTAGAAAAACTTTACAATCCGGGAAAAATCGTGTTACACTATAACAGAAAAGAAAGTATGTGCAAATCGAAACGGTGTAAAAGGACCATGGCCCGAATTACCGATACGTTTCGCATCACAAGGGAGAAAAAATACAAAAGAGAGGTAAACGACAAATGGGAGGCTTTTTTGGAGTTGCATCAAGAGAAGACTGTACGCTGGAACTGTTTTATGGAGTAGATTATCATTCTCATCTCGGTACAAGACGAGGAGGAATGGCGACCTATGGAGCAAATGGTTTCAGCCGTGCAATCCACAATATAGAAAATTCCCCGTTTCGTACAAAATTTGAGCGCGATGTAGCAGAGATGGAAGGCCATCTTGGTATCGGATGCATTTCCGACTATGAACCGCAGCCGCTCCTGATCCAGTCACATCTTGGAAGCTTTGCGATTACAACCGTTGGAAAGATTAACAACATGGACAAGCTCCTGGAGAATGTTTATGGAAACGGACGGACGCATTTCCAGGAAATGAGCACCGGACAGATCAATGCCACAGAGCTGGCAGCATCTCTGATCTGCAGCGAAAAAACGATTACGGAAGGTATTCGTCATCTGCAGGATGTGGTGGATGGCTCCATGACGCTGCTTTTGATGACGAAAGACGGAATTTACGCCGCCCGTGATAAAAAAGGCCGTACGCCACTTGTCATTGGTAAAAAAGAGGGCGCTTACTGTGCCTCCTTTGAAAATTTTGCTTACCTGAATCTTGGCTATACCGATTATCATGAACTGGGACCTGGAGAGATCGACTTTATCACACCGGAGAGCGTGGAGATGCTTGTTCCGCCGCAGGAGGAGATGAAAATCTGCTCTTTCCTGTGGGTTTACTACGGCTATCCGACAGCATCGTACGAGGGGATTAACGTCGAGGAGATGCGATATCACTGTGGTGCCATGCTTGCAAAACGTGATGCGGGAAGTGATGTTCACCCGGATCTCATTGCCGGTGTGCCGGATTCCGGTATCGCCCATGCGATTGGCTACGCCAATGAGTCTAAAATTCCATTTGCAAGACCGTTTATCAAATACACTCCGACCTGGCCGCGTTCCTTTATGCCGACCAATCAGGAGCAGAGAAACCTGATCGCACGCATGAAACTGATTCCGGTACAGGCACTGATCGATCAGAAAAAGCTGCTTTTGATTGATGATTCCATTGTGCGCGGTACACAGCTTCGGGAGACGACTGAGTTTCTGTATCAGAGCGGTGCAAAAGAAGTTCATGTCCGCCCGGCATGCCCGCCGCTGCTGTATGGATGCAAGTTCCTGAACTTTTCCCGTTCCAAATCCGAGCTTGATCTGATTACCAGACGGATCATCCTCGAAAAAGAAGGAGAAAATGCAGAAAAAACACTGGAGGAATATGCAGATCCGAAGAGCGACCGCTACGAATCCATGTGCCAGGAAATCTGCCGCCGTCAGAACTTTACCAGCCTCCGGTATCACCGCCTCGATGATCTGGTAGAATCCATTGGACTGCCGAAGTGCAAAATGTGTACCTATTGCTTTGACGGAAAAGAATAAAAAGGATATAATAGTTTTTAAGCAGGCCAACTGGCAGAATATTCTATGTAAGTGGAATCTGCCGGCTGGCCTTAAAAAATATTGGGGGCTTTTTTATGGCAATTACTATTCTGATCGTGGATGATGATAAGCTGCTGGTCGATAAGCTGGAAGAGACTGTGAACTGGAGTAAAATCGGAATCGATATGGTTTTTACGGCAAACAATATCCGCCAGGCGCAAAAACTGCTGGAAGAATATCCAATCGAAATGCTTTTGTGTGACATCGACATGCCACAGGGAAACGGGCTGGAACTGCTCGAATGGATCCGATATAAAAAACTGGATATCGAATGTGCCTTCCTGAGCAGTTATGCAAATTTTGCCTATGCACAGATGGCGCTGAAACTTTCATCCAGAGAGTATCTTCTGAAACCGATTTCCAATACAGATCTGGAAATCGCGCTTCTTCGTTTGGTCGAGATTGTAAAGGAAAAACAGCAGAAGACAAAAGCACAGGAAAATACAGAACAGAAAGAAAAGAAACTATGGGAAGATCTTCTGATCCAGTGTATGCAGGAAGAATACTGGATCGAGCAGGCAAAAAAGAAATATGACGATCCGGAAGAAAAATTCTGCCTGATCCAGCTGCGTGTTCTGGAGATTCCTTCGAAAGAATATTATAAAAAAGAAATCAGTCTGGAGAATTTTGTGATTGAGAATGTCACGACAGAATTTTTTGAAACAAGAGGGCGGCGTGTGGAAGCCATTGTCCATGCCAGTGATCTGGAGTGGGCGATTGTACTGCGGAACGTGATCCGAAATGCAGGGGATGAAGAAAAGCTGGAGGAATGGAGAAAGTGTCTTTCCGGTGCGGTTCCGGCAAGATTCTGTACCTATATGGGAAAACCCGTTACGCTGGAAGAGATTCCAAAAAGCCGGGATAAACTGGAAGAAATCGAAAAATACGCCGTGCCGGATGAGACAGGAATTTTGTACGAAGACCGCTGGTACTTTGTGGAACGTGAATATCAAAAGCCATCCTGGAAAACGTATCTTGCAGAAATGGAGCAGACGGACTCTGTGCAGCAGGTAAGGAAATCTCTGCAGGGCTATATTACACAGCGCCGGGCTGCGGGTGGAATGCGAAAAGATTTTACCGTTCGTTTTATCGGAGAACTGGTTCAGACGGTTTATGGCTATTTAAAAGACCGTGGAATCGCTTTTGAACAGATTTTTGAAAGAGAAGAATTCGAGCACAGAAGACGAGAAGCCTGTCTTTCTGTAGTTGGAAGCCGGGAATTTATCGAATATCTGTTTGCTGTACTGGAGGGACAGAAAAAGAGCGAAACACACAGCGACAATGTGGTGGATCAGCTGAAAAAATATATTGAACAGAATCTGGGAGAAGATCTCTCACGGCCGGTGCTGGCAGGAAAAGTCTTTCTTTCGGAAGATTATGTTTCCAAACTTTTTATGAAAACGACGGGAATGTCGTTGCCAAATTATATCGCCGAGCGCAGAATTGAACGGGCAAAAGAATATTTGCGCACATCATCCCTGCCGATTAGCAAAATTGCGATGGAAGTCGGGTACGGAAATTTTTCCTATTTCAGTAAAACGTTCCGGGAGCTGGTTGGATGTACGCCAAATGAATACCGGAGCCGTCAGAAATAACAAAAAAATGGTGTCAATAACAAAAAAACGTGATAGATAACAAAAAACAGATTTTACTTAAAAAAAGACGTTGCGAAAACGTCTTTTTTTTAATATACAGACTGCCGGAAAATGTTAGAAAAATGAGGCGAGTTTTTGTATAATATGTTCATCGGTTGAGACGAGAAAAAGAAATCTAAAGGAAAGAAGGGATGATATGTGAGCGCCAACCATAGTAAAACCAAAAAGAAAAGCTCCATAGGATTTGTAGAGGGAGTGAGAAGAAGCAGGCCATTATATTTACTGATGCTTCCTTCCATTATCATTTTTGCACTGTTTACGTACTACCCGATGTACGGAATTGTGATTGCATTTAAAAACTTTACACCTGCGGATGGAATTATGGGAAGCAGCTGGGCTGGACTGAAATACTTCAAACAGTACTTTAACTCCTATCAGTTCGGTTTGACCATCAAAAACACAATCATCATCAGTCTTTACACCATCGCGGTAACATTCCCGCTCCCGGTTATCATGGGACTGCTGGTTAACCAGATGAAGGCACAGAAATTTAAAAAATTCTTCCAGGTATCGACTTACCTGCCGCACTTCATCTCTACCGTTGTTATGGCCGGAATGCTGATTCTGTTCCTCTCCCCGAGTACAGGTATTATCGCAAAGCTGGTCGGACTGCTTGGATTCAAGCTCCCGAACCTGATGGGAAGTGCAAAAGCATTCCCACACATTTATGTATGGTCTGAGGCATGGCAGCATGTAGGATGGGACAGTATCCTCTATATCGCAACACTTTCCTCTGTAGACCCGACCCTGTATGAAGCGGCAACGATGGACGGCGCCAACAAATGGCATAAAATGATCCACATCGATGTTCCGGCTCTGCTGCCGACGGCAACCATCATGTTTATCATGAGAATGGGAAGCGTCATGAGCGTTGGATTTGAGAAGGTTTACCTGCTGCAGAATACACTGAACAGTACCTCAAGTGAGATCATTTCCACCTATGTGTATAAGATGGGTCTTGTGAGCAGCCAGTACAGCCTTTCCGCTGCAATTGGCCTGTTCAACAACATTATCAACCTGATTCTTCTTCTGGCAGTCAACTTCATTTCCAGTAAAATGAGTGATACCTCACTGATCTGACAGAATTTTGAGCCTACATAGGAATGGAGAGCAAAGATATGAGTAAAGCAAAAGCAGTATCAACAAATAAAGTAAAGAAATCCAGAGAAGACTGGATTTTCGATATCATCCTGTATACGATCGGCGTGCTTCTGATCATCATCACCCTGTATCCGATGTACTTCATCATCATTGCATCGTTCAGTGATCCGGCAGCCGTATCCAACGGACAGATTATGTTCCTTCCGAAAGGAGTTAACTTCAAAGGATACAAACAGCTGGCGAGCTATGCAAAGCTGTGGACCGGCTACCGTAATACGATTGCTTACGTAATTATGGGAACGCTTGTGACACTCGTTGTCAATGTTCCGACTTCCTACGCGCTTTCCAGAAAGCATTTGTATGGAAGAAGATTTTTCACAGCATTTTACCTGATCCCGATGTTCTTCACCGGCGGTCTGATCCCGACCTACCTGGCAGTACAGAGATTTCATCTGCTGGATACCTTCTGGGTTATGGTTGTTCCGTTCTCCGTTGTAACGTATTATATCATCGTAGGACGAACATTCTTTAATAACAGTATCCCGGAGGATCTCTGGGAGGCGGCGCAGCTCGATGGATGCGGATACCTTGGATTCTTCTTCAAGATTGTGCTTCCGCTTTCCAAAGCCGTTATCGCTGTTATTGCTCTGTGGGCAGCAGTAGGACAGTGGAACTCCTACTTTAATGCATTGATTTATATTCGAAGCGAAAGTCTGCAGCCGCTGCAGATTGTCCTTCGAAGCATTCTGGTCGGCAATCAGACCATGAGTGCCATGAGTACCGGCGCTGCAGCCGTTGAGGCAAAGCAGATGGCCGACCTCATCAAATACGCGATCATCGTGGTTTCCTCCGCGCCGATCATGTGTATGTACCCGTTAGTGCAGAAATACTTCAATCAGGGTGTTATGCTCGGATCACTGAAAGGCTGATCCTGCGGACAGGAGAGAAGTATTGCAAATAAAAAATCATAAAGGAGAGATGATGATGCGAAAGAAAACAAAAATGGCCTGGAGCGTTGCTCTTTCGGCCGCAATGGCAGCTGGACTGCTTGCAGGATGTGGAAGTAATGGAGGAACGGAAAGTACGAGTGGAAGCACTGCAGCAAGTTCTGCAAAGACAGAATCTTCTGCCAGTGACACGACAGATACCAGTGACCGCCCAACCTACAAAATTGCAACAGTAAGATGGACCGATACCTGGCCGACCGATTTCCTGCATGAAGGCGTCATGAAAGAAATCGAGGACAAGATGAATATCAACATCGACTGGCAGGTTTATTACAACAGTGACTGGTCCGAGCAGAAATCTCTGCTGCTGGCTTCCGGAGACCTCCCGGATGCATTTCTTGGCTCCATCTGCTTAACACAGGCAGATATGGCACAGAACAAATCGGCATTCCTGGATCTGACAGATCTGATCGAAAAAGATATGCCAAACCTGAAAGCAGCCTTTGAGGCTGATCCGGAACTGAAAGCAGTCTGCACCAGCCGTGACGGAAGAATCTACAGCTTACCGAAGAAGCTTCCGCTTCGTCTGAAGGTTTGCGGCGATGTTATGTGCATCAACCAGGAATGGCTGGATAACTTAGGACTGGAAACTCCGAAGACCTATAAAGAACTGGAAGAGGTTCTTGTTAAATTTGCGACAGAAGATGCTGACGGCGATGGCGATCCGACCAACGAGATCGGTATCACAAATGCAGCAAGCAGCGGACTGTTAAGCGGCGATCTGCGTCACATCCTTTCCCCGTTCGGAACCATGGTAAGCCGTGACGGAAACTACATGGGACTGAATGGCGAAGGAAAACCGGTCTTCATGCCGATGGAAGAAAATTACAAAGAAGCAGTAAAATGGATGCGTCAGTTATGGGAAGAGGGCGTTGTTGATCCGGAGTACTTCACTCAGGATGGCTCCATGCAGACAGCAAAACAGCAGGCAGATGGCGGTTCTCAGGTAGGTCTTATCTTTGGATGGACTGCAGATGCTCAGGTTGGTCCGAACGTAGATCAGTTTAAGACCCTTGAGGCAGTAGAAGGCTACGATGGAAATCACTACGTAGAAGCAGCAACCAACTACCTTGATATTTCCGACCGTGAGCTCATGATCTCCAAAGACTGTAAAGATCCTGACACCCTGCTGAAATGGGCGGATGAATTTTACACCGATCTTGCATCGTTACAGACTTTCTATGGTACGATCGGAAGCCAGATCACAGATAATGGTGATGGAACCTACAACGTAGATGTACCAAGCGATGGATCTTCTCTTGATACCTCTGCATGGTCCAATTCCCTCCGTGATTTTGGTCCGAAATACATGAACGAGGATTTCTATGACAAGGTTTCTCTTCCGGAAGGACAGGGCGATGGTGTCAAACTGGCCGATGATGCAATCAATGAGAAATACGTTGATACTGAGAAAAACTGTGGATTCCCGATGGTTCAGTATACCGACGAAGACCTTTCCAGAATCACGGCAATCGGAACCGATATCTATAAATATGTAGAAGCACAGTATGCGCACTGGGTAGTAGACGGCGGCATCGATGATGAGTGGGATTCCTACATCGATCAGCTGAAAGCTATGGGTATTGATGAGTTCCTTCAGATTCAGACAGATGCTTACAATGCATACAAAGAAAATCTGACAAAATAAACAGAAAAAATATTACCTGTAAAAATCAGGCGTTGATCCGGCGGGGCAATGTTTGAGGTGCAAAACAGCAGGAGAAACGGCAGGCCAGAAATGACCTGCCGCTTTTGACAAAAGGAGGATTTTTACATGTTTTTGGAAAAAGAGGGTAAGTTAATTTATTCCTACGATGGCGAGACCGTCTGCATCGAAGCGTGGGGGAAAGATGCACTGCGTGTGCGCGCGACAAAAAACCGAAGTTTTACCGGCCGTGACTGGGCATTGGAAGCAAAGGATGCGCATGCGGGGGAGGTTGAAATCTTTGAGGATCCATCAGCAAAAGGCGGAGCCTTTGCCAATATGTACGAGGGAACGGATACTTCCTACGGAAAAATCACAAATGGAAAGCTTCATGCAGTGATCGATTCCGGCAGCGTTATTACGTTCTATCATGAGGATGGAAGAGTTCTGTTAAAGGAGCATTTCCGCCGTCTACGCGATGAGGAAAGCATGCCGCTCAATATCATGGGACGCGAGTACAGCAACGGCGTCGGGGATAATTTCCGTATTGTAGCGCGGTTTGTAGCAAGAAAAGGTGAGAAAATCTTCGGAATGGGACAGTATCAGCAGCATGAGCTGGATCTGAAGGGCTGTATGCTGGAGCTGGCACAGAGAAACTCACAGGTCAGTGTTCCGTTCTATCTTTCCAGCATCGGCTACGGCTTCTTATGGAACAATCCGGGCGTCGGACAGGTGATGTTTGCGAATAATGGAACGGAATGGGTAACGGAATCCGGGAAAGAGATCGATTATCTTGTGATTGCAGGTGATACGCCTGCCGAGATCGAGGAGAATTATATGACGCTGACCGGAAAACCGCCGATGATGCCGGAATATGGCATGGGCTTCTGGCAGTGTAAGCTCCGCTACTGGAATCAGGAACAGCTTCTGTCTGTAGCAAGAAAATACAAAGAGCTTGGCGTACCGCTTGATGTGATTGTCGTCGATTTCTTCCACTGGACGAAGCAGGGCGAGTTCAAATTTGATCCGAAATACTGGCCGGATGTGCCGGGCATGTGCCGCGAATTAAAGGAGATGGGAATTCAGGTTGTTGTGTCGGTATGGCCGACCGTCGACATTTATTCCGAAAACTTCGAGGAGATGAAGGAGAAGGGCTATCTGGTTCGCACGGAGCACGGTGTACCGCTGACGATGCTCTGCGGCGGAAATGAAGTTTTCTTCGATGCGACTAACCCGGATGCAAGAACATATGTCTGGGAGAAGATCAAGAAAAATTATTATGATCAGGGTGCCAAGCTCTTCTGGCTGGATGTGGCAGAGCCGGAATACAGCGTTTATGATTTCAAGAACTACCGTTATCAGCTCGGAAGCGTACAGGAGGTCGGAAATATTTATCCGAAATATTATCTGAAAGCGTTCTATGACGGCATGACGGCAGAAGGCGATACCATGCCGATCAGCCTGATCCGTTCTGCCTGGGCAGGCAGCGCGAAATATGGTGCACTCGTATGGTCAGGCGATATTGTAAGTACCTTTGAGTGCTTCCGGCGCCAGGTACAGGCAGGTCTTAACATGGCGGTTGCCGGTATTCCGTGGTGGACCACTGATATCGGCGGCTTCCACGGCGCAAGAACCGATGACCCGGATTTCCATCGTCTGTACATCCGCTGGTTTGAGTACGGATGCTTCTGCCCTGTCATGCGTCTGCACGGAAACCGCAACCCACAGGAGGGCTACGGTGCAGAACAGATCGGATCCGGCAGCGATAATGAGATCTGGAGCTTTGGCGATAAGGCATATGAAATTTCAAAGAAATACATTTTCCTGCGTGAGCGCCTGAGAGATTATATCCGGACACAGATGAAGAAAGCACATGAGGACGGAACTCCGATGATGCGGCCTGTTTTCTATGATTTCCCGACAGATCAGGAAAGCTGGAATGTGGAGGATGCCTATCTGTTCGGACCGGATCTTTATGTTGCACCTGTGATGGAGGATCACGTAACGGAGCGCGAGGTTTATCTCCCGGATGGAACGGCATGGTTTAACGCATGGACCGGAGAAAAGTATGAGGGAGGACAGAACGTAACGGTTGCTGCACCGATGGATATCATTCCGGTATTCGTAAGGGAAGGAGCAGATACAGAACATCTGCTGAACATTTTTTCTGAATAAGAGAATGTTACCGCTCACCGGTACCCGGCAAACGGTAACAAAGAATCCTGTTTTCACCATGTGAAACACGGACTCTGCATGGACAAAGCGAAAAAATGTGATATAATGGGCTGTGTTACAAAGAACATAGCTGCAAATATATTCCGTGAGTGTAAAATGACTGCCGGAGCTGCACGGTAAGGTGCGGCGTCCGGCAGTTGCTCTGTAGAAAAAAGAGGGGTGGATGTGCTTATGAATCTCTGGCAGAAAGGAAAACGAAGGATGCTGCATAGCGTTCGAATACGCAGTATGAAAGATACGTCACTGCGGCTTGGAACTCCGGTTTTTCTGGTTTTGATGGGGCTTGTTGTCTGCCTGCTCTGGGGCATTTGGGAAAACCGCAAGCTGGCAGATAAATACATTGCCGATACGGCAAAGCTCTATGTTGATCAGATCAACCGTGATATGTCGCAGATCAACAGTGAACTGATCTATCTGCTGGATTCTGACAGCAATATCAAAGAAATCCCGGATCAGATAACATCGACAGATGCTCAGTATTATGAAATGGAGCAGACGCTGCGAGAGCGAAACCGTGTACTGAAAATCCGTTATCATGAGGTACAGACCTTCTTTGTCTACGGTCAGAAAGCCAATGTTCTGATTACGGACAGCGGAACTATGTTTACCGAGAGTAAGGGAATGACAACGCTGAATCAGATGCTGATGTCATATCTGCAGATTATGACATCCAGGGATTCGATCAGCACACAATGGACCGTGATTACGTTTGGCGACGACGACTATATTGTCGGCTGGTACGCGAAAAACAAAAAAGTCATAGGCTGCGTCATCAATCTGAATCTGATTTTCCGGACCATCCGCGCCAAAACAGAGGAGTATGATGTCATTCCGTTTATGGTAGATGCCAGAGGGCGCGTGATGACGCAGGCAGACACATCGGAAAAATATAAAAATGAGATTATCGATTTTTCCAAAGCGGGAGAGAAAAAAGAGAAAAATGCGACGGTCTATTCCTACCAGCTTGGCACGGTCGGAAAAATCAATCTCATGGTTCTGCCGGGAGGCGGTATTCTTGAGAATGTACTGATTATGCAGATTGCATTCGTCGTCCTGATCGCGGTTCTTCTGATTGTCTGCGCATTGGAAATTACAGCATATTACCACCGGATTCTGGAACCGCTGGAAAAATTCGGACAAAAACTGGAGGAGCTGGAAAAAGAGCAGAGTCTGAATGACGATGGAAGCAACAATCTGTTAGAGCTGGAGTCTGTGAGCGGCAAATTCAAGGAACTGCTGCGGAAAATACAGGGATTGAAAATTGCGATCTACGAAAAAGAGCTTGCCGAACAGAAAGCCGAGCTGGAATACACGCAGGAACAGATCAAGCCACACTTCTTTCTGAACTGCCTGAGCCTGATCCATGGCATTGCGGATAAGAATAACGAAGGCGAGATCGTTGAGATCACAACGGTGCTGTCCGACTATATGCGCTACATTTTCCAGGATTCCAAGAAGCAGCGCGATGTGGAGGAAGAGCTGGAACACATTGAGGCATATATCCGCATCCAGAAGCTGCGGTACGGAGAAGAAGCCTTTTCCTTTGAAGCAACGACGGATGGTGATATCGGAGAATGGAAGGTTCCGTCTCTTCTGCTGCAGACACTGGTGGAAAACTCCGTAGTACACGGTGTATCCCTGGACCGGAAGAGTGAGATTTCCCTATATCTCACAAACGAGACGTACGAGGACGGTGAGTACCTCTACATCTGTATTTCCGACACCGGAAACGGATTTTCGAAAGAGGCACTGGATGCAATCGAAAACGACACGCCTATCATCTACCACGGCCGTCACCATGTCGGCATCTCCAATATAAAACGCCGCCTGGCGCTGATGTACGGCGAACGGGCGAGCATTACGTGCTCCAATATGGATGAAAATTACGGAGCCGTCGTAGAGGTGCGGCTGCCTAAAACAGAATAAAGCGAAAAGAAAAAAGGCGGGAACCCGGAGAAACATAGAGGGTTCCCGCCTTTTTGCGTGAAAAAACTGCAGGAGCTTCCGGAACCTGATGGCTCCGGGAAGCTCCTGCAAAGGGGGAGATGATTCAAAAACTGTTTTCTGTATCAGATACGGGAAACTCCGTCATCGGTATAACGCTCATAGGAAGCGCCTTCGTATCCGACCATGCGGATGCTTTCCTCTTTGATATCCGGTACGGATTCTGCAAAATCGGCAACCGGGATTGCGCAGCCTTTGCGGATGAAGAGAGGAACCTCATTCAAGGCAACTTCTACGTAGTGGATACCTTTCGGAAGAATCTCCTGGAACATGTTTCCATTGCCGAGGAATTTTACAAACATCATTTCTTCCGGCAGATATACATAACGGCCGATGGCATTCTGAGTGTAAACCGGTGCAATCATGATCTCATTACCGATCATCAACTGATCTTCTGTATTTCTTGCCAGTTTGTCGTCCGGATAAACGAAGGCAAGCGGTTTGAAGTACATATCGTCGTTTAAAGCAGCCTTCATGTACTCGCTGTACAGATACGGAACGAGGCGGTAGCGGACGCCGATGACGTTGCGGAAGTCCTCGATATGCTCAAACTGGTAAGGTTCCTGCTCACGTGTTCCGAGTGCAGCATGGTTTCTCATCAGAGGAGTGAAAACACCAAGTGCCAGCCAGCGGAGCAGCAGGTCTCTTGTGGTATTTGCACCGAATCCGCCGAGGTCGGCTCCGGTATAGAGGAAACCGCACATGTTGAGGGACGGCATCATCTTCAGGTTCAGCAGGATGTGTGACCACCACGAGCAGTTGTCTCCGGTCCAGATTCCACCGTAACGGTGCATGCCGATGTAGGAAGAACGGGAGAACATCAGGATTCGCTTATCCGGGGAAATTCGTTCAAAAGCTTCACCGGCAGAACGTGTCATGTTGTAGCCAAACAGATTGTGTACCTTGTCATGGCGGACCTGTTCGCCGTTTACGTTGTGATAGAAGCGTTTATAGTCCTCATGGTTGTTTGCCAGTGCCTGAAGCTTTCCGCCTACCATGTAGTGCGGAACCTCCGGGTCACCTTCCACATATTTCTTTGCAGTCTCCTTGAAATCAGCAAGGCCTTCCTGGGAATAGAAGATGGATGGCTCGTTCATGTCATTCCAAAAGGCATCAATTCCTTTGGAAACGAGAACATCGTATTTGTCGCCAAACCATTTTCTGGCATCGGCATTTAAGACATCCGGGAAATGAGTCCAGCCCGGCCATACAGTAGCTTCGAAGTAGGATCCATCCTCACGGCGGCAGAAGTAGCCTTTTTCACAGCCCTCTTCGTAAATGTCATAACCCTCTTCGACTTTCACACCGGCATCGATGATCGGAACGAGATGGATCTTTTCTTTTTTCATATCCTGTACAAAGCCCTCGAAATCCGGGAAACGTTCTTCATTTACGGTGAAGTCCTTGTAATCCTGCATGTAGTCGATATCCATGTAAACCATATCGAGCGGTACATGGTTTTCGCGGTATTTTTTCACTACCGTGCGGAAATCATCCTCTGTTTTGTAGCCCCAGCGGCTCTGACCGTAACCGAAAGCAAACTTCGGAGCAATGTAGCTGCGTCCGATGATGCCGCGGAACTGTTTTACGATATCAAGATCGGAATCACCGGTGATCATGTAAACGTAGAGATCTGCGTTTTCGCAGGAAACGGTCATTGTATCGGAAGTCGTGTAGCCGATATCGAAACGCAGGGTGCCCGGATAATCGAAGAAGAATCCTACGTGTGTCTTGCCGGAGATGATGATGAAGTTGTGTGCTGCATACAGAGAGGTTTTGCTCTCTACGTGGTTTGGATCATCAGCGCAGTCACTGATGTAAAGAAAACCGCGTTTGTTGATGCCGCGGTTGGCTTCGCCAAGTCCGAATACCATGTCCTCGTCAGCAAGCTTTGTAGTGAAGGAGAAGCCGTTCTCGGTGGAGAAGGTACCGTAATCCGGGTTTCCTTCGGAAGAGGGGATCTCTTTTACGACAGCTTCGGTTTCAAATGGGGTTCCGTAGACAAATTTTTTTACCATGTCATCCTCCTTGTAAAATAAATGGAAAATATAGTGTTTTGGTTAGGTTTAGCGCAACACCTTTGTAATTTTATTATAACAGGGATCGGAAAAATGTCTAGCAAAATTCTTCCTTTTTTTAACAAAAAAACGTGTACAGAAAAAAATCAGGTTATGTTGGCAGGCCTTCTGCGCGTTTCCGGAAATCTCTCGGCGTACAATGGTAAGTACGCAGAAAAATTTTGGAATAATAACTCTGATGATTGAAACCGCATGCGGTACAGATTTCCGCGATGGACATTTTGGTTGTGTTTAGCAGATGACAGCTTACTTCCAGACGGTAATGATTCAGAAAATCAATTGGGCTCTGGCAAAGATAGCGGCGGAAAATCTGACAGCATTTATTGCGGCAGACTTTTCCGGCGGCGGCGATCTCTTCCAGATTGATGGATTCACTGTAGTGGCTGTAAATATAGGAAACCATATCGCGCTGGATCAGAAGATCTGGATCCTGTGAGACGGCGGTGTTGCCGTCCGGTATCATCGGATGCGTGCGCAAAAGACGGCACCACAAAAGGGAAAGCAGAGCAGCAGCCTCGATTTCGTAGGCGGTCGGCTGTTCCTTCTTCAGCCGGAGAATTTCCGGGAGGGTCTGCAGCGCTTCAGTATCTTCCGGATTTTCCGGCTTCAGATGAAGATATTCCAGAGCCGGATTCGAAAGAACCGGCGTAATATAAGACTGGTACAGAACGCTGTTCGCGGTGAGGATTTTCGGATGGCACAGGATACAGATAAAGTCACATTCCTGGCCGTTTTCAGAATATCCGTAGTGCATCTGGCGGGAATTGACGATAATCGCCTCCCCGGCGTTTAAAAGGACTCTTTTTCCATTGATATAGTAGTTCATCTGACCGGAGCGGATCTGTACCCATTCGATATCCTCATGCCAGTGGCAGAGCGCCCGGTGATCTGGATAGGAAGAAAGCAGTCCTTCCCGGATATAAAGCGGAATGCCGACTTCATCGTAGCGGATGATCTCGGATGCGTCCTGCATGACTTTTGTAATTGGGTCATTTATCATAAAAACCTCCGTGAAAAAGTACAATTATTATAAAAAATAAGGAATATTGTCGTAGAAAAAACGCAAAACCTAAGATAATATGATTATAACATATACGTGTATGGAATAAAACAGAAAAAAGGAAAAAGAAATGAAAAATCAGAGGGAAATCAAGAAAAAAGATCCAGAATTCTACCGGAAACTTCTTGCACTGCTGATCCCGATGGTTGTACAGAATCTGATGAATGCACTGGTAAGTGCGTCCGATGCGTTAATGGTCGGTACGCTGGACCAGAATTCCCTGTCTGCAGTTTCGCTTGCCACACAGATTTCTTTTGTCCTGAATCTCTTTTATGCGGCGATTACGATCGGAACAACGGTCATGGTCGTTTATTTCCTGCTGAATCTGGATGAAATGATTAAGCTTCCTGCCGTATACAGACACTATAAAAAATATCAGTGGGTGAATAATATTACCAGGGAGGATACAGAATAATGAAAAACGTAGAGAGAAGAGACAGACAGTTACCGTACATTTCCGATGCAGAGGTCATGGAGCAGCAGATGAATGCGAGAAGACTGACGCAGAAACTGAACACCATCGACCGTTCGGATTTTGACGGAATCGCAGCCATTGTAAAAGAACTGTTTGGAAAATCCGAGGGTGCATTTGTCAATCCGCCATTTTACTGTGACTATGGCTTTCATATTGAGGTTGGAAAAAATTTCTTTGCAAATTATAACTGCACCATTCTCGATGTGGCAAAGGTAAAAATCGGAGACAACTGCCAGATGGCGCCGAACGTTGCCATCTATACTGCAGGTCATCCGGTGCATCCGGCGGCAAGAAACAGTGCGTATGAATACGGCATTGAAGTTACCATCGGAGATAATGTCTGGATTGGCGGAAATACCGTTATTTTACCAGGTGTACATATCGGAGATAACGTTGTTATCGGCGGCGGAAGTGTTGTAACAAAGGACATTCCGGACTGGTCGATTGCAGCAGGAAATCCGTGTAAAGTCATTCGGAAGATTACCGAAGAAGATAAACAGTACTATTTCAGAGATAGAAAATTTGATGATGAAGCATGGGAGGTCATCAAAAATCTGTAAAAACGAAATGTTTTCTTGGGCAGTTATGCGATGAAAAAAACTCTGTACCGTATCCATCCGGGAATTTCCGGGGATGCGGTGCAGAGTTTTTTTGCGATAGGAGACAGGAGATTCTGCCGGATTTTGCTGTGGCAAAAAATGTGAATCCTGCTTTTGTGTAGCAAAAAATGCCCAGAGCCGGAATCGAACCAGCGACACGAGGATTTTCAGTCCTCTGCTCTACCAACTGAGCTATCTGGGCATTTTGATTTCCTGTTGGAAACCTCTGTTAATATAACATGGATTCGCGAAAATTGCAACTGTTTTATCGAAAATCGCGAAAAAATTGTGCTTTTGGAGGAATGGCGGTGTATTTTCGTTCGAGAATGTGGTAGTATAAAAGATATGCAAAGAGGAACCAAGGAGAAGTATTAGAAAAATTATGAAAATTATTCTGACTGCGGTCAACGCAAAATATATTCATTCCAATCTCGCAGTTTATACACTGCAGGCGAGCGCGGAGAAAGCCGGCGTGTTCCCGGAGATCCGCGAATTTACGATCAATCAGTCAAAGGATTCCATGCTGCGAAGCCTGTTTCTGGCGCGTGCAGACGTTGTCTGCGTTTCCTGCTACATCTGGAATATATCAATCGTAGAGGATCTGATTACAGAATATCATAAAATCAGTCCGAAAACAAAGATCTGGCTTGGCGGGCCGGAGGTTTCGTACCATGCAGAGGAGATGCTGGAGCAGTATCCGTTCCTTGACGGAATCATGAAGGGTGAGGGCGAAATTACCTTCCGTGAACTGGCAGTGTATTACCAGAATCAGGAGAACGGCACGGAGGGGAAAACGCTTGAAGAGATCCACGGCATTACATACCGTGATGCAGAAGGAGCCATCAAAAGCAACCCGTGGCGTCCGGTCATGGATCTGTCCGAGGTGGATTTTCCGTATGCGAATCTGAAAAAATTCGAGAACCGCATCATTTATTATGAGTCAAGCCGCGGTTGCCCGTTTTCATGCAGTTACTGTCTTTCTTCTATTGATAAGCGGCTTCGGTTCCGAAATCTGGATCTGGTCAAAAAGGAACTCGCCTTTTTCCTGGAACAGAAAGTACCGCAGGTCAAATTTGTGGACCGTACGTTCAACTGCAAGAAAGACCATGCAATGGCGATCTGGAAATTCATTGCGGAGCATGACAACGGCGTGACGAATTTCCACTTTGAGATTGCCGCTGATCTGATTACTGAGGAGGAACTGGAACTCTTAAATACCCTGCGCCCGGGGCTGGTACAGCTTGAGATCGGCGTTCAGTCTACGAATCCGCAGACGATCGAGGCGATCCACCGGAAGATGGATTTTGGAAGAGTCACAGAGATTGTAAACCGGATTGCGAAGGGAAGAAACATCCATCAGCATCTCGACCTGATCGCGGGCCTGCCGTATGAGGATTATGACAGTTTCCGCCGTTCGTTTGCGGATGTCTATGCACTGCGTCCGCAGCAGTTACAGCTGGGATTTTTGAAAGTGCTGCGCGGTTCTTTCATGTATGAGCATACCGAGGAATATGACTGTCATTATCAGGAGCGCGAACCATATGAGGTACTGTACACGAAATGGCTGCCGTATGACGATGTGCTGAAGCTCAAAGACGTGGAGGAGATGGTGGAAGTCTACTACAACAGCGGCCAGTTCGTCCACACACTGCCGATGATCGAGCGTCTGTATGAGAACCCGTTCGATTTCTTCCAGGAACTCGGCGATTTCTACCGGGCAAAGGGCTACAGTGAGGCGGCACATAACCGGATTCAGCGGTATGAAATTCTGCTCGGGTTTTTGCAGGACGAAAAACAGCAGGACGAAGCATTCTTCCGCCAGATGATGGTACTCGATCTGTATGCGCGGGAAAATATGAAGACGCGGCCGCATTTTGCAAAGGATCCGTCGGAATGGAAAAACGAATCGCGTGATTTTTACCAGAAGGAAGCCGAAACGAGAACGCTTCTGCCGTCGTATACGACATACGATTGGAAGCAGCTGCAGCGCATGACGCATGTGGAAGTTTTTGATTACGATGTGCTCGGAAACGGGGAAAAGGCGCGAAGGGTGATCCTGTTTGATTATCAGAAGCGCGATCCGCTGACCGGAAATGCGGAAATGATCGACTGCAGCAGCGGTTTTTACGCTTGACATTTCGAAAGAACATGAGATACTAATATTGCGTTGCAAAACGCGATCCGAAAAAGGAAAATACGTATGAAAATTCAAGATTTTGTAGTAATGGACCTCGAGACGACAGGGCTTTCGGTGAAGGAAGACCAGATTCTGGAGATCGGAGCGGTAAAGGTGCAGGGCGGAGAGGTTGTTGCATCGTATGAGACGTTTGTAAATCCGGGGAGAAAAGTACCGGAGCGAATCACCGCACTTACCGGCATCCGGGATGAGATGATCGCGGATGCGCCCGATGTGGAGACTGCCGTCCGCGGATTTTTAACCTTCTGCGGTGACCTGCCGCTTCTCGGGCACAACATTCTGTTCGATTACAGCTTTATCAAACAGGCGGCCGTCAACGCCCGTCTGGAGTTTGAAAAAGAGGCGTGGGATACTTTAAAAATCGCACGGAAAGCACTGCCGGATCTGGAGAGCAGAAGCCTTGAAGCGCTCTGCGGCTACTATCAGATCCCGCGGGAACACGCACACCGCGCGATGGATGATGTGCTGGAAACGCTGACGCTTTTCCGAAAACTGGAAGAAAATTTCGCGGAAGCGCACCCGGAATGGTTTGCAGCAGCACCGTTAAAGGCAAAAATGAAACGCGAAGTTCCGGCGACGGAAGCACAGAAAAAATATCTGGCAGACCTGATCCGGTACCATGAGCTGAAGCTGGAACCGGAGTGGGGAGCACTTACGAAAAGCCGTGCATCCCGCATGATTGATCAGATTATTCTGGCGCATGGAAGAATGGAAAAACGACAGAGAACTGAGAAAAAACAGAACAAAGAAGAAAGGATGGAACAATGAGCAATAAAGTAAATCGCAAAAATTCTGCACAGACGACACAGAATTCCAAAAAGAAAGATCCGCTGGCAAAGAAGAGAAATGCGGCAAGAATCCTGGCGCTGATTATCGCCATTGTGATGGTTCTTGGAACCGTTCTTCCAGTCATGTTATACGGGTTATAATTTCTGACAGACAAAGAGGCATAATATGACAGACAACAGAGGAATCAAGAGCCTGCTGGTGCTGTTCGCTGCGTTTGCGTTCTGTTTTCTGGCGGAACCAGTCAGAGCGGATGAGAAAACGGCGCTGGATGGAATCTATGTGGAAGATATTTCCGTCGGCGGCATGACAGAGGAGCAGATCACCCAGGCTGTAAACGACAAAATCGAACAGTTGAAACCATCGGTCATCAATCTGTCTGCCGGAGAGCAGAATGCACAGGTGACAGCCGGGGATCTCGGACTTTCCTGCGCAAACCCGGAGGTGGCAAGAGAAGCTGTCACAATCGGGCAGGAAGGCAATGTACTGAAGCGTTTTCAGACGCAGAACAGACTGAAAAAAGGGGAGACGGTGACGTTTCCTCTGAAGTATACGGTGGACGGCGAAGCAGCGCGCCAGGCGGTGGAGAACAGCACGGCAGCGCTGAACCGCGAGGCGACAGACGCGACGCTGACCCGCCAGGACGGCGAGTTTGTTGTCAATCCGGGGCAGAGCGGATGCAGTGTCAATGTGGATGAGTCCGCGACGAAGGTGGTCAACTATCTGACAACAAGCTGGCGGGGCGGCATCGGCGGCGTGGAGCTGGTTACCGAAGAAACACCGGCGGGCGGCAATGCGGAGCAACTGGCGCTCGTAAAAGATCTGCTCGGCGAGGGTACAACCGAGTACGGCAATGGCACGAGTGGAAGAAAGCAGAACGTTGCAGTCGGTGCGGAAAAAATCAACGGAACGATCGTCTGGCCGGGCGAAGAATTTTCGGTCGAGGCAGTTGTTGTCCCATTTGACGCAGAAAACGGCTATGCGCTGGCAGCATCGTATGAGATGGGCAAGGTCGTCGACTCTTATGGCGGCGGTATCTGTCAGGTTTCTACAACGCTTTATGTTGCTGTTCTGAAAGCAGAGCTTGAGGTGACGGAGCGGTACAGCCATTCCATGAGCGTCCACTATGTGGATCCGTCGATGGATGCGGCGATTGCAGAGGGACTGAAAGATCTGAAATTCGTAAATAATACGGATGCACCGATTTATATTGAGGCGAGTGCGGACGGCAGCACGCTGCATTTTGCCATTTACGGCCATGAGACGAGAGATCCCAATCGTACGGTACGCTACGAAAGCGAGACGACAAGCACGGAGGATCCGACGCAGAGCCTGACAGAGGATGCGAATGCATCGTTTGGATCCATCGAGCAGACATCGTACGGCTATCAGGGTTCGACCGCGCGTCTGTGGAAAATTGTGAATGACAACGGAAACGAGACGAGAGAGCAGGTAAATTCCAGTTCTTACCGCATGACATCGGATGTCTATACCGTGGGAACAAAGACGGACAATGCAGCGGCGCGTGCGGAAATGCAGGCGGCGATTGCGGCAAATGATCTTGCGAAAGCAAAGGAAGTTGCAGCGAAATACAGCCAGAGCAGTTCGTCATCGAGTTCTTCGGAGAAGAAGGAAGACAGCAGCGATACAGAGAAAACGGAGGACGATGAGGACTGAGAATGTTACAATTCGCTGGGAACCAGTGAACTGTAACATTTTCCGTGAAAAATGGGAAAGCAGAGGGAAAAGGAGTACGGATTCCGTCTGCTTTTTCGTTTGAAACAGGAAGTTCGAGGAGGACAAGGGATGCGAAAGGGTAAATTACAGCAGAGCGTGCTGGTACGCTCGGTGTTTAAGATGCTGGGGCAGAAAAGAGAGGACGCAGCAGGGCCGGCGGTCGGACGTGGGGTATCGGCACTTGCAGGAGAAAAGGAGACGCAGGTGTTTTCGTGTGCGCCGGTGCTGGTGAAGGATCCGGAGGACGCGGTGCTCGCGGTCTGCCGGGTGTGCAACAGTGTGGCCGCGGCGGGGGCATCGGCAAAAGGAGTGCTGGTGTCGCTGATGCTGCCGGAGGCGATGGAAGAAAAGAATTTAAAGGAGCTGATGCGGGCGGTTGACGGTGCGTGTGTGCGGTATGGAACTGCGGTGATCGGCGGGCATACGGAGGTGACGGACGGGGTTTTGTATCCGGTGCTTACCGTGACGGCGGCAGGCGGGACAACGCGTGCTGGGCTGTTTGATCCGTCGTGTGTGACAGCGGATTTGGATCTTGTCGTGACGAAGGGGATTGCGCTTGGCGCGGTGTCTTATCTGGCAAAGACAAGAAGGGATGAGCTTCTGACGAGATTTTCTCCGGGATTTATCCATGGGGCGGCGGATTTTTCGGAGGATTACTCTGTCTGCCGTGAGGCGGAGATTGCGATCGAGCACGGTGCGGCTGCGATGCAGGATCTCTCGGAGGGCGGGATTTTCGGGGCGCTCTGGGAGATGGCGGACGGCGCGGGTATCGGGCTTGATGTGGCGCTGAAGAGGATTCCGATCCAGCAGGAGACGGTGGAGATCTGTGAATTTTTCGGGGTGAATCCGTATCAGATGCTTTCGACGGGGGCGCTGCTGATTGCGGCGGCGGACGGCGAGGGGCTGGTGCAGAAAATGGCACTCGAAGGGATTCCATCGGCGGTGATTGGGCGGACGACATCCGGGAAGGAGAGGATTCTCCGGAACGGGGAAGAGGTCCGGTATCTGGATAAGCCGCAGATGGATGAGATGTACCGGGTTGGCAGATAAGGCTTAAATATACGACAGGAGTGATTGGTAAAATGGCACATTTGAATATTGTTCTTCATGAGCCGGAGATTCCAGCAAATACAGGTAATATCGGACGGACGTGTGTGGCGACGGGGACGAGGCTGCATCTGATTAAGCCGCTGGGGTTTGATATTTCGGACAAGGCGGTCAGGCGCGCGGGGCTGGATTACTGGCCGAAGCTGGATGTGACAGTGTATGAGAGTTACGAGGATTTTCTGGAGAAAAATCCGGGGGCGAAGATTTACTATGCGACGACGAAGGGGCCGCAGACGTATGTGGATGTGCAGTATGAAGAGGACTGCTTTATCATGTTCGGAAAGGAAAGCGCGGGGATTCCGGAGGATATTCTGTACGATAATCAGGAGACGGCGGTGCGGATTCCGATGATTAATGATATTCGGTCGCTGAACCTTTCAAATTCCGTGGCGATCGTACTGTACGAGGCACTGCGGCAGAATAGCTTTGACCATATGCAGCTCGCGGGGCATTTGCGGACGCATGAGTGGAGGTAGACGGACGGGACTCTGGTGATCGTAGACGGAGCTGCATTCTTTTTATAAGGAAGAAGTTAAGATCATTTCCAATTCGGCAAAGACCTGCTCTGCGTAAAGCTGTTTGATTTCGTGGCGGGTCATGCCGGAGACGTTGGTCTGGAAGGTGAAGGTGTGGGCTTGGGCTTTGTATAAAATACAGAAGTAGACGACGCCCTGTACGCTGTCAGCGTTGTTGGGGTCGAGATTTCCGGTTGTGCCGGTGATTCCGATGGCGATGGCGGTGTGCAGGTTTTCTTGTACTGTGCGGGCCATGGCTTCGGCGCATTCGGGGGAGTAGACGCCGTGGATTTCGATGACGGAAGGGTCGACGCCGACGAGGACTTTGGTTTCGTTCAGATACGTGACGTAGCCGCCGGGGAAAATGGCGGAGGCGCCTTCGGTGTCGGTGATCAGGGAGGCGATCAGACCGGAAGTGCAGCTTTCCATGGTGGAAATGGTGGTGTGGGATGCAATGAGCTGTTTGATGATGGAATCAATGGTGTTTGGGTTCATAGTGAAAATTACCTCCAGAGTTAGTTTGATATGTCTGGCAAAAAAGCCCCTCGGCGGAGGGGCTTATTTTGGTGCTTCGCCTTTGGCGAGTGTAAAGATAAATTCGGTACCAACGCCCTCTGTACTGATGACATTGATATTCTGGTTATGCGCAGTGATGATCTCTTTGACGATCGAAAGCCCAAGTCCCGTTCCTTTGCGGTCCTTGCCGCGGGAGGCGTCGAGCTTGTAGAAGCGCTCCCAGATTTTCGTGATGCTTGCCTTTGGAATGCCGCAGCCGGTGTCCTTGACGGAGACGAAGACTTTACCGTGCTTCTCCGTTGTCTCAACTGTGATGGTGGAATCGTTGTTGCTGAATTTGATTGCATTATCAATGAGATTGTACAGCACCTGCTGGATTTTTCCCATATCGGCGCAGACGTATAAGGTGCGCGATGCGAGGATCAGTGAAATGGAAATCCGCTTTTTTGTGCAGGTTCCCTCAAACGAAGCGGCGGTATCCTTGATGACGGCGTTGATGTCAAACGAGGTCAGATCAAGCATATTCCCTTTATCGTCGATGTCGTTCAGCGTCAGCAGGCTCTGCGTCAGCTTGTGCAGCCGTTCTGTCTCAAACAGAACGATTTTCAGATATTTTTCCTGCATTTCCGGCGGAATCGTTCCGTCTAGGATTGCCTCCACGTAGCCTTTGATCGAGGTCAGCGGTGAGCGGAAGTCGTGAGAGACGTTCGCCACAAATTTCCGCTGGTATTCGCCGGTCTTGTTCAGCTCGCCGGACATGTAGTTCAGCGTGGAAGCGAGATACCCCATCTCATCGTGAGATTTAACATCAATTTTGTGGGTCAGGTTGCCGGAGGCATACTCCTTTGCACCGTTGATGATCTTTTTCAGCGGCCGGTACACGACGAGGGAGAAAAAGATCAGAATCACAAACGAGAGTCCGAACACGAGCAGGAACAGAAAATCAATCCGTGCCAGCAGACTTTCCCTCTGCTGATAGACGTCCTGCAGCGGAAGGTGGATGGCGACATAGCCATTGATCCGGAAATCGGAGGTGACGGGAACCATGACGCTCAGCATCTTGTCTTCGAAATAGCCGAAAAACGTTCCCGTGCTGTAATACTCGCTGCCGAGCGCAACTGGATCAAAACCGTCGATGATCTCCGGGTTTTCCTCATCGAGTGCAGCTGCCGTGTTCAGCAGAATTTCCCCGTCTGCGCTGATGAGCCAGATCTGGGAATTGTGATAGGAAGCCAGTGCACTGAGCGAATTGTAAAGATCCGTCAGGGAACGCTCACTGTGGTAATAAAGGTCGCCCTGTTTGGAAGCGATCTGCGTGGCCTCCCGGTACAGACTGGTGCTCGCGCTGGAGACCAGACTGTCCTCCACCATGCGGGAGCCGACCGTTGAGATCAGCGTAAAGCCGGCAATGGCGAGAATGACATAAATGAGAATTAATTTCCGGTAAAGCGTGCGTCGCATTATTTTTTAACCTCAAACTTGTAACCGATGCCCCAGACCGTCGTGATGGCCCAGGAGGCATGGTCCTTGATTTTTTCGCGGAGACGTTTGATATGAACGTCTACCGTGCGGGTATCGCCGATGTACTCATAGCCCCAGATATGGTCGAGGAGCTGTTCCCGCGTAAAGACCTGGTTTGGTGAGGAAGCAAGGAAGTAGAGAAGCTCCAGTTCCTTCGGCGGCATATCGACGGTGCGGCCCTGGTAAATGACGGAATAGTTCGTCTGGTTGATGATAAGATCCGGGTACTCGACACATTTTCCTGCGGTCGCGGACACCGGGATCGTGCGTGATGGCTGAAATCTCCGCAGCACTGCTTTCACACGGGCAACGAGCTCCTTGGAATCAAATGGTTTGATGATGTAGTCATCCGCGCCGAGTTCCAGGCCGAGGACTTTGTCGAACACCTCGCCCTTTGCCGAGAGCATGATGATCGGAACATCGGAATCGTGCCGGATTTCGCGGCAGACCTGGTAGCCGTCCATGCCGGGCAGCATCAGGTCGAGCAGAATCAGGTTCGGCTGGAAGGAGTGAAACTCCCGGACAGCCTCTTCTCCATCGTTTACAATTTTTGTGTCATAGCATTCCTTGGTCAGATAGAGAGAAATCAGTTCTGCGATATTGTTATCGTCATCGACAATCAGAATTTTCTGTTTGGAAGCCATAAAAGATTCTCCTTCACTGGGGACAGGACGGAACCGCATACAGTATGCGTTCCGTCCCATATTTTCCTGAGTTTTTATTTCTTAAACGTAACAATCGTAACGCCGGCATCGCCCTCGCCGAATTCCGCTAAATGGAAGTCCGCTACGTGTTTCTGGCGGCGCAGATAATTGTGAATGCCTTTCCGCAGTGCGCCCGTTCCTTTTCCGTGGACAACGCGGACACTCGGCAGATGGGAGAGATAAGCGTCATCGAGATATTTGTCGAGTTCGGCAACCGCTTCATCCACCGTTTTTCCGAGCAGATTGATCTCGGTAGAAATCGTGGCAGCCTTGGAAAGCTTCGATTTTCCGCTGCTTGTGCGGGAGATGGACGGGCCGGTGATGACAGCCTCGTCGATCAGCACAAGGTCGGAGATATGCACTTTGGTCCGCATGATACCCATCTGGACGAAGAGATTTCCCTTTGAATCCGGGCGGGTGCTGACAGTACCTTTGAGATTCATGCTTAAGACTTTGACGGCATCGCCGAGATGAAGATCCTGCGGGCGGAGATTTCCGGTGCGCTTCGGCACTTCCTTCGCCTTTTTCTTATCGAGCTTGTTCATTTTTTCACGCAGAGCGGTACGTTTCTGCTCCATTTCGCGGACGGAAACATTCTCTTTTCCAAATTTCTGGAAATCGCGCATCGTCTGGTCGGCGTATTCCTTCGCCTCGCGGAGAATTCTCTGTGCCTCCTCGGTTGCATTGGAGATCATCTTTTCTTTTCTTGCGTCGATCTGTTCCTGATTCTTGGCAAGGCTCTGCTTCAGGGATTCGACTTCCGCGCGGGTGCAGGCAAGCTCTTCTTTTTCGCGTTCCAGCGTGATCCGGTTCTGCTCGAGAGTGGTCAGAACGTCCTCAAACGATTCATCCTGCTCGCTGATTTCGTCTTTTGCCTTGTTGATGATGTAGTCCGGCAGGCCGAGTTTGCTGGAAATCGCAAACGCATTACTCTTTCCAGGAACGCCGACGAGCAGACGGTATGTCGGGCTTAAAGTCTCGACATCGAATTCACAGCAGGCATTCTCCACGCCCGGTGTGGATAAGGCATAGATTTTCAGTTCACTGTAGTGTGTCGTTGCCATGGTGCGGATGCCGCGCTCGTGGAGCGTAGAGAGGATCGCGATGGCAAGCGCCGCGCCCTCTGTCGGGTCGGTACCGGCGCCGAGCTCATCGAACAGGACGAGGGAATTGCGGTCTGCCTTGTCGAGGAAGGAAACCACATTCGTCATGTGGGAGGAGAAGGTACTCAACGACTGCTCGATGCTCTGCTCATCACCGATATCGGCGTAAACCTCGTCGAAAACGGAAAGGGAGGAGCGGTCGAGTGCCGGAATGTGAAGTCCGGACTGGCCCATCAGTGTTAAGAGTCCGACCGTCTTTAAGGAAACCGTTTTACCGCCGGTATTCGGTCCTGTGACGATCAGAAGGTCGAAATCTTCGCCGAGCGACAGATCAATCGGAACGACTTTTTTCGCATTGATCAGCGGGTGGCGTGCCTTGCGCAGGTGGATTTTACCTTCGGTGTTGAAGATCGGCTCATTGGCGTTCTGCTCCATTGCAAGAGCGGCGCGCGCGAAGATGAAGTCAAGCTCTACCATGTTTTCGAGGTCGTAACGGATCTCATCGCGGTGCAGGTCTGCCTGGGCACTCAACGTAGAGAGGATGACCTCGATTTCTTTTGCTTCTTCAATTTCCAGCTCACGGATATCGTTGTTCAGTTTGACAACGGCCATCGGCTCGACAAAGAAGGTGGAACCGGTCGAGGACTGGTCATGTACCATGCCAGGAACCTGGCCTTTGTACTCGGATTTGATCAGGATACAGTAGCGGCCGTCGCGCATCGTGATGACGGCATCCTGCAGATACGTGCGGTAGGAACCGTTGACGAGCGAGATTAACTGGCTGTGGATTTTTTCCTCACACGATTTGATGGAACGACGGATGCGGCGTAGATTCGGGCTTGCATCATCGCTGATTTCATCCTCGGAGAGAATACAGCGGCGGATTTCCGTGGAAAGCAGCGTCAGAGGCTCCAGTGTTTCGAAGAGATCTTCGAGGCTGTCCGGCGTCTGGTCCGCATTTTCGCGGCGGCCGTACGCTTTGACGCGTGCCGTGTTTTCCAGAAGTGCGGCGGTCTGCAGAAGCTCCGTGATGTTCATGGAGCTGCCGATTTCGAGACGCTTTAATGCGCCGCGGATATCTTTGGCATCACCAAAGGAAATGTGGCCTTTTTTAAAGAGCCGGGTGAGCGCGTCGTGTGTTTCGTGCTGCATCCGTGTAATCTGGGAAAGGGAAGAGGAAGGAACGAGTTCCAGACATTTCTTCCGGCCCAGCGGAGAACTGGCATACGAAGCCAGTTGTTCGATAATTTTGTCGTATTCGAGCGTTTTTAATGCTTTCTGATTCATGATACTTACCTTTTCGTATTAATAATTCATCATCGTTTACAGATAATGCGGTATTTTTTATCACATACCGCCCGGATCTGATCTGGCGTCTGTACGGGAAAGCACAGAGCGCAGGTGGAATGTGGGTCACAGGTTTTTCCACTCCCCCAATTATACCTTAAAAAAGAAAAGAAAGAAACCCCAAGAACGAGAAAATGCAGGATGTTGCGCAAATGAGAAAAAAATGTAACAGTCTTCATAAAATGTTCATATCTATCTGGTAAAGTTTTTTATATATGTGAAGATTGCGGAAGCGCATATGCGCAGAGCAGTTCGGTATGGAATACAGATGTATGGAGAAAGAAATGTATGGAAAATGACCCAAAACCTTACAAATTCATGAAAGAGAGCATCAAAAAGCAGCCGCCTGACTGGAAAAAGATCGTATTGCTGATTGCCGGATGGCTGGTTCTTGCAGCACTTGGCGGTCTGGTTGCGGCCGCGGTCTTTGCTGTGACAGAGCCAAAGATTGCCGGTGCAATTACAAAAGAGGAGCCGCCGGCCAAAGTGGATATTCCGGGCGACGAGGATCCGAACAGCGGACAGGAGATGGATGAGACGATGACAGCATCTTCGGAGAATGCGCCGGTGGACAGCAGTGGTTCCGGCTCGGAAATCAGCAGTTCCACAGCGGATGGCAGTGTTTTGGATGAAAGTGTCGCAGAAAGCACGATTTCCGAGAGCACGGATGGAAACGAAGCGGCAGAGGGAACGGAGACGGGGGAGGAGAGCAGTGAGGCTTCCACAGTCGATGGTGAAACGGATGCGGAGGCAAAGGACAACAGTCTCAGAAATTATGAAGTGCTCTACCAGGATATGCTGGAAGTAACGGAAAAACCAAAACGAGCGCTGGTGACCGTCATCGGCATTACCAATCAGATGGACTATTTTAACCAGAACTATGAAAACCAGCAGCAGATTTCCGGACTGATCGTTGCAGACAACGGACAGGATCTTTTCATCCTGACGGAATACCGCATTGTGGAAAATGTGGAGCGGATTCAGGTTACGTTCTGGGATGAGACGATGGTAGATGCCACATACCAGCGCCATGATCCGAGCACCGGTTTTACGATTGTGAAGGTGGACAAGTCGAAGCTGGATGAGGAAACACGGGACGGCCTTGAAATTGCGCCGCTTGGCAGTTCGTATCTCGTAAGCCAGGGTGATCCGGTTGTGGCCGTCGGAAGCCCGGTTGGCTACAGTGATTCGATTGCGTACGGCGTGGTGACTTCGGTTACGAATAAGATCTCAGCGCTGGACAATGAGTACAATCTGCTGACAACTGACATCCTCGGCAGTACGGACGGCAGCGGTATTCTGGTAAATCTGGACGGCGAAATCGTCGGTATTATCGCGCAGAGCTACAGTGCCAAGGGAAACAACGTGGTGACGGGCATTGCAATTTCGCAGATCAAAAAGCTGATTGAAAATCTCTCCAACAATGTGAGCCGCGCTTATATCGGCATCCGCGGGCAGGATGTCACAGAAGAGCTTTCCGACAAAACAGGGATTCCAAAAGGCGTTCTGATCAGCAGCGTCACAGACGATTCGCCGGCGATGATGGCGGGCATGAAAGAGTATGATGTGATTGTAAAGCTCGGGGAACAGAAGGTGGAAACGATCAAACAGTACCATGAGCAGCTGGGAAAACACAGCGCAGGAGAAGTGGTTACCGTGACGGCGATGCGGAAAGGCGCCGAAGGATACGCGGAGATGACGTTTGATGTGACGCTTGGAGAAGTCTGAAAACAGAGGCTTTCGGAAGCCAAAAAGCCGGCCTTGACCGGCGTGGTTTCCGAAAGCTTTTTCTTTTCGGACGGTTTCCGAACCGCTGTGAAAAAATACGTGCATTCTGTATAAAAATCTGGTAGAATTGGTAAGGCATGTAAAGAAACAAGGAAAACAAAAACGGAACGCTGTGTCCGCATTTATTTTAGAAAAAGAGGATTTATTTTTATGAAGTATATTAACGAACTCCGGGAAGGAAACCGCATGTCCGGTGTCTATCTCTGCAAACATAAACAGTCAGCCGTTACGAAAAACGGAAAACAGTATGAAAACGTGATCTTACAGGACCGCACCGGTACGATCGATGCGAAAATCTGGGATCCGAATTCGATGGGAATCGACGAATTCGAAGCACTTGACTACGTCGACATCAGCGGCGATATCACCGTATTCAACGGCGCGCTTCAGGTTTCGATCAAGCGTGCAAGAAAGGCAGGAGAGGGCGAGTACAACCCGGCAGACTATCTGCCGACCAGCCGTTACGACATCGACACGATGTATCAGGAACTGCTTTCCTGGATTGGAACGGTGAAAAACCAGTATCTTTCCGCAATCCTGACGTACTATTTTATCCAGGACCAGGAGACGGTAAAACGGTTCCGCATGAGCTCTGCGGCAAAAAGTGTTCACCACGGCTTTGTCGGCGGACTGCTGGAGCATACGTTAAGTGTCACCCGTTTCTGTGATTTTATGGCGAAATCGTACGGGATCTTAAACCGTGATCTGCTGATTACGGCAGCGATTCTGCATGACATCGGAAAGACGAAAGAACTCTCTTTATTCCCGCAGAACGATTACACGGATGATGGACAGCTTCTCGGCCACATTATGATCGGTGCGGAGATGGTACACGATGCTGCACAGAAAATAGAAGGTTTTCCGATGGAGCTGGAAAATCAGTTAAAACACTGCATTCTGGCACACCACGGTGAGCTGGAATACGGTTCCCCGAAAAAGCCGGCAATGGTAGAAGCGGTAGCGCTGAACTTGGCTGATAATGCCGATGCCAAAATGGAGACTCTGACCGAGCTGTTTGATGCAGCGCCGGCAGGCAATGAGTGGATTGGCTACAACCGGTTCTTTGAGTCCAACATCCGCAGAACAGGAGACTTTTCATGAGCTATCAGAAAAATGATGTACTGACGGTGAAAATTGAAGATATGGGACACGACGGAGAGGGTATAGGCAAATGCGAGGGCTATACCCTCTTTGTCAAGGACACGGTTATCGGAGATCTTGCCGAAGTAAAAGTGATAAAAGCAAAGAAAAATTACGGCTACGCACGGCTGATGCGTCTGATCGAACCGTCCCCGCACCGCGTAGAGCCGATATGCCCTGTGGCCCGTCCATGCGGCGGCTGTCAGTTACAGATGCTTGATTATGCAGAGCAGCTCCGCTTTAAAGAAAAGAAAATTGCCCAGAACCTCCAGCGGATCGGTGGGATGACGGAAATTCCGATGGAGCCGATTGTGGGGATGGAGTCTCCGTTCCGGTATCGAAACAAAGCACAGTTCCCGATCGGACAGGATAAAAACGGGAAACTGATTACCGGATTTTATGCGGGAAGAACGCATCAGATCATGGAAAACCGGAACTGCTATCTTGGCGTAGAGCAGAACGAAGAGATTTTGAACCGCATTCTCGCGTGGATGGAAGAAAACAGCGTTTCGGCATACCAGGAGGAGACCGGCAAAGGTCTGGTGCGCCATGTGCTGATCCGGTTTGGATTTACAACGAAAGAAATCATGGTCTGTCTCGTTGTGAACGGAAAGAAACTGCCGGCAGAGAAAAAACTCATCCAATCACTGACGGAACTGGAAGGCATGACGAGCATTACACTCAGCGTAAACCGTGAGCGGACCAATGTTATCATGGGGAAAGAGATTCGCTGTCTGTGGGGACAGGAATTTATTACCGATTATATCGGAAAGGTAAAATACCAGATTTCTCCGCTTTCCTTCTATCAGGTAAATCCCGTGCAGACAGAAAAACTGTACAGCCTTGCGCTGGAATATGCTGGTCTTACCGGAGAAGAGACTGTCTGGGATCTGTACTGCGGTATCGGAACGATTTCACTTTTTCTGGCGCAGAAGGCGAAAAAAGTTTACGGCGTGGAGATCGTGCCGGAGGCCATCGCAGATGCGAAAAACAATGCGAAAATTAATGGAATCGAAAATGCAGAGTTTTTTGTCGGAAAATCCGAGGAAGTACTGCCGGAATATTACGAAAAATATGCCAAAGAACATCCAGGCGAACATGCGCATGCCGATGTGATTGTAGTCGATCCGCCGCGGAAAGGATGCGAGGAAAATCTGCTCCGCACCATGGCCGATATGCAGCCGGATCGGATTGTGTATGTCTCGTGCGATTCTGCGACACTGGCAAGGGATCTGAAGATTCTTCAGGAGCTGGGGTATGAGGTGAAAAAGGTAAGAGGCGTGGACCAGTTTCCGATGACTTGCCATGTAGAGACGGTAGTTCTTTTGTCCCACAAAAAAGCCGACAGTTATATCCACATTGATGTGGAGTTTGGAGAGGGCGAGGGCAAGATTCCGGTAGATAGTATTGCTAAAAGAGCCGAAGCGTACAAGCCCAAAGAAAAAGTGACCTACAAAATGATTAAGGAGTACATAGAAGCGAAATACGGCTTCAAGGTACATACCGCATATATCGCAGAGGTAAAGCGAAATTTGGGATTGCCGATGTATGATGCTCCTAACGCAGTAGAGGAATTGAAACAGCCGAGGAAGCATCCGACACCAGAAAAGGTAGAAGCAATCAAAGATGCACTTCGTTATTTTGCAGTGATATAAAACTTTACTTACAATCGAATATTTCTTACATAGCCGTTTATTCATTTATTTGAGTAAGCGGCTTTTTTCATCCCTATTTTTCGGAATAGGGATATTTTTTGTAGAAGGAGGAGGTTTATTTGAACACGCAAATCATCGCCATCGCCAACCAGAAAGGCGGCGTTGGCAAAACAACAACCTGTGCGAACTTGGGAATAGGTCTGGCACAGGCCGGAAAGAAAGTGCTTCTGATTGACGGGGACCCGCAAGGAAGCCTGACAATCAGCTTGGGAAATCCGCAACCGGACAAGCTGCCATTTACACTGTCGGATGCAATGGGCAAAATTCTGATGGATCAGCCTATACGCCCCGGAGAAGGTATTCTGCATCATGCAGAAGGCGTTGACCTGATGCCTGCGGATATTCAGCTTTCCGGTATGGAGGTTTCTTTGGTAAACGCCATGAGCCGTGAAACGATTTTACGGCAATATCTGGACACACTGAAGGGACAATATTCCCATATCCTGATTGACTGTCAGCCCTCGTTGGGGATGCTTACGGTCAATGCGCTGGCCGCTGCGAACAGGATCATCATTCCCGTTCAGGCGGAGTATCTGCCCGCCAAAGGGCTGGAACAGCTGCTCTCCACGGTAAACAAGGTAAAGCGGCAGATCAACCCCAAGCTCCAGATAGACGGTATCCTGCTGACGATGGTGGACAGCCGAACCAACTTTGCCAAAGAGATCTCCGCGCTCCTGCGTGAGACCTATGGCAGCAAGATCAAAGTATTCGGCACAGAGATTCCCCACTCTGTCCGGGCAAAGGAAATTAGCGCAGAGGGAAAAAGTATTTTCGCCCATGACCCTGGCGGCAAAGTGGCAGAGGGGTATCGAAATCTGACGAAGGAGGTGTTGAAACTTGAAAAGCAGCGCGAAAAAAATAGAGCTGGCCTCGGTAGATGATCTATTCTCCACCGAAGAAGGCCGTCAAGATGCAAAGCTGGAAAAGATTCAGGAGATTCCGCTGTCTGAGCTGCATCCCTTTAGGAACCACCCATTCAAAGTCAAGGATGACGAAGCCATGATGGAGACCGCTGACAGTATCAAGCAGTATGGCGTTCTGGTTCCGGCGATTGCTCGACCGGACCCAGAGGGCGGTTATGAGCTGGTAGCCGGACACAGGAGGCACAGAGCCAGTGAGCTGGCAGAAAAGGAGACCATGCCGGTCATTGTTCGGGATTTGGATGATGATGCCGCCACGATCATTATGGTTGACAGTAACTTGCAACGAGAAAGTCTGCTCCCCAGTGAAAGAGCATTTGCTTATAAAATGAAACTGGAGGCCATGAAACATCAAGGAGATCGAGTGGATTTAACTTGTTCCCAAGTTGGGAACAAGTTAGAGGGCAAGAAGTCCAGTGAGATTTTGGCAGAGCAAGTAGGTCAGAGTAAAAACCAGATTTTTCGCTATATCCGTCTGACAGAGCTGATTCCCGAATTGATAGATATGGTGGATGAAAAGAAGATTGCCCTGAACCCTGCCTATGAGCTGTCCTTTCTCAAAAAGGAGGAACAGGTAGACCTGTTGGACGCGATTGACAGCGAACAGGCTACCCCTTCTCTTTCTCAAGCCCAGCGGCTCAAGAAATACAGTCAGGAGGGGCATCTGACCCTTGATATGATGCGTGTCATCATGGGTGAGGAAAAGAAAAGTGATCTCGACAAAGTGACTTTCACCTCCGATACCCTGCGGAAGTATTTCCCCAAAAGCTATACGCCCCAGCGGATGCAGGAAACTATCATCAAGTTGCTGGAGGCATGGCAGAAAAAGCGTCAGAGAGACCAGGAACGATGAAAGGAGCCGCCTATGATGGATATTTCAGCCCGTGAGCTGAAAGGACACAACATTCTCGCCGTAGAGAGGTTTTGGGATAACACACGCTGGATGATTGAGTTTTCCGTCCTGCGTCCCAGCACAGCTTACGGCAGTCCCGGAGAGGAAATGCGGCTGTTTTTGACCGAGGACGGGTATCAGGTCGCCCTGCAAAGCCAGCAGCGCCGGGAGATCAAGATCAAGCGTTACGCTCGTGTGATTGAGGGACATATCCTCGATTTCAAACCGGGAGAACGCCGCCGCTCATAAACCCATACAACGAAAGGAAAGGAATGACTATGTGTACGGTAAAGGAAATTCAAGAAGCAATCCGGGAAGATTGCAAATCTCAGCATGACATGGATACAACGGATATTGACCGCGTGATGCAAACACTTCCTTTCGCCCAGGAGGAGCCATTTACAGAGGCGCGTCTTCAAAAGCCGCTGTTTTGGTTCTGTGCAAGAAAATTTGAAAAGTGTTGAACACCGCAATTCTTTGGAATGAGGATTGCGGTTTTTTGTACCCAAAATTCGGAAGGAGTGAGGTCGATGGCCGTTTTTCGCATTGAACGGACCCGTGATTATACCGTGATGAGCAATCATCATTTACGAAATGCAAATCTGTCGTTAAAAGCCAAGGGGCTGCTTTCCATGATGCTGTCTTTGCCAGAGGACTGGAATTACACCACCCGTGGTCTTGCAAAGATTTGTAAGGAGGGCGTGGATGCCATAGGCGCTGCGTTGCGGGAATTGGAGGCTGCCGGTTACATTGTGCGGCACAAACTGCGTGACCGCCAGGGACGCATCAGTGATACGGAGTATGTCATATATGAGCAGCCACAGCCGAAGAACCCGGATACGCCCCAGCCGGATATGGCTTCACCAGATACGGAAAACCCGGATATGGTAAAACCGGATACGGAAAAGCCCGCAGAATTAAATATAGAGAAATCAAATACAGAAAAAACAATTACTTATGGATCAAGTACCGATTCTATTCCCTTCCGGGAGGCAGCGGCAGCACAGCTGCCGGAACGGAAAGGAAGGAATGCGATGTCTGTCTCAGAGATGGAAAGTTATCGGGATTTGATTTTGGAGAACATCGAGTATGACCACCTGTGCCGGGAGTTTACCACCTATCGGGAGGACTTGGACGAGATTGTGGAGCTGATGGTGGAGACCGTCTGTGCCAAGCGGAAAACCACCCGGATCGCTGGCAGCGACTTCCCCCATGAGGTGGTCCGCTCCCGTTTTTTGAAGCTGGATTGCTCCCACATCGAGTTTGTCATGGAATGCCTGCGGAACAATACCACCGAAATCCGCAACATGAAGCAGTATCTGCTTGCGGTGCTGTTTAATGCGCCGACCACGATCAGCAACCACTACACCGCACAAGTCAACCACGATATGTACGCAGGCGGCTGGTAAACAGCCGCTTTTCTGCTACCCGAAAACACCGGGAGAAAGGATTTTGCCATGAAACGACCTCTTGCCTACATTACGGCTCCCTGGAGCAACAGCCAGTATGAGAACGCCGAGAACGCTGCGGCCTACTGCCGTCAGGTGTACGACGCCGGGTATTCGCCCATCTGCCCGGTGCTGTTCCTGCCTACCTTCCTCAAGGACGAGATTCCCCAGGAACACAAGGACGGGCTGGATATGGCGCGGGACTACCTGCGCCGGTCCCATGTGCTGGTGGTCTGCGGCCACGGCATCGACGAGACCGTGAAGAATGACATTGCCACCGCCGAGCGCCTGCGGATCACCGCCACCACCCTGGACGGTATCCTGACCGTGAAGGGCCAGGGACGCGGGAAAGGAGGCGCACGCCATGCCTGAGCGTAAGACCGTGGGCCAGCTGATGGAGGAAATGCGCCTCAAAGCCGGGGCGCAGAACTACCACGGCCATGAGTACATGGATTTGGAGCGGTTTGCCGAGGACACCCGGCACATGATTATCTTCGATGTGCTGACCGACGATTCCCCGGTGGGCTGGAAAGGTGAACGAACCCGCCTGTTTCTGACGGAGGCCGGATACCAGAAAAGCCTGGAGAACCAGGAAAAGGGCCACATCAAGATTCTCAGCCATGCCAAAGTGCGCCAGGGCCATCTGTACTATGACCGCTCCGACCAGCTGCGCTGAAAGGAGCCTGCCATGCTGAAATACCTGCTGCGGCGGCTGGTGGTCCCGCCTTAGTATCAAGTGCCACCCCTGCAAAATCCGTGGAAAGGAGGCGATGACCTATGCAGGAGGAAGTGGAAAACAGGACTTTGACGCTGGTAGTCAGCGGAACAAAGTTTACCGGGCGGTTGATGAAAGCCGCCATCACCAAATACCTTGCCCACCGCAAGGAAAAGAAGCTGCAAAAGCAGAAAAGCCGGGATACCCCCGTGATTCCCCACGGCAAGCAGACGGTGAAACAGCTGATCGGCCAGAATCAGGGCGTTTCCAACATCGAGATCACCGACCCCTCCATCAAGGAGTTTGAGAAGATCGCGCGGAAATACGGCGTGGACTATGCGGTGAAGAAGGACCGCAGCAGCTCCCCACCCAAGTACCTGATCTTTTTCAAGGGTCGGGACGCGGATGCCCTGACCGCTGCTTTTACCGAGTACACCGGGAAAAAGGTCAGGAAGGCGGAGAAATCCGAGCGTCCGTCTGTGTTGGCAAAGTTGAGCCAGTTCAAAGAGCTGGTGAAACACGCCGTCGTGGACCGGAACAAGCGGAAGGAGCTGGAACGATGAAAAAGCAGCTGAACATCAAAAAGCTCATTTTGCTGAACCTGCCGTATATCCTGATGGGGCTTTTCTCCACCAACTTCGGTGAAGCGTGGCGGATGGCCGTGGGTGCGGACGCTTCGGCAAAAATGCTCTCGTTCTTCTCCACGCTGCCGGTGGCGCTGACCAGCTGGTGGCCCAGCCTGCACCCGCTGGACCTGCTGGTGGGCCTGTGCTGCGGCGGCGGCCTGCGGCTGGCTGTGTACCTGAAAAGCAAGAACGCCAAGAAGTACAGGCACGGCATGGAATACGGTTCCGCCCGTTGGGGAACCCATGAGGATATTGCACCTTACGTTGATCCTGTATTTCAGAACAATGTGATTCTGACGAAAACGGAGAGCCTGACCATGAACAGCCGCCCCAAGGACCCAAAGACCGCCAGAAACAAAAATGTGCTGGTGATCGGCGGCTCCGGTTCCGGTAAGACCCGCTTCTGGCTGAAACCCAACCTGATGCAGATGCACAGTTCCTATGTGGTCACAGACCCGAAGGGAACCATTTTGGTGGAGTGCGGAAAAATGCTCCAAAGGGGTGCACCCAAGTTGGGGAAAGACGGAAAGCCCATGAAGGATAAGCACGGCAAGATCATTTATGAGCCGTACCGAATCAAGATCCTGAATACCATCAACTTCAAGAAATCCATGCACTATAACCCTTTCGCCTATATCCATAGCGAAAAGGACATCTTGAAGCTGGTAACAACGCTGATTGCTAATACCAAAGGCGAAGGCAAGGCCGGAGACGATTTCTGGGTAAAAGCAGAAACCTTGTTGTACTGCGCGCTTATTGGCTATATCCATTATGAGGCTCCGGTGGAGGAACAAAACTTCTCCACCCTCATTGAGTTCATCAACGCCATGGAAGTCCGTGAGGATGACGAGGAGTTCAAAAACCCCGTAGACCTGATGTTTGATGCACTGGAAGCCGAGAAGCCAAACCACTTTGCGGTGCGCCAGTATAAGAAATATAAGCTGGCCGCTGGTGATATATGCTCTAAGTGACTTCTTAATCATGATTTTGTCATGGTTAGTGAAGCAATCACTTAGAGCATTTTTGTTTCAGGAGGTACAACCATGAGAAATGAAAAAATTACCCCACTGTACGAGCGCCTGAGCCGGGACGATGAGTTACAGGGCGAGAGCAACTCCATATCCAACCAAAAACAGATGTTAGAGGATTTTGCCCGCCGGAATGGGCTGCCCAACCCTACGCACTTTACCGATGATGGTATCTCAGGCACTCGTTTTGACCGCCCCGGATTTTTGGCGATGATGGAGGAAGTGGAGGCAGGGCGTGTAGAGGCAATCGTCATCAAGGACATGAGCCGGTTAGGACGCGACTATCTGAAGGTCGGTCAAGTTATGGAGGTTTTGCGGCAGCGAGGCGTTCGTCTGATTGCCATCAACGACGGTGTGGACAGTCTGAAAGGCGATGACGATTTTACCCCGTTCCGCAACATTATGAATGAATTTTACGCCCGTGATACCAGTCGGAAAATCCGCTCTGTGTTTAAGTCAAAAGGCATGAGCGGCAAGCACCTGACCGGCACTGTGATTTACGGCTACTTATGGGACGAAAAACGGGAGCATTGGCTGGTAGATGAGGAAGCTGCCGAAGTGGTACGCCGTATATTCTCCCTCACGCTGGAGGGATATGGGCCTTACCAGATCGCCTGCAAATTATCCACAGACCGGATTGAAATTCCTGTCGTACACCTTGCCCGCTTCAACGAGGGTGTGAACCGTTCAAAGCCGGTCAAAGACCCTTATGGATGGGGATCATCTACCATCGTGAACATTTTGAAAAAACGAGAGTATTTAGGGCATACCATCAATTTCAAGACCCGCAAGCACTTTAAGGACAAGAAAAGCCACTATGTTTCTGAGGACGAATGGACGATCTTTGAGAATACCCATGAAGCCATTATCGACCAGCAGACCTTTGATTTGGCGCAGAAAATCCGCAGCAATGTACGGCGTTATCCAAACGGCTGGGGCGAAGCGGCTCCCCTCACAGGATTGCTCTATTGTGCCGATTGCGGCGGCAAGATGTATGTCCACCGCACCAACAATGGCAAGAGGATTTCTCAATATACCTGTTCCAATTATACCAAAGTTCCGTGTGGGACACTATGCCCTACACAACACCGTATCAATGAGAGTGCTGTTCTGACATTGGTTTCCGACACGCTCCGGGCTATCGCTGAATATTCGAGAAATGACCGGACGGAATTTATTCACACTGTTCAGGAGACGCAGGTTGCTCAACAGAGTGCCGATATATCGAAAAAGCGCAGGCGTCTGGCTGCTGCCCAAAAGAGAGCCGGAGAACTGGAAAAACTGATTTGCAAAATCTATGAGGACAATGCCCTCGGCAAGCTGCCGGATGCACGATATAGGGCGCTCGATGCACAGTATGCCAAAGAGCAGGACGCACTTGAGATTGAAATTGCGGAGCTGGAAAAGGCTATTACCGGCTACGAGCAAAGCCAGAAATCAGCGGAGAAATTTATAGCCCTGATTGATAAGTACGAGAATTTTGACACGCTGACAAACACCATGCTCAATGAGTTTGTAGAAAAAATCCTTGTCCACGAACGCGCCCGAAAAGGCAGCCAGGACACCACGCAGGAAATTGAAATCTACTTCAATTTTTTAGGACGCTATATCCCACCATTCTTACAGCCGGTTCCTTTAACACCGGAGGAACAGGAAGAATTGCGAAAAAAAGAAGAACGCAAGGACAGGCTCCATCAGAATTATTTGAAGCGGAAAGCCAGCGGCGCACAGAAACAGTATGAGGACAAAATCAAGGCGAAGAAAAAAGCGGAAATGGACGCTAAGAAAGCCCTGATCCGGGCTGAGGATATGAAAAAAGGTGTTTTTTCTACTATCGGTCAGCTACCAAAAGAAAAACCGCGCAAAGGCAGCATAGCAGCCAGCGCAGCAGTCTAATCATCACGAAGTAAAGGAGAATGAATATGAGTAAGTTGACTTACATTCGTTGTGGAGATTATGATATACCCAACCTAAAACTTTCTGAACAGCCGGAAACTTCTATCGGCAAGTACGGCAGAATGCGAAAATCCTACCTAAAGGAACATCGCCCCATTCTCTACAACCAACTGCTGATGAGCGAGAAGCTGTATCCACACCTGTTAGAGATTGCCCGGACAGCGCAGGAGCGTGTGGAAACCATGTTGCCTCACATGATGGAGACTGCGGGTGTCACGGAAGAACTGAAAGCCTGTGACCCTATGCGTTGGGTGGGGCTGATGAACACATTAACGGCACAGATTGAGGAAATTTTAATCAGGGAACTGATTTGCAGCTGAATGGGAGGTGCGGGAAATGCTGACCTTTGAAAAGATTTTGAAAGTGTTTCAGGCATATCTGGATGATGATCCACTGTATGAGGTGGTTCAGACCAGCCACGGTTATACATTGATGGCATGGGAACCCCACCGGAATGACTGGTACAGCGCTGAAATACAGAAAACCCCGGAGGATTTACGGAACGCTTTGTTGGGTACATACGCCAACTTTCTGGAAGATAAGATTACTGGAAATGACCGTGACCTGACTGTGACAGAAACCGGAGAAATCCAGCAGAGGTGTCGGGAACTTTTGGAAAAGTGCCGGGAACCTTGATATAGAAATGCCAGAAGGAGGCCGCGATTATGCGTCCTCCTTCTGCTTCGCAGTCTGTTCCATTTTGAGCGCCCCATCTATGGCACCTTCGATAATCGGCAGGTATTCTTCAGGGCAAAGCTTCAGCTTGTGGCTGACCCGTTGCCGCTGTTCGCTTTCTTCTCGCATAATCTCCGGGTTAAAATACCGTTCCACGGGAAGTCCGCAGACCTTAATCAACTGGATCATCACAGGCAGGCTCGGAATCGCACCTTGATTCTCAATGTTGGCAAGATACCGCCATTCAATCCCAACCATTTCTGCCAATGTTTTTCGTGCCAGACGCTTTGCCTCTCGTGCAGCTTTGACATCTGCGCCGAAGGTTTCAAAACCGGGACAATCTTCAACTTTCGCCATATAACATCACCCAGCTACATTGTATAATTCATACTTTGCCCGTGGAATGTTGCTATATGTATGTTAGTTGAAGTTTATAATTCATATTCGCGCTTGCTTTGCAACACAGAGGTAACTTATAATTACAATAATCTTTCTAAATCTTGAGTTCTCCATAATAGATACATATTTCTCTGCTATACTTGAAAAATTGGAGGTGGAACAATGCAGAAGATTTTAATTGTCGAAGATGATATTGACATTCAGGATATATTGAAAAACCATCTGATTGATGCAGGCTATGAAGTTGCTGTCGCTTCTGACGGCGTGTCGGGGATTGCAATGTTTGATGATACAATCGACCTTGTGCTGTTAGACATCATGCTCCCTAAAATCGACGGCTATGGTGTGTGTGAGGTCATTCGCAAGCGGTCACAAGTTCCTATTATTATGCTTACTGCGCTTTCGGATGAAGAAAAACAGTTGCGGGGTTTTGAACAGCAGATTGACGATTACATTCCAAAGCCCTTTTCGCCCAAAATCCTGCTGTGCAAGATTGCGGCTATTCTTCGCCGTAGGACTGCGGAAAATCAAAATCAATCCCTGCTTACTTATAAAGAACTGAGTATGGACGTTGACGGATTCCATGTATATCAAGGCGGAAACGAGGTTGTTTTAACCAGCAAAGAGTTTGCGCTTCTTAGGCTTATGCTTGAAAATCAGGGAAAGGTCTTTACTCGACAAATGCTACTTGACCGATTGTGGGCGGACGATTTGGAGGTCGAGGATCGGATCGTTGACAGTCACATAAAGAACATTCGCAAAAAGTTAAATGCTGACTATATAAAAACAATTAGAGGGGTGGGATATAGAATTGATAAGGAAAATTAAAACGAGCCTCACGGCAAAGCTCTTTTTAGCGACAACAGTTCTTTTGATTTTGGTATGTTTGCTTTCTGTTTTCAGTATGGCGAGATATATTCCCCAAACTTATAGCAATCGACTTAGCGCAGAATTGCAAAGGCAAGCCAATGATTTAGTGCCAGTGTTGGAAAAGGCTGGTTCCTTAGAGGAATGTTATTCACTTGTTCAGCAATTCACCGCACAGACAAAATCAACTGCCTATATTGAAGATAGTTATGGAGATATTTTATATTCAAGTGACAAATTGACGATAACAACCGACAAGGATTCTATTGCTACGATTCAAGAAAATCCTGATAGCGCAATTATTGCAAGTGACGAATTACTGACAGAAGCAGGTTATGTGTTCACCCTGTTAGGTAGCGACTATACCCTTTATGTGCAAAGTGATACGGTATCCGTCAATCAGGCAATAGAAGCGATTTGGCAAACCGTTCCGTTGGTCATATTGGGAATCTTCTTCATGTCCATCTTGTTTTCTGTCATTTACTCACGCTATATAACAAAACCGATTATTGAATTAAGCAGTACATCGCAAAAAATGGCTCGGCTCAAATTTGAGCCGCACGGAAATTCTAATCGTTCAGACGAGATAGGAATACTCTCGGACAGCTTAAATACTTTGTCAGATAATTTACAGCATACATTGGCCGAACTGAAAAAAAGCAATTCCGAGTTAGAGGCCGAAATATCAAAAGAGCGAGAACTTGAAAAAAAGCAACAGGAATTTTTCTCGGCGGCATCACATGAACTGAAAACGCCTTTGACAATTCTGAAGGGTCATTTAATGGGGATGCTCAATAAGGTCAAAGGATATGAAAATCAAGAGGCATATATGGAGCGGTCGCTGGCCGTTGTTGAAAAAATGGAAACATTAGTGAAAGAACTGCTCTATGTATCTAAAACAGACGGAAAGCAGAGAACGGAATATAAGACGATTGATTTTGCAGAGCTTCTTCGGGTACAAATAGCTGATGTGACCGATTTGCTGTCTGAAAAAGAAATTTCTCTTTCTGTGAATATTCCTGACAAAATCCTGTGTGATGCAGACCCGGCACAGATGGAACGAGCCATTCAAAATGTTTTGGTAAATGCCATTCGCTACTCACCGAATGGCGAGGCAATCTATATATCCTTGTCGAACGATAAAAATACCGTTTCCTGCAAAGTTGAAAATACAGGCGTCCATATTCCAGAGGAAATGATACCCCATCTATTTGAAGCATTTTACAGAGCGGATACCTCCCGTAATCGTAATACCGGGGGAACAGGCTTAGGACTTTATATCGTCCGCAAAATCATGGAACTGCACCACGCAAAATATGGTATCCAAAACACAAGCAAAGGCGTGGTGTTCTGGCTTGAAATGCAGCAAGAAAGAGGTGCTATCAACTCCATCTAAAATCCATATTCCTTGCAAACTATATCCAAATTATTTTGTTATCTTATAGCTGTCCTCAAGAGGACGGCTATAATTTTTGAAAGCGAGGCAAAGCAAAATGGTAAAAGCTAAATTCGGAGCATTGGCTCTGACGGTATTGATGGGACTGGGTGCAGTAAGTCCCTTGCATGGGGTCACAGAAGCTCATGCGCTAAACGCACCTGTTGCCAATTCTGCACAGCAGAAAACGGTCGTGTCCACAACGGATGATTCCGATGGCGTTATGAGCTACAAGGACAAGGAGAACGGAAAGACCTTTGTCAGCGAGGACAATGGCGCAAGCTGGATGTCCGAAGAAGATTATAATAACAGCCATCCCGCAATCAACTACGAGTGGTGGACTTATGACGAGTACAAGGAATGGCTGGAACAGGAAAAGAAAACTCTTCAGGAAATGGCCGACGAGCACGCAATAGCCGAAACCAGCGAGGGCTCTTTCGAGTGGACGCAGGAAATGACAGACCAGTACATTGCCGAATATGAGCAGACCCTGGAGGACATCAAAAATGGGCTTCTCGTATCTAAGTCTGTGAATGGGGACGATGAGTGCATGACAACTTTCAATCCTAATTGGGTAGGCAGCACTACCGACTAACAGCCTATCATGTTGATTTAGAAACTGCCACACGACGGCAAAAGAAAAAAAGCCGTCGTACAGCAGCCATATCGACACGCCCATTTGAAGCGGCGGCTTTGATTTTCAGAGCCGCCGTTTCTTTTCGTCTACGCTAAACCAACGACGACCTAACACCGTGTAAATCCACGGCGGCACATAGGAGGATTGCCGCCGTGTCTATTTTTGCCTTTTTTCACAGTCCCCATGACCTGCACCAGCTAAAAAAAGCCTGTTCCCAGCAGCGGAGCAATGCGGTCAGAAGTATGCACTATACCATGTAACTAAACAGCAAAATATACTCTATTACGCTCGTATGGCTTTATGCCATCCGGGCGCTTTTTTGTCCCTATGGAGCCGTAACATCGGGTCAGCATGGCCCGAACTTTATCCCAGGTGCCGTTCTCCGCCGCCCCATTCAGATTTACCAAAAAAATCTGAATGGAGGAAAGGCAGATGGAAGTTACCATCAATTATAATGGACAAGCTGTGGCCGTGGAGGTCACGCTGGAAGTCTATGAATTTCTTGACCGGGCCGATCACAAAACGGAGAACCTGTTCCATGAACAGCGGCGGCATTGGGATGGTCGGGAGTTTGACGAGTACATCATTACCACCGAGGGCGTAGGAGCCTACGGCGAAACGCCGGAAGAATACCTTTGCCGCATGGAAACGTTGCATGAGTTGATGGCTGTTCTGGACACCTGTACCGAGGCCCAGCGCCGCCGGTTCCTGCTCTATGCGCTTGACGGGCTGAGCCTTGCGGAGATCGGTGTGCTGTGCAGCTGCTCCAAAGTGGCTGTGTATCAAAGTGTGGAGGCGGTCAGAAAAAAATTTATAAATTTCTTTGAGAACAGGCTTAACGAATGACCTGTTTTCTGGCTACCAAGTGAAAGGGATCATTTCCCTTATCTCAGCGAGGGGCGGACAGCGGACGAGCTGCCCGCCTCTCCGATTTTCAGGAGGTAAGCCTATGAAAACAATCAATCTGCGGTGGATGTATCCCCGCTACCGGCATGACGAGTTTGTGGATGTTACGGACGAGGTATGGGCAGCGATGTATCAGGCCCAGCGGGAGATGGAGAACTATGAGCGCCGGAAAGTCTACCACCGCGCCTACTACTCTCTGGACGCATACAGCTGGCTGGAAAATTACGCACTGGAACACAGCAGATCATCGGAAGATATTTTGCTGGAACGAGAAGAAATGACCACCCGTCTGCGCCTGATTGCAGCTCTGCCTGCGGCTCTGGCTCATGCCACTCCGACACAGGCCCGCCGTGTTCACGCCTACTACATTGCTGGTATCAAGCAGCCGGAAATCTCTCGGATAGAGGGCATCCACAGCAGCAAGGTTAGCGTTGCCATCCGCCGGGGTCTGCGGAATATGCGCCGCTGCTATGATGGCCTTTCCCAAACAGAGTGAGGGCGTGCCTATGCAGACTATCAATCTCAAACAATATTATCCATTTTGCAAAGAGGACATTTTTTTGGAGGTGTCCGATGAGATCGTCGAAGCGTTTCTTCTGGATAAGAGAGCCGAGGCCGCCAGAGATCGCAAGATGTTCCGGTATAAGGCGTTTTATTCCCTCGATTGTAACGATGGAATCGAAAATGCCGCCATCGGCTGGGCGCAACCATCGCCGGAGGACTACCTGATAGAAAAAGAAGAATTAGCCGAATACGAAGAACTGATACGGCGATTGTATGAAGCCATTTCTTTCCTGCCGCCTATGCAGGCTCGCCGTGTCCACGCCCGCTATATGCTGGGTATGAAAGTGAAAGATATTGCCGCAATGGAGGGTATCACGCCATCACAGGCGGGAAAATCCATCCATGCCGCACTGCGGAGGCTGCGCCGGTACTTTGCTCGACAGAAATGGACGGTCAATCTATGAGTATTTCCAAAGAAAAGAGGTGCCTGACATGAACGAAAAAATTACAGCCCACCCCCAAAAAGAAGAACGGGAGAAAGTCCTGAAGGAAATTCGGCAGCTTGAAAACCGAAAGAAGATTTTGGAGAACAAGCAGCGGAACGAAGAACGCAGGGTTCGCACCCGCCGCCTGATTGAGCGCGGAGCCATTTTGGAGGGGATTTTCCCGCTGGCTCCCGACCTTTCCGGCGCGGAGGTCAAAACATTTCTGATTGCCCTGTCCCATCTTCCGGGGGCTGCGGAATTGACTGCAAACCTGCCAAAATCCGGGGACACGCCATAAGTCCCTTGTTTACAAGGGCGCACTTATACACCGTTGCCGGTGTCGTGCGCCCTGCCGGGGGCTGTTGCGTACTTCGTCCGCGATGGGAAGCTACGCTCCCCAAACCCCTTGTGCGCTCTGCGCAGCCAGACACCCGCTTTGCGTTTGTCCGGCTCCACATAGCCTGTTATCCCCTCACTGAAAGGAGGTGTTCCCCATAGATTTCTGTCATATCCCCGTCAGTATCATCAAGCGCAGCGCAGGCCGTTCTGCCGTTGCCGCAGCTGCTTACCGCAGCGGAACCAAGCTGACAAATGAATGGGATGGAATGACCCACGACTACACCCGGAAAGGCGGCATTGTCCATGCGGAGATCATGCTGCCCGCCCACGCCCCGCCGGAATTTGCAGACCGTTCTATCCTCTGGAACAGCGTGGAGCAAATTGAGAAAGCAAGAGACAGCCAGCTCGCCCGCGAGATTGAAGCAGCCCTGCCCCGTGAACTGTCCGGCGAACAGCAGCTTGCCCTTGTGCGTGCCTATGTGAAGGAGAACTTTGTAGACAAAGGAATGTGCGCCGACTTTGCTATCCATGACAAGGGAACCGGCAACCCTCATGTCCATATCATGCTGACGCTCCGGCCTTTGAAAGAAAATGGACAGTGGGGCGCAAAGTGCCGCAAGGCATACGATCTGGACGAGAATGGACAGCGTATCCCGGATGGGAAAGGCGGTTGGAAAAATCACAGAGAGGATACGACCGACTGGAACGATAAAGAAAATGTGGAGATTTGGCGGGCAGCGTGGGCGGCCTACACCAATCGGGCGTTGGAATCTGCCGGTAGACCGGGGCGCATTGACCATCGCAGCTACAGGCGGCAGGGCATTGATAAAATCCCCTCTGTCCATCTGGGGCCAGCCGCCAGCCAAATGGAAAAGCGCGGCATCCGCACCGACAAGGGCGAAGTAAACCGGCAGATCGCCGCCGACAACAAGCTGCTGAAAGAAATCAAAGCCCGCATTACCCGTCTTTATTGCTGGTCGAAAGCCGAAGCGGAAAAACCACAAACGCAGCAAAGCAGCTTGACCGCCTTGTGGGAGGCTCAGCAGCAGTTGAACGCTCCCCGCACCCGTACCGGAAAAATCCGGGCTTTGCAGGAAAGCGCTGCACTATTCAGCTTTTTACAGGCAAACGGCATCCAGTCTATGCAGCAGCTTCATGAAAAAATCGCTGATATGAACAGCCATTACTATGACTTGCGTGGAAAGATCGTCAAGACCGAGCGCCGGATCGCCATTCTTACCGAATGCGGGGAGATGTGGGAACAGTACAACCAGTACAAGTCCATCCACAAGCAGCTTGCCAAAGTAAAGCCGGAAAAGCGGGAACAGTTTGAGCAGCGCCACAGCCGGGAACTGATCCTGTATGACGCAGCAGTCCGCTATCTGAAAGAATTGAAAGATAGCGGTGAGGCAATCACCCCGAAGGCATGGCAGCGGGAAATCGACCAGCTGACCGCCGGAAAGCAGACGGACACGCTTGCCATGAAATCCATGCGGGAAGATTTGAAAACAGTGGAACGGCTCCGCAAAACCGCCGAGCAGCTGTCCCGACAGGAAAGGGACAAGTCTCACGACCGTGGGCCGGAGCGGTAAAGGCTACCGCGTTTTGGCGTACCCCTGTCAAGTGCGTCGCGTTTCACGACATACTTTTGCATACAGAAAAACCGCCGTACAGGTTTCCCCATACGGCGGCAGACTGTTTATTTGCCGAACAAGTCGCTGTGTGTGCCGGTGCGGGCCAGCGTCAGCACCAGAACATCATCCTCTATGCGATAGACAAGCAGCCAGTCCGGGAGAATATGACATTCCCGATGACCTGCCCAATCGCCGGATAGGTCATGGTCACGGTTCTTATCTGGCAGCGCTTCGCCCATTGCCAGCAATGCTACGACCTGCTCCAGCAGCTCAATCTTCAAGCCACGCTTTATGGCTCGTTTGTAGTCCTTTTTGAAACTGGTCGTGTACTTGACGGTATATTTGGTTTCTTTCATCTTTTCAGGTCAGCAAACAACTCGTCAAGGTCATTATAGCCCTTTACAGACGGGTCTTTTGCAATCCTTTCCGCTTCCAGCATGGCAGCAACCGTTTCTTTGTTCGGCTGTTCCAGCCTTACTTCAAAGGGAATGCCGCCTTCACGAAGCGACTGGCGCACAAAGATGTTAAACGCCGTAGTCAGGTTCATGCCAAGTTCAGTAAACAGTGCGTCCGCCTGCGCTTTCAAATCTGCGTCCATGCGGATACTGATGTTTGTGGTATTTCCAGCCATACGATCAACCCCTTTCTGCTGGCAATTATAGTATATGCCATTTGCACGAAGAAAACAATACTTTGCACGAATTTTTAACAATAAGTTCATTCAAGGAGGTTACACGCTTTATGAAAGAAATCATTTATGAAGAACAACAAAACTGAACCTATCCCTGTCATGGATTACCGCCAGTACCGCAGAGCGCGGAGGCTGGTGCATGAGTGCTGCAACTATGACGGCGGCAACTGTATCGCGCTGGACGATGGGGAGGAATGTGTCTGTGTCCAGTCCATTTCCTACTCCCTGTTGTGCCGGTGGTTCCGGGCGGCGGTGCTGCCGCTGGACAGGGAACTGGAAACAGCCCTGTTCCACCGTCTGGACGCTAAACGGTGTGTTATCTGCGGGGCGCTGTTCACCCCCGGCTCCAACCGGGCTAAATACTGCCCGGAATGTGCGCCGAAAGTCCACCGGCGGCAAAAGGCCGAGTGCGAACGCCGGAGAAGGGTACAGCGTGGACAATTAGAGGGCAAAAACCCCTTGTAAATCAAGGCTTTTTTCGAGGGTGTCGGCGGGGGCCTGATAGATTTATCCTCCGACCCCTAAAACGGTCTTAAAATGCGTACAGAATCCCAAGAGAAACCCCAAGGAGGAACCCTATGTCAGACAACCGAAAATATTATTACCTGAAACTCAAAGAAAACTATTTTGACGATGATTCCATCGTGCTGCTGGAAAGTATGCAGGACGGTGTGCTGTATTCTAACATTCTGCTCAAGCTGTATCTGAAATCGCTGAAACATGGTGGACGGCTTCAACTTGACGAGGACATTCCTTACACGGCGCAGATGATCGCCACCATCACCCGCCAGCAGATCGGCACTGTGGAGAGAGCCTTGCAGATCTTTTTGAAGCTGGGTCTTGTGGAGGTGCTGGACAGCGGCACCTTCTACATGAGCAATATTGAACTGCTGATCGGCCAGTCCTCTACCGAGGCCGAGCGAAAGCGGGCTGCGAGGCTCCAAAATAAGGCTCTTTCTGCGCCCCGGACAAACGGCGGACATTTGTCCGACATTCGTCCACCAGAGATAGAGATAGAGTTAGAGAAAGAGATAGAGATAAAGAGAGAGATAGAGAAGGGACGCTCCGCCCGCGCCTATGGCCGTTACCAGAATGTTTTCCTGACGTACGAGGAAATGGCAGACTTGCAGGCCAGCTTTCCTGCTGTATGGGAACAGTACATCGAAAAACTGTCCGAGTACATGGCCTCTACCGGCAAGCGGTATCAGAGCCATGCCGCGACCATCCGGCGCTGGGCCGGTGAGGACGCGAAGAAAGCAGCCCCGCCCACCCGCAACCGGGATTACAGCGTAAAGGAGGATGAAACCGTATGATTGAGATTACCGCAGAAATCCGGGCGCTGATCGACAAGGCAGTCGCCGGTGTGGAACTGGCCGGGGACGAGTACATAGACCCGACAGACGGCCTCATTCACTGTAAGAAGTGCGGCGGCCAGAGGCAGACTGTTGTGCCATGCTTCGGGAAATCCGGCTACTTTATGCCGCGCTGCATCTGCCAGTGCCAGCGGGAGGCCGAGGAACAGCGCAAGACTGCTGAAGAACGGCAGCGCCGCATGGAGCGTATCAAACGCCGAAAGGCACAGGGCTTGCAAGACCGCTATCTCTATGACTACACCTTTGCCAACGACAACGGCAAAAACCCATTGATGGACAAGGCCCGCGCCTATGTGGAGAACTGGAAGGAGGCATATAAAAACAACACCGGCCTGCTGTTATTCGGGGATGTGGGAACCGGCAAGTCTTTTTTCGCCGGTTGTATCGCCAACGCCCTGCTTGACCGGGATGTGCCGGTGCTGATGACGAACTTTCCCACCATCCTGAACCGTCTGACGGGAATGTTTTCCGAGGACAGGTCGGAGTTTATTGCCAGCTTTGACGAGTATGACCTGCTTATCATTGACGATCTGGGAGTAGAGCGCAGTACCGAATATGCTATGGAGCAGATGTTTTTCGTCATTGACAGCCGCTACCGCAGCCGCAGGCCCATGATTATCACAACAAACTTGAAACTGTCCGAGCTGAAAAACCCGCCTGATCTGGCCCACGCCCGTATCTATGACCGTATTCTGGAACGGTGTGCGCCGATTCTTTTTGACGGGAAGAATTTCCGGGAAGAAAATGCCGGTGCTACCCGACAGACAGCAAAAGACATTGTAAACAGTAAGCACGACTGATTTTTTACCGGGCGGCACAGACCCGTTCGGAGAAAGGAGCGCCATGAACAAAGAACCCCGTACTATGCAGGTGGCAGACGCCGCTACTGCGTCCAGAGCGCCGGAAAACACGCCAGCGATGGTAAAGAAAATCGGCAAGACGACCTACAAGGTTCATGTCCATTTCAGCAATACCAGCACAGAAACCATGAGCGATAAAATCAAGCGTATGCTCAAAAACGAGATACAGCAGATGTGACCGGCTGATAAAGCCAGCCGCCTTGTGTTAAACTGATGATGGTACACACCAAAACTTTAGCCAAGGAGGACACGAAAATGCTTTACACAGAAAAAGAGAAACATGAAATTGAGCGAGTAAAGGAGGTCTTTGCGGAACATCTGCGGCAAAGCCCTGATTTTGAACTGCTCTGGTCGGACAAGGTAGGTTATGTCTGGCTGGCGATTGGCGTAAATCCAGTCTATGTGGATACCGGTATCAGAATCGAATCTGCCGCCGATCTCTGTTACAGGTGTTTGGACGATGTAGCTACGGATGTTCTATATATGACGGGCAACGATCACGCGCTGGAAGCAGCCGACCCGCTGGAATTGGCCGAAATCAAGCGGCGTTGGGAGCCATATATCAACCAGCTGCCAGACTACGCGTATCTCTGCAAAGACCTGCTGAACGGAAAAATGTAATCTGTCAAACGAGGTGTCAGGAGCCATACAATGCTTCTGGCACCTTTTTTGTAGATTTTTTGTGAATTTGATGAAAAAGTCCTTGACAATTTGTCTCTGGAAAAACAGCCAAGTCGATTTTGATTTCCTGCGGCGCTCGCCTTGCCGTGTTCGACATTGCAGAGTTGCGTGAGGTCACGGCTTATGATGAGCTGGAGCTGGATACTCTGGGAGACAGGAAAACGGCTCTGTTCCTCATTATGAGTGATACGGATGACAGCTTTAACTTCCTGATCTCCATGTGTTATACCCAGCTTTTCAATCTGCTCTGCGAAAAAGCCGACGATGTGTATGGCGGCAGGCTTCCGGTTCATGTGCGCTGTTTGATTGATGAGTGTGCTAACATCGGGCAGATTCCGAAACTGGAAAAGCTGGTGGCCACCATCCGAAGCCGTGAGATCTCTGCCTGTCTGGTGTTGCAGGCACAGAGTCAGCTCAAGGCGATCTATAAGGATAACGCAGATACCATCATCGGTAACATGGATACATCCATCTTCCTGGGCGGTAAAGAGCCGACTACCCTCAAAGAGTTGGCTGCCGTGCTGGGAAAGGAAACCATCGACACCTACAACACCGGAGAGAGCCGTGGGAGGGAAACCTCCCATTCACTCAACTATCAAAAATTGGGGAAAGAGCTGATGAGCCAGGATGAGCTTGCTGTTATGGATGGAGGCAAGTGTATCCTCCAGCTGCGCGGTGTGCGTCCTTTCCTTTCGGATAAGTACGACATCACCAAGCACCCCAATTTCAAGTACACTGCCGACGCGGATGATAAGAACGCTTTTGACATTGAAGCATTCTTGTCTGCAAGGCTGAAACTCAAGCCCAATGAGGTCTGCGATGTATATGAAGTAGACACAAAGGGCGCTTAATTTCGTTCCGCTTTAGAAGGGAGTGATCTTATCTATTCGCCGCACTTGCCCTCTATGGGCCATTGGCGTACAAAGCGGACAATCGCGAGAAAAAATAATGAAAAAGGAGGACAGCCGGAATCATGCCCCCGGAAACCGGGCGGCAGATTGTTCCGGCTTTTGTATGCCTATGAAACATGACAAACCTATTTTTTAATCAGATTCCGGCTAACAAACTATATGGCATTTTTTGAACAGGCAATCACCGTTCTTCAGACCCTCGTTATCGCGCTCGGTGCCGGTCTCGGTATCTGGGGCGTTATCAACCTGCTGGAAGGTTACGGCAACGACAACCCCGGCGCCAAGAGCCAGGGCATGAAGCAGCTCATGGCCGGTGCTGGTGTAGCCGTGGTAGGCATGGTCCTTGTACCTCTGCTCTCCGGGCTTTTCTCTGTCTAAGCGTCTCCGTATGAAATCCTTGCCGCTCCCGCAGTTTTGCGGGGGCGGCGGAAAGGAGGTTGACACCGTATGGATTTCTTACTTGAAGCCCTGACAAATTGGCTGAAAGAAATGCTGGTGGGCGGCATTATGAGCAACCTTTCGGGGATGTTTGACAGTGTAAATCAGCAGGTCGCGGATATATCCGTACAGGTAGGCCAGACCCCACAGGGATGGAATGGCAATATTTTCAGCATGATTGAGAATCTGTCCAACTCCATCATGGTGCCGATTGCAGGCGTGATCCTGGCTATCGTGATGACCGTAGACCTGATCCAGATGATCGCAGACAAGAACAACCTGCATGATGTGGACACCTGGATGATTTTCAAGTGGGTGTTCAAATCAGCCGCTGCCATCCTCATTGTCACAAACACATGGAATATCGTGATGGGCGTCTTTGATATGGCGCAGAGCGTAGTGGCGCAGGCGGCAGGGGTTATCAATTCGGATGCGTCCATTGACATTTCCTCAGTTATGACCGATCTGGAACCGAGGCTGATGGAAATGGATCTGGGACCGCTGTTCGGACTGTGGTTCCAATCCCTCTTTATTGGCATTACTATGTGGGCGTTATATATCTGTATCTTTATCGTTATTTATGGCCGTATGATCGAAATCTACCGCGCGTCCAGAAGCGCCGCTTTTCATCCAAAGGCGGTGTGCGGGCATTTTGGGAACCCGGCTTTAGCAAGCCGGTAAAGAAAAGTATCAAAGACGTGAAAAGCGTCACTTTAGCGTCATCCGATTTACCCCGGAGGGAAACCACAAGGGGGACAATAGCGTATCGGAAAAATCGCGAGTTGGGAAAACCATCTACCCACGACTGAGCGGCAAGACGCAACATTGTGAATGAGGAGCAAGGCTAAACTGCTTTAAGGGTAGTCCGAGGCGGGATACTCGACCCGGCGGCGCAGGATGGTTGTATTCGCCGTATGTCATAGCGGAATGTGACAGGTAAACACAGACCGCACGATACTTATGACAGCCAGCCGCAGTAAGCGGAAAAGGACGAAAACCCACTACCGACATCACAATACGCTTATCCC
>NZ_QUGO01000003.1:217807-244977 GCF_003479105.1 Blautia sp. AF19-13LB
CCCCACTACCGACATCATAATACGCTTTTCCCAAAGTGTCTAACTGGAGATTGCCTAAACCGGAACGCCGGAACTATCCGGCTATGCGTAATGCCGCAAGGCGATAAATTTCAAGGGGTAAAAACCCAATAAACACAGACCGCACGATACTTATGACAGCCAGCCGCAGTAAGCGGAAAAGGACGAAAACCCACTACCGACATCACAATACGCTTATCCCAAAGTGTCTAACTGGAGATTGCCTAAACCGGAACGCTGGAACTATCCGGCTATGCGTAATGCCGCAAGGCGATAAATTTCAAGGGGTAAAAACCCAAGAAAGATGACGCTGAATATCCGGCATGGCAACGGAGCCTCCGTAGTAGTCCGAGGGCGGGAAAGCCGTCTACATGGCGAAGGGAGGCAGGATGTCAACCAATTCATAAAAAGGAAAGGTGCGTGAGGCATTATGAGAAGTCCTGAAAATGTGTTGGAAAGCCTAAAATCCAAGGCGTGTAACAAGAGTTACAAGTACGAGCGGTTATACCGCAACCTGTACAATCCACAATTCTATCTGCTGGCATATCAGCGGGTACAGGCGAAACCAGGCAACATGACAGCCGGAACAGACGGCAAAACCATTGACGGAATGGGAATGGCAAGGATAAACACCCTCATTGAAAAGATGCGGGATTTTAGTTATCAGCCTAACCCGGCAAGGAGAACGTATATCCCGAAATCTAATGGGAAAATGCGTCCACTGGGGATACCGTCATTCGACGATAAACTGATACAGGAGGTGGTGCGGCTCATCTTAGAGAGCATTTATGAGCCAACCTTTAGCGACTATTCCCACGGTTTCCGTATAAATAGGAGCTGTCATACGGCACTCAAATATGTGCAGAAATATTTTACGGGGACAAAGTGGTTCGTTGAGGGGGATATAAAGGGCTGCTTTGACAACGTAGACCATCATGTGCTGATTGCTATTTTGCGAAAGCGGATTGCAGATGAATATTTCATCGGTCTGCTCTGGAAGTTCTTGAAAGCTGGATATATGGAGGATTGGAATTACCACAATACTTATTCCGGCACTCCGCAAGGCTCCATTATCAGCCCTATCCTGGCAAACATCTACATGAACGAACTGGACAGTTATATGGCAGAGTATGCAGAGAAATTCAACTGCGGAAACCGCCGTAAAATCAATCCTGCGTTCAAGAAGAAATTGGATGTCTGCCGAGGAAAAGAACAAAGGCTTAAAAGAAATATCTCTAAAATGAGCGTGGAAGAAAAAGAGGGCTTAATTGCAGAAATCCGGGAACTTCGGCGTAGTCTGAAATCTATACCGTATAGCGACCAGATGGACGATAGCTATAAACGGCTTTGCTATATCCGATACGCCGATGATTTCTTAATCGGAGTTATCGGCAGCAAAGAGGACGCAGAACAGATTAAACAAGATGTAGGCTACTTTATCCGGGACAAACTCCATCTGGAAATGTCCGAGGAAAAGACATTGATTACTCATGGACACGACGCTGCGAAGTTCTTGGGATATGAGGTCACAATCGCCAAAGGCGAACACAACAAAAAGACCAAAACCGGGGCTACCAGACGGGTAAACAATGGAAAAGTCTTACTTTATGTTCCCCATGATAAGTGGGTAAAACGACTGTTCTCCTACAATGCCCTCAAGATTAAATACGACAAACAAAATGGAAACAAAGAGGTTTGGGAGCCTGTTCGGCGCACTCGCCTGTTGCACTTGGACGATTTGGAAATCCTAAACCAATACAACGCAGAAATCCGTGGATTGTATAACTACTACCGACTTGCAAACAACGTGTCTGTACTCAATAACTTCTACTATGTAATGAGATACAGTATGCTCAAAACCTTTGCTGGAAAATATCGGACACGAATCAGCAGAATTATCCGCAAGTACCGTCAAGGAAAAGATTTTGTTGTGGAATATCCGAAGAAAAACGGCAAGGTCGGAAAGGTATTGTTTTACAATAATGGGTTCCGCCGGGACACTAAAGTAGAAAGCGGAAATCCTGATATAGTAGCAAGAATTTTTGAGAATTATGGGCGTAATAGCCTTATAAAAAGACTGCAAGCAAACAGGTGTGAGTGGTGTGGCGCAGAGAATGTGCCGCTTGAAATACACCATATACGAAAACTCAAAGATTTAAGTGGCAGAAAACAATGGGAAATCGCCATGATTGGGCGTAAGCGCAAGACAATGGCACTCTGCATTGACTGTCACGATAAGTTACACGCAGGAAAGTTAGACTGACATCTGGAGAGCCGGATACATCGAGAGGTGTAAGTCCGGTTCGGAGGGGAGTTCTCGGAAACCTGCCATAGTGATATGGTAAGGCGCCGGGTTCTTACCCTACTGCTGACCAGTCTGGCCCCCATCCCCGTTGCTACGCTTTCCAACCGGGAGCTTGGCGGCACCGGGCAGAACTACATCAAGTCCCTGTTTGCCGTGGGCTTTCAAGGGCTGCTGATCCTTGTATGTGTTGCAATTTACGCAGTGCTCATTCAAGGCATCGCAACAGGCGGCGATCCCATTGGGGCGATTTGGGGAACTGTGGGCTACACGGTTCTGCTTTGCTTCATGCTCTTTAAGACCGGGAGCATTGCCCAGCGTATCTTTGGCGCTCATTAACAGGAGGTGGTGCTTATGCCGAGAAGATACGGGGCAGACGGAACGCGCTTATGGAATGGAAAAACGCCGGAGGAGTTTACTGAGGCAGACGCTTACCGCTTTATGGCGGAAACAGAGGCCGTCCTGCAAAGAAAAGAGTTGATGGACGACCCCGCCCAGCCTGCTCCGGCAAGCGGAAAGGAGGAATTTTATCTGAGTAAGAAAGACGATGTGTTGCTGACCCCGGAGCAGATTGCTGCGGAGGAACGGCGCTGGCTGTTTGATGCTCCCATCGCGGAGCTTGCAGAAGTCAAGGGCGTTAGCATTGATGAGGCAGTAAAAATGCGGACAGATGCTGTCTTGCAGGAGGCGGTTGTTCCGATCACGGTATCTGTCCGCCCGATTGAGCCGCAGGGAAAACTGATCGGCTTCGCCAGCGTCAATTTTGGCGGTGTGGTCATCGACGATTTTAAGGTTGTGGACGGGAAAAACGGGATTTTCCTCGGCGCTCCCTCTAAACCCGATCTTGCCAGCCGGACGGGATACCGGGCTACGGTTCGGATTCCTGACCGCGCCACACAGGAGCGGATCAATGCGGCTGGTGTGGAGGCGTATCATGCGGCGGTGGAACAGCTTGTTGCACGGGCCCAGGCGGTACGGCCTGCCCCGATCAAGGAGCAGATGGCCGAGGCCGCGAAACAAGCTGGAAAAGAAAATGCCGCCCGGCCTGCACCTGCCAAAGCAAAGGAGGCCCGCAATGACCGATAGCCGCACTTTGGGACAAAGTGTCCCGAAGGAGGGCTTGTTTCTCATGGACGGCATCGAGGGCCTGCGTTCTTTGCCAAAACATAGCGTGGATATGCTGCTGACTGATCCGCCCTACGGCACAACCCGGAATTATTGGGATGTGCCCCTGCCGCTCCCGGAGCTGTGGGAGGCGGTGAAATGGGCGGTCAAGCCGAATGGCGCAGTGCTGTTTTTCGCACAGTGCCCCTTTGACAAGGTGCTGGGCGCATCCAACCTCGCCATGCTCCGCTATGAGTGGATTTGGTACAAGGAGCGCGGAACGGGCTTTCTCAATGCAAACCGGGCTCCACTGAAAAAGTCCGAGAATATCTTGGTGTTTTACCAGAAGTCCCCGGTCTACAATCCGCAGTTTACTTATGGCAAGCCTTATGCCCGCGTACATTCCAGAAGCGGTACAAGCTCCAACTATGGAAAATTTGAACGGCAGGGATCGGAGTCCAACGATGGCCGCCGCTATCCCGGAAATGTACTATTTGTGCCTACGGTGTCCGGCGGCATCCACCCCACGCAGAAGCCCGTGGAGCTCTCTGCGAGTATCTGATCCGCACCTATACCCATCCCGGAGAACTGGTCGCGGACATTTGCGTTGGCTCCGGCACAACCGCGATTGCAGCCATCAACACAGAACGCCGCTTTGTATGCTTTGAAACGGCCCCGTCCTTTTATGCCGCCGCCAGTGAGCGCATCCGTGCGGCGCAGGCAGTAAAAAGCTCCGGCGAGAAAGGAGTGTAATTATCCAGCAGTATTCTATCATTTACGCCGATCCCCCTTGGCGCTACTCGGCTAAGAAAGTGCAGGGCGCGGCGGAAAATCATTATCCCACTATGAGCATTGAGGATTTATGTGCGTTGCCTGTGGCTGATCTTGCAGCCCCGGACAGCGCACTCTTTTTATGGGCTACTTTCCCGCAGCTCCCGGAGGCGCTCCGGCTGATCGAGGCTTGGGGCTTCACCTACAAAAGCGTTGCTTTCGTCTGGCTGAAAAAGAACAAGAAGGCGGATAGCTGGTTTTACGGCCTTGGCTTCTGGACAAGGGGCAATGCAGAAATCTGCCTGCTGGCAACCAAGGGACATCCAAAGCGGCAGGCTGCCAACATTCATCAATTCATCATTTCCCCGATTGAAGCCCATAGCAAAAAGCCGGACGAGGCCCGCGCCAAAATCATTTCCCTGATGGGCGATCTGCCCCGCGTGGAGCTCTTTGCCAGGCAGACCCCGCCCGGCTGGGCTGTATGGGGAAATGAAGTAACACCAACCATCCCGGACTTTGGGACACATTGTCCCGAAGTACAGAAAGGAGTGTGATCTATGCCCTATGTAAACGTACCAAACGATTTATCCAAAATCAAAACAAAGATGGCTTTCAACCTCACCAAACGCCAGCTTGTCTGCTTCGGCAGCGCGGGCGCAGTGGGGATTCCGGCCTATCTGCTAACCCGTGGCACCCTCGGCAATACCGGGGCGATGTTTCTCATGCTGGGAATTATGCTCCCGGCGTTCCTGCTGGCCATGTATGAAAAGGACGGCTTACCCTTTGAAAAGGTGGTGCGGAATATCATCCGGGCCAAGTTTCAAAGGCCGGGGATCAGGGCCTACCGAATCGAAAACATTTATGCGCCCTTTGTCGGGCCGGGCGCTGGAAAGGAGGATGTGATTGAAAAACGCAAAGAAGAAAAACGGAGCCGCCGCCAAGGGTAAAGGCCGGGCGCCCCTGTCTGCCCAGCAGACAATCCCGTATCTGTCCATGCACCCGGACGGTGTGTGCAAGCTCCCGGGCGGGCTCTATACAAAAACCGTGGAATATGAGGACATCAATTACTCCGTGGCCTCCACCGAGGATCAGACTGCCATATTCAGCGGATGGAGCTCATTCCTCAACTACTTTGACAGCTCGCTGCCGTTCCAGCTTTCCTTTATCAACCGCCGTTCCCATTCCCGCAGCCGCTATCAAGTCAATATCCCGAAAGCGGATGACAACTATAACAGCGTCCGGGATGAGTTTACCGGGATGCTGAAAAATCAGATTGCCAAAAGCAATAACGGCATTGAACGCTCAAAATACATCACCTTTGGCATACCCGCCGAGGGGATTGCGGAGGCACGGCCCCGTCTGGAGCGTGTGGAGGCCGATGTCATGGGAAACTTTAAGCGACTGGGCGTTCCCTCGGAGCCGATGGACGGACAGGCCCGCCTTGCGCTGCTTCATAGCCAGATGCACCCGGGGAGCCGTGAGGCGTTCCGCTTTTCGTGGAAAGACATCCCGCAGACCGGGCTCGGCACAAAAGACTTTATTGCCCCGGACAGTCTCGACTTCCGCCAGTCCCGCACATTCCGCATCGGCCAGTATTGGGGCGCGGTGTCCTACTTACAGATTATGGCATCGGAGCTTTCGGATAAGCTGCTGGCGGAAATCTTGGAGCTGGATGCGGAAATGACTGTGACCATGCACATTCAGACCGTGGATCAGCTCAAGGCAATTAAGACCATCAAGGGGAAAATCTCGGACATCGGAAAAATGAAAGTAGAGGAACAGAGAAAGGCTGTGCGCTCCGGCTATGACCCGGATATTCTTCCCCCTGACCTGATCACATTCAGCAAGGACGCAGCGGAGCTTTTGGCTGATTTGCAATCCCGCAATGAGCGAATGTTTCTGCTGACCTTTACGGTGGTAAACCTTGCCCCTACTCGCCAGCGGCTGGAAAACGATGTGTTTACCGTGGGCGGCATCGCGCAGAAATACAACTGCGCTCTGCGCCGTCTGGACTGGCAACAGGAACAGGGCTTTGTTTCCTCGTTGGCCCTTGGTTACAACGAGGTAGAAATCCAGCGCGGTATGACCACCAGCTCCACAGCCATCTTTATTCCTTTTATGACAAGGGAGCTCCGCATGGCTGGGCAGGCCCTCTACTATGGCATGAACGCACTTTCCCACAATGTCATCATGGCTGACCGCAAAAAGCTGAAGTCGGCAAACGGGATGTATTTGGGTTCTACGGGCTCCGGCAAGAGCTTTGCCGCAAAGCGCGAGCTTTTGAATGTGTTTCTCACCATCCCGCAGGATCGGATCATTGTGGTTGACCCGATGGGCGAATATGCGCCGCTGGTGCGAAGGCTGGGCGGCCAGGTGATTGAGATTGCCCCGGACAGTCCGCACCACCTCAATCCGATGGATGTAGAGCTCAATATGGCTGCCGGAGAAAGCCCACTTTCCATGAAGGCGGATTTTCTTTTGTCCCTGTGCGAGCTGGTGGTCGGCGGCAAGGAAGGCTTGCAGCCCATTGAAAAGACGGTCATTGACCGCTGTGTGCGTTTGGTGTACCGGGAGCAGGCGCTCGGATTGGAAACCGCAAAAACACCGCTGTTGCAGGATTTGTATGAGGAGCTTTTACGCCAGCCGGAGCCCGAGGCCCGGCGCGTGGCAACTGCCTTAGAGCTTTATTGCACAGGCTCCCTCAATCTCTTTAACCATCCTACCAACGTCAAGACGGACAGCCATGTGGTGTGCATCGTTCTGAAAAACATGGGCGAAAACCTTAGAAAGATTGCAATGCACATCACAAATGAGTTTGTTTCGCAGGCGGTGGATCAGAACTTCCACGAGGGTGCGGCGACTTGGTGCTACTTTGACGAGTTTCATATTCTGCTCCGCGATCCACTGACGGCCAGCTACTTTGTAGCGGTCTGGAAAATGCTGCGTAAAAAAGGATGTGTGCCGTCTGCTTTGACGCAGAACGTCAAAGACCTTTTGGCAAGCCGGGAAATCGAGAACATTCTGGATAACACGGATTTTATGATCCTGCTTTCGCAGGCGCAGAGTGACCGTACCATTCTGGCAAAACAGCTCGGTATTTCCGAGCACCAGCTTTCCTATATCACACACAGCAATTCCGGCGAGGGTCTGTTGTTCTATGGAAATGTGACCATCCCGTTTGTGGATCGGTTCCCTCGCGGAGAAATCTATGACCTGCTGACTACCCGCCCGGAGGATATGAAGAATGAAACGAAAAACGAATAAGGCCAAGGAGGAGGCTTGGTCGCAGACCGCCCACGCCCCTGACGGGGAGCAGCCCGGGCCAGAGGCTTCTGACACTTCGGGACAAAGTGTCCCGAAGTCCAAGTTCCGCAAAAAGAGCCAGCAGGAACAGGCTGCGGCGGCAAAGCTCCGTATGGAGTCCCAAGGCGAAAAGCTGGAACAGGCCCGGGAGAAGCTGGCAAAACAAAAGCCGCCGAAAAAGCCCGGCCCGGTAAAACGCATAGGCCGTGTTGCCAGCGGTTCCGTTCACAGCTTCGTGCATGGCAAGATTTTTGAAGTGGAACAGGAAAATGTCGGCACAGAAGGCGCACACCGTTCTGAGCTTGTGGGAGAAACCGCGCTGCGGCACGGCTCCCGCTTTGTGCGCCGTAAAGTCCGGGAACATCCGGCAAAAGTGGTACGCAAGACCGAGGCCCGCTATACCAAATACACGGCGGACTACCATTTTCACACCGCCGCACAGGAGCACCCGGAGCTGACGAAAAATGCCCTTACCCGCTACTGGCAAAAGCAACGGCTTCGCAAGCAATACCGCAAGCAGGCAAAGGAGGCTGCAAAGCAGGGCGCGGCTGCGGCTGGGAAAACTGCCACAGCCACAGAACGCCTGACTGCCCGGGCAGTGGAATTTGTCAAAAGTCATCCCGCAGGTGCCGTGATTGCGGTGCTCTGTGTGTTACTCCTGTTTGCTATGCAGTCCTGTTCCTCTACCATGCTTATGCTGGGGAACGCCGGGGCCGGTGCATTAGGAGCCAGCACCTATCCTTGCGAGGATCGTGATATGCTGGCCGCCGAAGCCGCCTATTGTGCGTTGGAAGATGATTTACAGCATTATCTGGACACCTATGAAAGCACCCATGACTATGACGAATACCACTTCGATCTGGACGAAATCGAACATGATCCCTATGTGCTGCTTTCTCTTTTGTGTGCGCACCATGAGGGACAATGGACAGTAGGCGAGGTACAGGGAACGCTGCAAATGCTCTTTGACCGCCAGTACATTTTGACCGAGGATGTGGTGGTGGAAACCCGGTATCGTACGGAAACCGACACATGGACGGACGAGGACGGCAACTCCCATACGGACACCTATCAGGTGCCTTACGACTATTACATCTGTACGGTCACGCTGGAGAACTTTGATTTATCCCATGTGCCCGTATATGTCATGAGCGAGGAGCAGCTTTCACGGTATGCCATCTATATGGCAACGCTGGGAAACCGCCCCGATCTGTTCCCAGATTCTCCCTATGTGAACAAGTACATTACCGGGAAACCCGGTGATTACGAAGTGCCCGGAGAATATCTGGACGATGAAACCTTTGCCGCGATGCTTGCCGAAGCGCAGAAATACATCGGCTATCCCTATGTGTGGGGCGGCAGTTCTCCCGCCACTTCCTTTGATTGCTCGGGGTACGTTTCGTGGGTTATCAATCACTCCGGCTGGAATGTGGGCAGGCTGGGAGCCCAGGGGCTCTATAACATCTGTACGCCGACCAGTTCTCCCAAACCCGGTGATCTGGTGTTCTTCAAAGGCACCTATGACACGCCGGGCGTGAGCCATTGCGGGATTTATGTCGGTGATGGAAAAATGCTGCATTGCGGAGATCCCATCGGCTACGCAAACTTGAATACAAGCTACTGGCAATCTCATTTTTACGCCTACGGGCGTTTACCGTGACAGGAGGTTTTGAAATGGCAACTACCAAAAGCATGAAAATTCAGGCCGAGATTGATAAGGTCAAGGCCAAAATCAGTGAACAGCAGGCCAGGCTCAAGGAACTGGAACAGAAAAAGCTGGAGGCAGAAAACAGCGAGATCGTGGACATTGTGCGCGGCATGAGCATTTCCCTTACGGAGCTCCCGCTGCTGTTTGAGAAGCTGAAGGACGGCGGTACTTTGGGACAAAGTGTCCCGAAGTCCGAAGAAAAAAAGAAGGAGGAAAACTGAATATGAAACATTTTCGTATGTTGGCGGCGGGGCTTTGCTCCGCCGTTCTTTTATGCGGCTTTGCGATCCCAGCCTACGCCTATTCGGACGGCGGGAATGAGGAACCGCCTGTTGTGGAAGAAACTCCGGCCCCGGAGCCAGCGCCTACCATTACCCCGGGCGAGGGCTTTTCGGAGGATGGAAACCTTGTGACCCGCGATCTGCTCTACGATGCCGCAACCAACAAACAGTTCATCACGGTGGAAACCAGCGGCGGCAACACCTTTTACATTGTCATTGACTATGACAAGCCTGTGGACGAGGACGGCGAACAGTATCACACCTACTTTTTGAACATGGTGGATGAAGCCGATCTGCTGGCGGCACTGGAGGCCGCTGGCGGAGAACTTCCGGCCTGCTCCTGCACAGAAAAATGTGCGCCCGGAGCCATCCATACGGATTGCGAGGTCTGCGCGGTCAACATGACCGAGTGTGCTGGCACAGCTCCCGAATCCGCTCCGGTGACGGAACCTGCGGAGGAGCCGGAACCCGAGCCCCAGCAGAAAAGTAATACCGGGACGCTTCTGCTGATTTTGGCAGTGGCTGTTCTGGGCGGCGGTGCAGGCTGGTACTTCAAAATCTACCGCCCGAAGCATGAAAAAGCTGCTGTACCCGAAGAGGATTACAGTGAGGAACTGGCTGATTATGACGATCCCGAGGACGATGGGCCGCCTTGGGACGAGGACGATACCGAAAGCGAGGATAATGAATGAGATTTACAAATAACCCCTATGAGGGATTTATGAAAGAAAAAAGCTACTTTAAGGGTGTGCCGCCAAGCCTGCCGCCGAAGGGCTCCCGTTGTGACGGCTGCCCTTACTGGCGCGGGATCGGCTGCGTGTTCTGCTACCGGGAGCAGCTCAAACCACCGGGCAACGGGAGGTGATACTGTGGGCCGAGAACTGACCCGGACAGAAAAAGCGGCAATCCGCAGGCTGGTGTCAAAATGGTGTGCCAACTATGACCGGGACTGCGGCTGCCTGCCGCTGGATTGCGAGTGCTATATGTTTGGGAAATGCTGGACAGGGGCTTATTGCCGCTACTTCCGCGAGGCAGTTCTGCCCCTTGATCCGGCGCTGGAGGCTGCGTTGCTGACAGAGGGGCCAAGGCCGGATTTCAAGGCTTGCCCGGTATGCGGCAGAGCCGTGGCTCCTGATGGACGGCAAACCTATTGTTCGGCGGCCTGTGCAAAGGCGGCACACCGCAGACAGCAGCGGGAATATATGCGGAAAAAACGGAGCTGATGTGTTGACAATTAGACCATCACAAATCCGCTTGTAGCAAGGCTTTTTAAGGCCCTTTTCTGCGGAAGGCGTATGTTTCTACGTCCGCCCCTGTTTCCGTGAGATGCTGTCAACATTTTAGCTGCCGGGGCTTTGGGACAATTTGTCCCAAAGTTCCGGCTTTTGTGGAAGGAGGTACTATGCCGAAATATTATCCGATCAATGAAGAAGCCGCAAAGCGGGCAAAAGATATGAACAGCTTTTCTGACTATCAGCCGGGCTCCGCTACGGCGGGCTACCGGGCAATGGTCGATGAAGCGTATGCAGCGGCGGAACGCCAGAAAGCCCGTGTCGATCCAATGTACCATGATAAGATTGACGCGCTGGTGGATCGCTATGCCCGGAAACTTGCGGAAAATCTGAATGAACGCAATGTGATTGATGCCCGGGTGCCCTCTATTCTGATCTCCGGGGGCGGCAATTTCCCTGTGACAAAAAAGCACAAGCAGAACGCCGCCCGGGATCGCAACTATGGAGAGTATGCGGAGATTTCAAAGCTGCTTGATAAAATCCGCTCTGTTGGAATGGGTGGGATCAGCGCGGATGACGATCTGGCCGTGGAAAAGCTGACAAAAAAGCTGGAGGGGCTGGAGTCCCTGCAGGCCACCATGAAGGCAGTCAATGCGTATTTTCGGAAACACAAAACGCTGGACGGCTGCCCGGAGCTTACGCCGGAGCAGGCCGAAAAGCTCAAAGCAGATATGGCGCAGTCATGGCACTTGGACAAAAGCAAGCCATACCCCGCCTATCTGCTTTCCAACAACAACGCCAACATCCGCCGTGTGCGCCAGCGCATTGAGGAACTGAGCAGCCGCTCCGAGTTTGCTGGCTGGACATTCCCCGGAGGCGAGGCAAAAATCAACGAGGCTGAAAATCGTTTGCAGCTTATTTTTGAGGAAAAGCCCGATGCCAATCAGCGGCAGGAACTGAATAGCAACGGCTTTAAGTGGGCTCCCAGCCAAGGGGCATGGCAGCGGCAGCTTAACCAGAACGCCATCCGTGCTGCGGCCCGGATAGACTTTCTGCGGCCCGAGGACAGTACAAGCCCCTATCAGCTCCAGCCGTTTGTGAAAAGAGAAAACAAAGAAATGTCTCGATGATGGGAGGTGTACTATGGACAAAAATCAAGGCTACGCCATTTTGAAGGCGGTCATGCTGGAAAATGGACGAGGATTTGTATTGGGCGAACATCCCACCGCGCCATCCCGCTATGTCACATGGGCCTGCTATGATGACAAGGACGGCCAGCGGCAGTATGAATGGGGTCACTATGGAAATGACCGCACCGCGATGGAACAGGATTTCACAGACCGGGTGCAGGACTATCAGCGTATTTATAACGTCGGGATCAGGCAGACCGAGGCTCCCGGCCTTTACAAGTATTATTCGACCCAGCGGCCTGTGGACATCGGGACATTCCCGAAGCCGCCTTATAACAAGCCGGATGAAATCTTCAATTACGATCAGCGCATCCCGGTGGAAAATGGCTCGTTCTTGGCTTGGGGCTATCTTACCTATACCCGCCCGCTAACGGAAAAACAGGCATCCGACTATGAGCTGCGTCCTGCGCCTGATAATCCCGACAGGCCCCGTCCGATTGCCGAGCAGATGAAAAATGCGGCAAAGTTGGCGGAGGCAGATCGCGGCCCGGAGGCACTGGTTCCCCAGCGCAGGCAGCCTGACCGTGGCGATAGATAAGGAGGAGCGTGTATGGAAAAGAAACGTGAACAGGAATTGTCTGTACTGGAGGTGCTGCGCCTGCACCGTGAATTTCATTTGCCGCACCCTGTTCCGGCAGACGAACAGGAAAAGCCGCTGGATAAGGTAAAGGAGCCGCCCCGCGCCTGCCGCAGCCGGGAGCGTGAGGAGCGATGACAAAAAAGCGCCGCCGTCCGATCCATCTTCATGTGATGGTGTCGGAGGCGGAGCAGGCCCTGATTCAAGAACGTATGGCGGAGGCTGGCATCCGTAATATGGGAGCCTATATGCGGAAAATGGCCCTGAGTGGGTATGTGCTTCATGTTGACCTTTCGCCTGTTCGTGAGCTGGTTTCGCTCCAGCGGCGCTGCTCCAACAATCTGAACCAAGTGGCAATTCAGGCCAACACCTACGGCGCAATTTATCCCGAAGAACTCGCAGCCTTACAGCGGGACTATGCTGCTTTGTGGGGGCCGCTGTCTGATCTTTTGAAACAGCTCTCCGCGCTGGTAGAGCTCTGACCCGTCCGGGGAGTGGTTGATACCGCTCCCCGGCTTTTTCTACTTCGGGACAAAGTGTCCCAAAGTAAAAATACTGTTTGCCGGAAGGAGGAATTTTTACGGCGACCACCTACATCCGCCCTTATAAAACAGCGGCGGGAAAAAGTGCAATTCAAACGATGGAGGATCGTTTCACCTATGGCCTAAACCCGGAAAAGCTGGGAGCCGTATCTTCCTATCTCTGCGATCCGAACACGGCTCCCGCCGAGTTTCTTCTGGTAAAAAGTCAATACCTTGCAGAGACAGGCCGGGCCGTGTCTCGCGGGGCCCTGTTCTTTCAGATCCGGCAGGCGTTCCTGCCCGGGGAGGTTACGGCGGAAGAAGCAAACCGTATCGGCTATGAAACGGCGATGCGCTGGACAAAGGGAAAGTATCAGTTCTTCGTCTGTACGCATACCGACAAGGCCCATATCCACAATCACATTTATTTCAATGCGACGGCCTTTGACCGCTCCCGGAAATTTCATAATTTCATTGGTTCGTCCTTTGCCCTGCGGCGGCTCTCTGACCGCGTGTGCATCGAACATGAATTGTCTGTTATCCAAAATCCGTGCCAGCACAGCAAGGGTCGTTTTCTCCACTATGGACAGTGGATCGGAGAAAAGCCACCCTCTGCCAAGCAGCGGGTGCGGCTGGCTGTTCTCGCCGCTTTGGAGAAAAAGCCCACGGACTTTGCCGACTTTCTCCGTCTCATGGAGGAGTCCGGCTTTGCGGTGAAACATGGGCGGGGCGGTGTCATCTCATTCCTTGCACCCGGGCAGGAAAAACCGACCCGGCTCCGGGCTTCTACACTTGGAGTTGGATTTGACCCGGAGGACATCAAGGCGGTAATTGCCGGGGAACGTCCACTCCCCAAACTGCCCGAGGAGCCCACGGTTCCGCCACGGCGAGTTAATCTCATCATCGACATTCAAGAGCGTATGGCCCAAGGCAAGGGCCCGGCCTATGAACGATGGGCCAAGGTCTACAACCTAAAACAAATGGCCGCCGCGCTCCAGTATTTGCAGGAGCATCATCTGACAGACTATGCGGCACTGACGGCCAGCACCGAGGCTGCGGTGGATCACTTTCACAAGCTGTCTGACGAGCTCCGCACAACGGAGGAGGCTCTTTCCAAAACCTCGGAGCTGATGGCTGCCACGGTGGACTATGCCAAGACTCGCCCGGTGTTTGATGGATACAAAGCTGCGCGGTACAGCAAAAAGTATCTGGCCCAGCACGAAGCGGAGCTTGCCACTTACCGGGCGGCAAAGGATACTATGAACACCATACTGAACGGCGCAAAGCTCCCTAAGATTGAAGCACTAAAAAAATCCCGCCGTGAGCTGGCGGGACAAAAGAAAGCGCTTTATGCAGAATACCGGGAGGCCCAGCGGCAAATGCGGGAGGCCGTGGCAATAAAAGCGAACATTGATCATCTGCTCGGCATAACAGACGAGCGTGAAAATAAGGCCCAGGAACGATAGTGACGGGCCGCAGACTACGGTGCAGCGCACCGGGACTTTGGGACAATTTGTCCCGAAGTACAGCGGGTTTGGGGAGCTCCCCAACAAGCATTTTTGCGGGCCCTGCGCCCTGCAAAAATTTCGGAGTGTGGCCACACCCGAATTGCTTGCCAAAACGCGCAACCCGCAACATGGCGCAAAAAACGGAGGTTACGCTTTCTTTTACGTTTCCTCCGTTTCTTTCGATGCTTTCATCGCTTGGATTGTAGCTTCAACGATTTTCAATTCTCTTTCGTCCAAGGCGTTCAACATGGCATCAATCCGCTTCCTGCACTCGCTCCCGCTATTCTGGGACGGGTAAAAGTATTGATCCACCGATATATCAAACATTGTAACCATCTGATAAAAGGTGTTGAAGCTTGGATGCTGACCATCATTTTCATTATACATAATGGTACGCGGAGCGCGGTCAACAATATAGGCCAGTTGCTCCTGTGTCATGCCGCTGGCTTCTCTTGCACGCTTGATGGCGAGCCCTATATCGTGAAAATCAAAGCGTCTTTCATCTCGTTCTATCTTCATAACATCACCTGATATGATTTTACATTTCATGTGATATTATTTGAACGACTGTGTATTTCATACTACTGACTATTTAATTTCACATACGCAAAATTGATGATCGCGGAAATGTGAGGTACAATATACCTATAACTTTGGGACAATTTGTCCCGAAGATCAGAGGTTGGTATCTAAAATAAAATCAGAAATATTGTGAGGTTTCTGTGACATTTGGGTGCTATACTGAAAATGAAGGAGTGTGATACCATGCGAATTTTAGTAGTCGAGGATGATCGGCTTTTGAATAATACTTTATGCTATAACTTGAATACTGCGGGCTATACGGTTGATTCTGCACTGACAAAATCAGTGGCCAGTAGTTTCTTGACAAAGCAGGACTATGACCTGATTGTGCTGGATGTAAATTTGCCGGACGGAAACGGTTTTGACTTCTGCCGGGAAATAAAAGAGCGTCGCCCTGATACCGTTATTATTTTTCTGACCGCAAATGATATGGAAAGCGATATGCTCAAAGGGTATGAACTGGGCGCAGAGGATTATGTGACAAAACCTTTCCCTATGAGCGTCTTTCAAAAGAAATTAGCGGTAGTGCTGGGTAGGCTGACAAAACAATATGGTGGTGATACTTATGAGGATGGCACACTGACCATCAATTTTTCAGAAATGAGTGCTACTCTATCAGGAAAGCCACTTACATTCACCCCACTGGAATATCGACTTTTGAAAATCCTGATGAAAAATCCGCAGATTGTTTTGACCCGGCAAGTCTTGTTGGAAAAGCTGTGGGACGCAGACGGAAATTTTGTGGATGAACACGCTCTGACTGCGGCGATCAGCCGGGTACGAAACAAAATCGAAACACCTGACCGTCAGTATATCAAAACGGTATATGGTATGGGCTATATGTGGATCGGAGGAGTGCTGAAATGAATGTGCGAAAACTTTCCGTCAACAAAGCCTGTATCTTTTTTGCTGTTCTCCTGCTGGTGGCAATGGGGACGGTTTCAGCAGCTTTGTATGGGCTGACCCAAAATATAACCGCTGTCTGGTATGTATTATTGTTCGGCATTTTTGTGCTGGTTTGCGCTGTTTGTTTTATGGTGCTGGTTCGCCGCAAACTGGCAATGTTCTCCGATGCTTTTTGCAGTTTAATGGATGATATGTTATCCGGGAATATGCAGCCGAAACAGACTGTGGAAGAAGAAAGTCTTTTCTATAAAATTGAATATCGGCTGAACCGTTTATATGAAGTCATGCAGGAAAACAAGAACGGCATTGCACAAGAACGGGCTGACCTGCAAGAACTGATTTCCGACATCTCCCATCAGGTCAAGACCCCGATTGCGAACTTGAAAATGATTAACAGCACTCTGCTTGAAAATGAAGTCCCTGTGCAAAAACAAAAAGAGTTTCTAACGGCACAGGCCAGCCAGCTTGATAAACTGGATTTTCTCATGCAGGCTATGATTAAAACCTCTCGTTTGGAAACAGGTGTTATTTCTCTGGAAAAGAAAAGCCAGCCGCTTTATGACACGCTTGCCGCCGCATTGGGAGGTATTCTTCTGAACGCCGAGAAAAAACAGATCAATGTTCAAGTGGACTGCCCGGAGAACTTGGTCGTTTCCCATGACAGAAAATGGACAAGCGAAGCACTGTTCAATATTTTGGACAATGCAGTGAAATATACGCCGGAGGGCGGTCAAATCCGTGTTTCGGTTGAAAGTTGGGAAATGTATGTGAAAATCGACATTGCAGATACAGGCATTGGCATTTCAGAACAGCATCAGGGAGCAATTTTCAAGCGTTTCTATCGAGAGGACATCGTACATGATGTAGATGGAATTGGTATTGGTCTATATCTGGCTCGTGAGATCGTAACCTTGCAAGGCGGTTATATCCGGGTAACATCCGAGGTTGGGAGGGGTTCAACTTTTTCCGTCTTTCTGCCTCGACAATAAAATAAGTACGCTAAAAAACAAAATGTCACAGGCCTATGACATTTGAGCTTTAATTAAACAGAGGTATTTTGTTTCCCGTGACATTTCTGTGAGGTTTACCTTTTATGATAGAGCCATCAAAAAGAAAGGGTGGTGTTCTATATGAACATATTACAAACGACAGATTTGAAGAAATATTACGGCACCGAACCGAACATTACAAAAGCATTGGATGGCGTGACCCTATCCATTGAGGAAGGTGAATTTGTTGCCATTGTTGGTACTTCCGGCAGCGGTAAGTCTACTTTGCTGAACATGATGGGCGGGTTAGATACGCCAACTTCCGGCAGTATTAAAGTAAAAGGGAAAGAATTATCGAAACTCAAGGATGAACAGCTTACCATCTTCCGCAGACGTAACATCGGGTTTATCTTTCAGAATTACAATCTTGTTCCTGTGCTGAATGTCTATGAAAATATTGTCCTGCCGGTGGAGCTGGATGGTGATACCGTGGACAAGCGGTTTATGGATGAAGTCGTGAAAATGTTGGCTCTCGATGGGAAGCTGAACAGTATGCCTAACAATCTGTCCGGCGGCCAGCAGCAGCGTGTAGCGATTGCCCGCGCCCTTGTTTCCAAACCAGCTATTATACTTGCAGATGAACCGACAGGCAATTTGGATAGCCGGACAAGTAGTGATGTTCTTGGTTTGCTGAAAGTTACAAGTCAGAAGTTCCATCAAACGCTTGTAATGATTACCCATAACAATGAAATTGCCCAGCTTGCCGACCGAATTATCCGTATTGAGGACGGAAAAATCGCACAGTGACAGGGGGTGACATTGATGGATGATATTTTATTTGGGAACAATAATCAGGCAACAATCAATCGTCTTGCCAAAAGAAGCTACCGCGCTAATAAGCAGAGAAATGTTTTCGTTACCATCGCATTATTCTTGACCGCCTTTATGATTACATCTGTATTTAGTTTGGGGTGCAGTTATTTTGAAACCTATCAAATGCAGCAAATTCGTGCGATGGGCACGACTGCGGATGTGGCAATTACAAGCCTCTCAGAAGAACAATATGAAGAATTGAGCCGATCCAGCTTGGTATCCGTAGTTGGTGTCAGTCAGAGATTGGGCAGCATTGATACATCTGGAATGGACGATGCCCTGCTGAGTATTACCTGGATAGACGAAACAGAATGGCAAGAACACCGTGTACCAACAATTTCGGATATACACGGAGATTATCCGCAAGCAAAAAATGAAATTATGCTCCCTACATGGGCTTTGCGTGCAATGGGGATTGATGATCCACAGATAGGGATGAATATTTCCCTTTCCTATCAACTCGGAACAGATTATCAATATATCTCCGATGAATTTGTTTTGTCGGGCTATTACACAGATTATTCGGCTTCACGTGCAGGCAACCGTGGTGCCGCTTATGTTTCGGAGCTTTTTGCAACACAAACAGGGCTTCCCTTTGATAGTGTGTCTACCGCAATGATTTCTTTTTCTGATGACAGTAATGCCCTGCGATCCTGTGAAAAACTAAAACGGAAGATTTCGTTTACAGAAAGTCAGTCCTTTGAAATTGTACCTATTGCTCAGAGCAATTCCACCACCATTGTTCTTCCACTGGCTGCTATTATCGTCTTTATCATTATCAGCGGCTATTTGCTGATTTATAACATTCTGTATATCTCAATTTCAAGAGATACACAATTCTATGGACAGCTTAAAACGATAGGCACGACAAAAAGACAAATCAAGCGGATCGTGCGTTCTCAAATATTCAGAACGGCGGTGATCGGTATTCCCAGCGGCCTGATTGTCGGTGGTATTGTTTCGCTTGGACTTGTTCCGTTTGCCATGAATATGATGTACTCAAGCGATACAGACCTTGGGGAGATAGTGTCCTTTTCCCCCATTATTTTTGCGGGTGCCGCAATCTTCACATTTTTTACTGCAATCATCGGCAGCATGAAACCAGCGAAAATAGCTGCAAGTATTTCTCCTGTTGCGGCTTCACGCTATACGGAGGCAAATACAAGGAGTTACCGAGATCATAAGAGCCATAGAACAAAATTATCTCGGATGGCACGAGATAATATTTTTAGAAACCCTAAAAGCGCTTTCCTTACTTTTGCGTCCTTATTTTTAGGCTTAATATTGTTTTTGGTTTCTGCTGGTCTACTATCAAGCCTAAGTCCCGACAATTTTGTAAATCAATGGGGAGAAAGTGATTTCGCATTGACTTACAGCATTTCCGAAGAAGGAAACCTGCTCTCTGATGAAATGTTGCAGCAAATTGAAACAATGCAGGGAATTGAAAATCTGCGCGTCACTTATTCTGCTTCACCGTGGCCCACTATGGATGTCATTTACGACGAAAATGTATTCGGGAAATATATTGATTCCTTGGATGGCATATCAGGTCTTGATTTTTCAAATGCGGAAACACGAAAAAACTATACAGATAATTTTTGGAGCGGCGTTTACGGAATAGATTCCAGATATATCGAAGAACTTAATAAAACGCTTGATAAGCCTATTGACTTAACCGCCTTTGAAAAGGGAGAGTTGGTGGTTTTGTCCGCTATGACGGATGATGAGGGAAACCTATTGATTCAGCCAGGGCAAGCAATCACCGTTGTCGGTGAGTCCGGGGAACAGGTCTTTACAGTGGCAACTGGCTTTCTGGACGCTGATTTTCAGAATGGTCGAGGAAATGAGAGAGGTACTGCCCCTGATTTGTATATCAGTGAGCAGGCAATAGAGAAGTTGTCTGGAGAAACCAAAATCTTTCGGATTGCTTTTGATACGATTGATAGCAGTTATGACAAAGGGATTATGGAGCAGCTTCAATCCATTACTGCTTCGTCACCGGGCATTACGATTCTGTCACGATATGAAAAGCAGCAAGAAATGGCCGGATATTTGCTGACCTCAAGGATTATAGCCGCAGGGTTGTCCGCTGTATTTTTGCTGATAGGAATTATGAATTTCATTAACACAATGGTTGTTAGTGTAAATACTCGGAAACATGAATTTGCAACACTTGAAAGTATAGGAATGACGAAAAAGCAAATTAGAAATGTATTGCTTTGGGAAGGCGGGTATTATTGGAGTATTTCTTTCCTACTGCTTGCCACACTGGGAACAGCGATATATATTCCAATATACTCAGCCTTTAGAAGAATGGTTCCTTATGCAGCTTTTCACTATCCTGTAATTTCTCTGTTGGTTGTCGCAGCTATTGTTTTGCTGGTCTGCTTGGCAACCCCCGTCATAACTTTCATGCAAAATGTTAAGCAAAGCGTTGTAGAGAGACTGCGGCAGAATTAAATATTTGCGATGAAAACCGGGAGATTATTCTCCCGGTTTTTCAAATCTCACAGGTTCGTGAGATTTCAGCCCATTATTCTGTCGAAACAGCGTGTGTCAGTGACATTTCTGTGAGGATTGCTTGTTAAGATAAGCGCAAAAGGAACAAGCTGCCGCACGACGGCAAAAGAAAAAAAGCCGTCGTACAGCAGCCTATCAACACGCCCATTTGAAACGGCGGCTTTGATTTTCAGAGCCGCCGTTTCTTTGCGTCTACACAAACCAATGACGACTTGTAGGGACACGGTAGCCGATGGGAGGTTATTTTGCCGTGTTCATTTTATTATTTCATTGTTCGCGTGATCTGCACCAGCTAAAAAAAGCGTAGCCCCTCCGTCGGAGCAGTCCGGTTTTGAACATGAAATTAAACAGTACATAACCGATAATACTTTTTCGTGCGCTTGTGCGGCCTTGTGTCGCACAGGCGCATTTTGCTTTCCAGACTTCGAGACAAAGTGTCCCGAGGTGCGGTGCCGTTCTCCGCCGTTACTCCATTTCGTTTCCGACCAACCCCGAACAAACTGAAATGGAGGATTTTACGATGACTACTATCAATTTGAAAGATTTTTATTATTGGTACACGCAGGATCAGCTTATCGAAGTTTCTGACGAGGTGGCCGAGGTATTCAAGGCCGATGCCCGCTATGAAATGGCCTACCAGCGGCGGCTCTCCCGGCACAAGGCGCAGTATTCTCTGGACTGCGATGACGGGATTGAATATTCCGCTTGCCTGCATGAGCCGACCCCGCAGGAGCTCCTTGAACGGATGGAAACCTTTCTTCGTCTGTGGAACGCTCTCAATTCTCTGCCGGAGATCCAGGGCCGCAGAATTGACGCACATATCATTCTTGGCAAGTCGATTAAGGAAATTGCCGAGGCCGAGGGCGTACATGAGGAGTCTATTCGCCAGTCGATCAAGCGTGGCCTTGAACGCATGAAAAAAACTTTTTGATTTTTTCTTCTTAACCCACTTGGAATTGATGAAAAAATGTCTCGGTTTATGAGAGGAGGTTTTCTTCCTAACGCGAGGGAATAACGGCAACCCTGAGTAAGTACGTGGAGCCAGACGGTGGGTGCGCGGTGACATTTCCCAAAAGAGATTGAGCGAACAACACCAACACTGTAAATGGGCCCGGCCATCCCAAGGCCATGATCCGGCGCTGAACAGGTTGGCTGCCTGTTCCTCCGGGCTTGTCGCTTTACTTGCGTTGAGAGCGCCGCACAGAAAATAACGATTGTCTTTGGACAGGCCAAGTAAATATGTGCGGCGCTCTCTAATATTCAAAAACTATAATAAACCTCGAGACAAAGTGTCCCAAGGTGGAGTAAGGCAACAGGCCAGCATCCCGGTGGTGCTGGCCTGTTGCGTTTCCCCACCAAACAGCGGGAGGCGTTCTATCAATCTGCGAAGGAGGTTTACCGTGAAATTAACTACACAGGAACTTGAACAAATGAGAAGCGTTGACATTGGCGCGGTGGCTGCCGAGTCCCTGCCTGATGTGAGCGGTATGACCTTTGACAATGCGCTTTCCCGAAAGGAGCGCATCTCTCGATTTTTGCAGACTGTCAAAAATCCATACTGCTTTTGCATCGGTGGTGTTGGCGTGAAAATTGAATTTGCTGAAAGCGGGCCATCTCTCCAAGACAAGCTGACGGATTTCCTGCTGCGGCAAAGAAGCGGGCTGTAACTTCGGTTACAGCTCGTTTTGCTTCTTCGAGACAAAGTGTCCCGAAGTGGAGGCATCCTTGTTGTCCTCCCCGGACAGAGTTATAATATAAGTGTAATGTGATAGGGAAGGAGGAACAATGGCACGAGCAAAAAACAGAGGGTATCAGCAGAGTTTCTCTCCCTCTTACACAATCCGCCGCTGGCGGCTGGGCATCTATATCCGGCTTTCAAAGGAAGATTTGAAAAAAGGAAAAGACGATAGCAACAGCGTAAAGAACCAGCGTGACCTACTGAACGATTTTTACCGACGCAACATTGACGAGTTTGAAAGTATCACGGAATATGTAGATGACGGACATACTGGAACGGACGCTAACCGTGAAGATTTTCAACGGCTCTTGGCGGATGTCATGAGTGGTAAAATCAACTGCGTTATAGTAAAAGACCTGTCCCGCTTCGCACGAAATTATAGCGATGCCGGAAGTTTGATCGACAACCTGTTTGTTCAAATGGGTGTTCGCTTTATCAGCCTTGCTGAGAATGTGGACAGCTACAAGAACCCCGACAGCGTTTCAAATATCATCGTTCCCATTACAAACGTGATGAACGATAATTACTGCTATCAGACTTCCAAAAAGATCCGGCAGGTATTTGATTACAAACGGCGCAACGGCCAGTATATCGGAGCATTTGCTCCTTACGGCTATGTAAAGCACCCAAAGGACAAGCACAGGCTGATTGTTGATCCCGATGCTGCTGAAAATGTCAAACTCATTTTCACAATGCTTATTCAAGGGTCATCAAAACGTGCTATCGCGTTGTACCTGAACGAACACGGCGTACCGAGCCCCTCGGCTTACAAGGTACAAAAGGGCTTGCCTGTTTCGACAAGAGGGTATGACGATCCTATGTGGGGAGCCCGCATGATCCACTCCATTCTTACCAATCCGACCTACACCGGGGACTTAGCCCAAGGCCGGAGCCGGGTGAAAAGCTACAAGGTACACCAGATTGAAGCTGTTCCCCGCGAGGAATGGGTGGAAGTGGCTGGAACACATGAGGCCATTATCGACTATGAAACTTTCGATAAGGTACAGGCTCTCTTACAGCGTGATACCCGTACTTCCCCGAAAGGCCGTGAGGTACATTTATTCAGCGGCTTTCTGAAATGTGCCGATTGCGGGCGGGCCATTACCCGATGCGTTAGCAAGAACAACAATGTATATTATTCTTGCTCAACCTACAAGAACCGTTCCCGGACAGCCTGCACCATGCACTCAATCAAGCATGAACGGCTGGAGGCTGCTGTTCTGTTCGCCGTACAGCATCAGGTACATTTAGCTGTTTCCTACTCAGAAATCGTAACGCAGATCAATTCCGCTCCAATCAAAAAAAGCCAGTCTTACCGACTGGACGATCTGATAGCTGCAAAAGAGCGGGAACTGATAAAGATAACACGCTACAAGCAATCTCTTTATCAGGACTGGAAAGACGGTGAAATCACCCAGCAGGAATACCGGGATATGAAGGCTGACTATGAACGGCAGACTTCTGATATTTCCGCGGTGCTTACCCGGCTGAACGCTGAACGCGCAGAACTGGCAAACGGTGTGGACAATGAGCATCCTGCACTGGTAGCCTTTATGAAGTATCAGAACATTGAAGCCCTCAACCGTGAAATCTTGGTTGAACTTGTGGACTATATCAAGGTCTATGAAAACGGCAATATCAGCGTGAAATTCAAATTTGCTGACGAGCTCCGCAAGATTGCCGAGTACATTGAAATCAACACTACGGAAGATACCGCAGTAGCGGGCTAACCCCCGCTACAAACCCCTTTGACAGTGTGTTTTCCTAATAGGCGCTAATCATATCATAATACTTCTGACTCTTTACTCCCCTCAAACCATGCTGCCAACGCTTTTTCTCAATACCCTGTTCAATACCTTGTTCTCTGCTTTCTTTCAGCATATCTTCTACCGCTTTGCACACATCAATCACCTCCGTCTCTTCTGGAATTTCTATGGGTGTATTTGTAATGGTCTTGATCACCACTGCTGCCTTCCGGTCGAGCATCATGCGCGGATTATCCTTTAAAATTTCTAATAGCTTTTTCTTATCCTTTGAATACCTGATATACTCCATAACTTCCCGCAGACTGGAAGAAAATTTCTCCAAATCTTCTTCGGTTAACCTTGCCGGGTCTATTAGATGAATCCGATAATCCTGCACGAAACGCAGCAGATTCTCGTCTTGAATGTTCATCATCTCATGCAGAGACAACGGCGCATCCCATGGATCTGTTCCGAAATGAATTACCAGTGTAATTACTGGTTTCAGGACATCGTCCTTATAGAATCCAGACAAATATTCTGCTTTTGTGTAATCATCTCCATGGTCTTTTTCCTGTTGTTTTGCACTTTTTCTGTTTTTTCGATGTCTTGCCGCAGTGTCTGTAACCTGTCTGCCATACTGTAAGGCATCGTATATCATATTTCGAACTGGCATCGCATAATGAATGTCTGTCTGGTTTTCAATTCCAAGAAGCAGATAATACGTTTCCACTTCCTGCATAATCACAGCTGTTTTCAATATATCCCGATATTTCTGGACCGGATCTTCTGTCATTTCGGTTGTCTCTTTTGCCTCTTTTCTCTCTTCTGTTGCGCCAAACGGTATGGCAATCTCTGTTGAATCAACTTCTGTCAGTTTTTCCGGATCAACAACTTTTTTCCCGTCATAGATCAAATAATTGAACGCATCTGCAAAAATGTTACTCTTTCGCATGTATGCTTTGGTAACAATGTCCGCTTTTCCCATGTGCATACGCCTCCTCAAAAATATTTCAGAGAAGTCTGCACCCCTTCCTGTTGTTTTTCATCTTATCACGAATTGGCAGCTCTATCAAGTTGGAAATACGAACTATGAACATGCTTCTTAAGATGTCACTATAACAAATTCACTACAATCCGATCTATCCCTCGCAGCCCATACATCTTCCCCATCGCTTCTGGCTCCTGCAAAACCGACAAATCAATCCCAAACAGCGAATTATATCTTCCTGCCATCCGCAGATGCTCCGGATATAAAAATGTCTGTTTTTCGCAAAACTCCGGGCATTTCCTCACCGGCGTCTGCGCGCCGCGGCTTCCTTTGATACACGCTGCATACATTGGACAATACTGCGAAGTATTTGTCTGATAAAAGGGAAGATGAAGACTGTTTTTCCCTTCTGGAAACTTCCTTGTACTGGTATCGCCGCAGCTCTCCCATTCATACCGTTCCATCCGAAATTCTTCTTTCAAATACTCCCGGTAAAATGCCGCGTGGACGCTGTTTTGTTCAAACAGTGTACGGTCCCCCAGCTTATAAGCCATCCGCGGATCTTTTTTCCGTTTGTTGAGCAGCACGCCAAGGCAGAGGGAAAACACCGGAAGCTGAGCTGCCAGATGGGCCGTTCCCCAGTCATTTACGACAATCTCGATGATTTTGTTCTTTTGTTCACACCATTCGACGAGACGCTGCAGCCGCTGCTGTGTTTCCAGCAGATTTCCTTCCAGTAAGAAAGGAAAGACCAGTGTAACCGCAAACGACTCCCGGCAGGCTTTATCCATCAGTGCGAACAGTTCCTCTTCCGTTGGTGCCAAATGCGGGCAGAAAGCATTTCCTATATAGAGCCGGTCTGGGTGAAAAATCGGCGGATCTGGAATCTGGTTTTTCCGAAAATAAGCATCAAAAAACACCGCACTTTCCATCGAAAGATACGCCGTATACCATTCCGGCCGGTCCAGTTCGAGCGCCAGCTCGACCGGCTGCCCAGGCTGCCCGGATTCCGCAAAGCCATTTTGCAATGCCGTAAATGTTTCCTTCCCGACCCCGGAAAACCATACCTTCTTCTGCTCTTCCAGGCTTTCCAGATGAAACGCGTCCTGCTCCGCAGGATATCCTGTCATCTCTTCTGCAAGCGCGGCATCATCGTCCTCCATTTTCCAGCGAATATACTGGCTGTATTGCAGGGCAAGGCGCTGTACCGCATTTTGATAATCTTCCTGTTCCGTGGCGAAGGTATAAACAACATCAAAATCTTCCTCTTTTTCCTGCAGAAAAGTCGCATCACGAAGAAGAATCCGCTGGTAGGATGCTGTTTTCTGATCGTAAAATGCCAGTTCCCACGGCGCATTTTTCTGCTCAACTGTAGTCGGTGTCGCAAGCCGGGTCTGAAAGCCATATTCTGAAATTGCCGTGATCCGCACTTCCTTATCTCCCCAGTATCCCGCCAGGATTCCGAACGGCAGCATGGAAATCCATGGCCATTGACTGATTTCTTTTTCCCGTTCTTTTTTCTGTTTCATTGATTCAAATCTCCCGTTTTCTGATACCATCCAGTATACCTGTTTTCCTGGAAAACTCAAATAAAAAAATCCACCCACGCCCGGAAGCAGTCTCACCAGAGACCTCCAAGTCATGGATGAATTTTTATTTTCTACCAAATATGTAGTTTGTTACATTATTTTTTCAGGCAAGCTCAGCAAATCTTATAAAGATATTTACGAAACTGCCTCTTTTGTAAACGTCTCAATCAACTCTTTGGCATCATCATATCCCTGGCCTTCCAGTTCTTTCTGATACCACTCGTCCACGCCGTCTACGGCCTGTTTGAACGAATCGATGTCCATATCCTCATAATTGGTAATGGCTACACCATTCTCATTCTGCCAGCGGTTCATGATTTCATCATCACCGGCGCGGTTAATCTCACGCTCGTACTGTGTTGCCAGACGACCGCACTCATCGATCACTTCCTGCTGCTCCGGTGTCATACTGTCATAAATGTCTCCGTTAATACAGAAGAACAGACAATCATAAATTGCATTCCACATCGAGCAGTACGGCTGTACTTCCTGTACGCTGGCTGCATCGATAGCAGGAAGTGGATTTTCCTGGCCTTCTACGGTTTTCTGCTGCAGGGCCGTGTAGGTCTCGGACCAGTTCATGTTGGTGGCATCGGCGCCCCAGCGTTTGTAGCACTCCATCAGCAGGTTGCTTCCTGCGACACGGATTTTCAGGTTCTTCATATCATCGACGGTTTTTACTTCCTGCTTGCTGTTGGTCAGCTGACGGAAACCGTTCTCGGCGA
>NZ_QUGO01000003.1:244987-295343 GCF_003479105.1 Blautia sp. AF19-13LB
TTGGTCAGCTGACGGAAACCGTTCTCGGCGATTCCCATGCAGTGCAGGCCGTACTCATCAAGGATCTCTTTCAATTTTTCGCCTGCCTCGCCGTCCAGTTTTGCATCCGCATCTTCTACGGAATCAAACAGGAACGGAAGGGATACGACGTTAAATCTCGGATCAAATGCAGAGTAAATCAGGTTGCTGTGCATTGAAATCTGTACCGGATCTCCATCGATCAGTGCCTGGATACCTTCGGACTGGTTTCCGTTGGTCAGCTGGTCTGCGGCATATACGTTGACTTTGATCTTGCCGCCGGTTGCTTTTTCGATCAGCTCACCGAACTTCCGGCCGCCTTCTGCCCAGGTACTGGTTTCTGTCGTGGAGCAGGTGAAGTTCCAGGTCTGCTCCGGCCAGTCGAGATCGCTTCTGTCTTCTACATCGTAGGTGCTTGCAGAAGATGTATCTTTCTTTGTAAAGGCTTCAATCAGATCTTTGGCATCGTCATAGCCCTGGCTTTCCAGTTCGTTCTGATACCAGGCATCTACACCGTCTACCGCCTGTTTAAAGGAATCGATGTCCATATCTTCGTATTTTGTGATCTTGACACCGTTCTCGTTCTGCCAGCGGTTCATGATCTCATCGTCACCGGCACGGTTGATCGCACGTTCGTAATCGACGGCTTTCTGTCCGGCCTCATCGACAACTTTCTGCTGCTCCGGGGTCAGATTGTTATAGATGTCTCCGTTAATGCAGAAGAACAGGCAGTCATAAATTGCATTCCACATGGAGCAGTACGGCTGTACTTCCTGTACGCTGGCTGCATCGATAGCCGGAAGCGGATTCTCCTGGCCTTCTACGGTTTTCTGCTGCAGGGCGGTGTAGGTCTCAGACCAGTTCATGTTGGTCGCATCGGCACCCCAGCGTTTGTAGCACTCCATCAGCAGGTTACTTCCTGCTACACGGATTTTCAGGTTCTTCATATCATCGACGGTTTTTACTTCCTGCTTGCTGTTGGTCAGCTGACGGAAACCGTTCTCGGCGATTCCCATGCAGTGCAGGCCGTACTCATCGAGGATTGCTTTTAATTTTTCGCCTGCCTCGCCGTCCAGTTTGGCATCCGCATCTTCTACGGAATCAAACAGGAACGGAAGAGATACGACGTTAAATCTCGGGTCAAATGCAGAGTAAATCAGGTTGCTGTGCATCGAAATCTGTACCGGATCTCCGTTCATCAGTGCCTGGATTCCCTCGGACTGGTTTCCGTTGGTCAGCTGGTCTGCAGCGTATACATTGACTTTGATCTTGCCGCCGGTTGCTTTTTCCATGAGCTCGCCGAACTTGCGTCCGCCTTCTGCCCAGGTACTGTTCTCGGTGGTGGAGCAGGTAAAGTTCCAGGTCTGCTCTTCCCATCCAAGGTCACTGTAATCAGCGATATCATTGTAATCCTCATTGCCGGAGGAATTTCCTGCTGTGCTGCCATCCGCACCATCGCCACTGGAAGTATCGGAATTCGTTGCTGCAGCTACCGTTCCGGTATAAGCTCCGTCTTTTGCCAGTGCTTTTGGAAGGAACGTGGAAATCTGCGGAACATACGTAATCAGAAGCAGAACTGCTACCGATGCTGCGATCATTGGCATAACGGCTTTGGAAATCTGCTGAATGGTAACTTCCATTCCTTTTTTCAGTTTTACGGAAATGGCGACAAACAGGTTGACACCGACCGGCGGAGTTACCTGTCCGATGGCCAGGTTGACCGTTGCCACGATACCGAATGCTATCAGGTCATAGCCAAGGGCTTTGCAGACCGGAAGCATAATCGGGATGAAAATATACATGGCAGAGTTTGCATCGATAAAGCATCCTGCAATCAGGAAAATGATATTGACAATCAGAAGGAATACAAACTGGTTATGAGCAACGCTTCCAAGAAGATCCGACGCTGCCTGCGCAATACCAAACTTTGTGCAGACAAAGGAGAACAGAGAAGCACTTGCGACGATCAGCATAATTCCACCGGTTGTTTTGGCAGAATCTACCATCAGATCCCACAGGTCTTTCAGTTTGATCTCTTTATAAATAAAGATTCCGACAAACAGACCGTATACAACGGAAACGGCAGCTGCCTCGGTCGGGGTGAAAATACTTCCATAGATACCGCCAAGGATGATGACCGGCATTAAGAATCCCCAGAAAGCATCTTTAAAAGCATCCCATCTTTCTTTGGCTGTTGCTTTTTTCTGGGTCGGCTGAATGTTGTGTTTCTTTGCCTCCAGAAGAACAACGATGACAAGGGCCACACCCATCAGAATACCAGGAACGATACCTGCTGTGAACATATCGGCGATGGATACGCCTGTGATGGATGCATAAACAACGAATGCAATACTCGGCGGTATGACGATCGCAATCGAACTTGACGTCGCCATCAGGGCCGTGGAAAACGGAGCAGAAAATCCGCCTCGCTCAATCATGGCAGGGATCAGAACCATACCAAGTGCTGCTACGGTTGCCGGACCGGAACCGGAAATCGCGCCAAAGAAGCAGGCTACGATAACGCATACGATCGCGATACCGCCCTTTTTATGGCCGACGCAGGTGTCGACGAAACGAATCAGTCGTTTGGAAATGCCCGCTTTTGCCATAATGTTTCCGGACAGTACAAAGAACGGAATGGCAAGGAGCAAAAATTTACTGATACCGGAATACATATTGGTTGCTACGATGGTCAGGGATGTACCGGAGTACAGGATCGCGCAGATCGAAGACAGACCAAGGCAGATGCCAATCGGGATACCAAGGATCAGAAAAACAAAGAATGAAAGAAAAAGAATTGCACTGATCATTTTTTCTGTCCCTCCTCTTTTGCTTTTACGAATGTATCCATCAGATATTCGATCATGTGCAGCGTCATGCAGGCTGCGCCGATCGGTACGAAAGACCAGAAAACCCATTCCGGCCAGTTTAAAACGAACGTTCTCTTTCCGTTGGCAAGCTGGGTCAGTACCTTGTCCATGCCGTATTTAAACAGAACTACGGTAAAGGCAACACTAAATGCTGTGTTGACAACCAGCAGGATTCTTCTCGCCTTCGCAGAAAGACGGTCCGGCAGCAAAGAAAGATTGACCAGTTCTCCGTCACGGGCAGCAAGCGCTGCTGCGAGAAGTGTAATCAGGACAAATACCGCAACGACAAGCTCTTCGGTAAATGACCAGGACTGATGCAGTACCTTACGGGAAAGAACGTTTCCCACCGTAAGCACAACAATCAGGATCGTGGACAGCACGAGAACCAGTTTCTCAACAAACGCCAGTCCATTCATGATTTTTTTGTACACTTTCATATGTTTCCTCCCTTTTCCCGCTGTCAGGTACAATGTTCCAGCAGGATCTATTCTTTGCCAGGCTGTATTACCGGGGTGAATTTGCAGCTGACAAACAAAAAAATCCGCCCCTCAACGAGGGACGGAACTGTTCTTTTCCCGCAACCACCCTTGTCTCTTCTTTGAAACAAGCACGAATACAACGCACAAGCATACGCGGTTTCTGTAACGGGAAACTCCCGTGAAAACCTACTGGAATTCCGGCACATAGTACGATACACGGCCGATTCGTTGGGCTTTCCTTCTCCAAGATGATTTTCAATCCAGATTCGTTGCTGTCTCGCACCTTTCCGGCAGCTCTCTGAAAACGATTTGTCTGCATTTACTTTTTCTTTTCTCAGAATTTGCTTTTACACGACTGGAGCAATTTTAACGCGATTTTTGTTGATTGTCAAGAATTGGCTGGAAAAATTTGTCGATTTTTTGAAAAACCGCATTTTTTTCGGTTTCGGACCTTTTTCTTGCATCTTTTCCATATCTTTTATATAATAATCTGCGGTATCCGAAATATGCAGCCTGATTTTTCATCTCGATCTTCCAACATCAGTCCTGCTTATTCATGAAAGGATGATTTTTATGATAAAAAAACTGATTTCCTTTTTTCAAAAAGATGCAGTGCTTACCGTCTCTTTTTTTCTTGCAGTGCTTTCCTGCTTTTTCTGTCCTCCCGGTCCACAGTATCTTGGCTATCTGGATTTTCATACTCTGATCCTGCTGTTCTGTCTGATGCTGATTGTCGCGGGCCTGCGGGAATGTGGCGTATTTGACTGGCTTGGCACCAGTCTTCTCCGGCATGTAAACTCAGAACGGATGGTTGCTCTGCTTCTGATTTCCCTGTGCTTTTTCTGCAGCATGCTGATTACCAATGATGTCGCTCTGATTACCTTTGTTCCGTTTGGCATTCTGCTTCTGCGAATGTGCCATATGGAGCAGAAAAAAATACTTCTTGTCACCTTTATGACCATGGCTGCAAACCTTGGCAGTATGTTTACTCCTATCGGCAATCCGCAGAATCTTTATCTGTATTCGCTTTCCGGACTTTCCCTTTTGCAGTTTCTGCTTATGATGCTGCCTTATACTCTGGGTGCTGCAGTTCTTTTTCTGATCTGCATTTTTCTGTTTTTCTCCGGAAAAAAAATTTCCGTTTCCCTGGGGAAAAAAGCGATTACTCATCCGCGGCAAATCGCAGTTTTTGCAGCTCTTTTTTTCTGCTGTATTCTTACGGTTGCCAAACTTCTCCCGCATAGTATTCTGCTTCTGATCACGATTGCCGGGATCTGCCTGGTGAACCGCAGCCTTTACCGCAGAGCAGACTACTCTCTTTTGTTCACTTTTGTGTTTTTCTTTCTTTTTATTGGAAACATGAAACAAATGGCAGCGCTTCGTATTTATCTGGAACAGATGATTACCGGACACGAACGGCTTCTTTCCGTCCTCACAAGCCAGATCATCAGCAATGTTCCTGCCGCCATGCTGCTTTCCGGATATACAAAAGAAATCCCGGAACTGATTGTAGGAACCAACCTCGGCGGCCTCGGGACTTTAATTGCATCTATGGCAAGCCTGATCTCCTATCGCCAGATTACGGCCGCAGACGCTTCCTGCCGCAAAAAATATATCCTGATTTTTACTGTTTTCAATCTTGTTTTTCTTGCTATTTTGTATCAGATACGCTAAAATAAAAAGAAGATCCGGCTGTACGGGTCTTTTTTCACGGCATTTTATACCGTCTCATGATTACTGTACTTAGCATTTTATATTGAAAAAGAAAGGGTTTCATTTATGAAGATAGATCTCAGAAACGTTCCGGATGCCGAGGTTTCCGGTATTGATCTTGCAAATGTTGACATTACTGTTCCGGCGCCGGAGACAGAACCGCAGCGTCAGTATTACTTTATGGCACTTTTAAAACAGCAGCTCGTACCGGAGCGTGCAAAACAAAACGGAAAAGAGTATCTGACTGCCTGCATCACAACCTTCGGCTGCCAGATGAACGCCCGCGATTCCGAAAAACTGGAGGGAATTCTGGAAACCGTCGGCTACCACATTGTGGAGACCGAAGATGCCGATTTTGTTGTTTACAACACCTGTACCGTCCGTGAAAACGCAAATCTGCGTGTCTACGGTCGTCTTGGACAGCTTGGCAAGTACAAAAAGAAAAATCCGGGCATGATTATTTCCCTCTGCGGATGCATGATGCAGGAGCCGCTTGTTGTCGAAAAACTCAAAAAAAGCTACCATTTCGTCAACCTGATTTTTGGAACGCATAATATCTACCGCTTTGCCGAGTATCTTGTCCGGTGCATGACAGAGGACCGCATGGTGATTGATATCTGGAAAGATACCGACAAAATCGTGGAAAATCTCCCGGTTGACCGCAAATATCCGTTCAAGTCGGGTGTTAATATTATGTTCGGCTGCAATAACTTCTGCAGCTACTGTATCGTACCGTATGTGCGCGGCCGCGAACGCAGCCGGAAGCCGGAGGAAATCATCGCAGAGATCAAACGCCTCGTTGCAGACGGCGTTGTTGAAATCATGCTGCTTGGTCAGAATGTCAATTCCTACGGAAAGAATCTCGAGGAGCCGATGACGTTTGCACAGCTTCTGCGCAAGGCAAATCAGATTGAAGGGCTGAAACGCATCCGTTTCATGACCTCACATCCAAAGGATCTCTCGGAAGAACTGATCGATGCAATGCACGACTGCGAGAAGGTCTGCCTCCATCTTCATCTTCCGCTCCAGTCCGGAAGCAGCCGTATCTTAAAACTGATGAACCGCCGTTATACCAAAGAGCAGTATCTCGACCTGGTAGACCGAATCCGCGCAAAAGTGCCGGATATTTCTCTGACAACAGATATTATCGTTGGTTTCCCTGGTGAGACCGAAGAAGATTTTCTGGAAACACTGGATGTGGTCCGCCGCGTTCGTTACGACAGCGCGTTTACCTTCCAGTATTCCAGAAGAACCGGAACACCGGCAGCTGCCATGGAAGACCAGATCCCGGCGGATGTTGTAAAAGACCGTTTTGACCGTCTTCTTGCCGAGGTTCAGGAAATTTCCCGCGAGGTAACCGCAAGACATCTTCATACCGTACAGGAAGTTCTGGTGGAAAGTATCAATGAGCAGGACGCTTCTCTTGTCACCGGCCGTATGAGCAACAATACGCTGGTTCATTTCCCGGGAGATGCTTCGATGATCGGAACGCTGCAGAACGTTTCCCTGGACGAATGCCGCGGCTTCTACTATATGGGAACGCTTGTTTAACCAAAAGACCCTGCCCGCACAGTTTTTCAGTCTTTGAAAAGACTATGTTACAAAGCTGTGCAGGCAGGGTTTTTATATATAACTTCTCCTTTTATCCTCTCACATCTGGAGTTTTCCCGGAGAGCCGCCTCTGATAAAAAAAGTAGGTAATCATAAGCATAACTCCAGCTCCGACCCATGCGGAAATTTCTGCGAATGCCACTCCGCGGAACGCAAGGCGCGGTGCTAAAAGCAGCACAACCATGACGCGCATGGCAACCTCCACAATCCCGGACACCATCGGCAGAACTGTTTTTCCCATTCCCTGGCAGGCGTTTCGGAAGACAAACAGCCAGCCAAGGGCGAACAGGGCAACTCCGGTAACCGGCAGAAAGATACAGGTATAGGAAATGACTGTCGCATCATTCAGCATCAGGGATGCCAGAAACTTCGGGCAGAAAATTTCCAGTGCTGCAAAAGGAAGATTGACAAGGACAGAAAGCACGACACCTGCCCTGACTCCCTGTTTGATCCGGTCGTATTTTCCGGCTCCATAATTTTGTCCTGTAAAAGTCAGAAGTGCAAGTCCAAGTGTTATACCCGGCTGCTCGAACAGACCGCACACCTTCATACATGCAGCATAAGCTGCGACATAAGCCGTTCCCATCTGATTGACAAAAACCTGAAGGACCATACCGCCCACCGCAGTTACAGAATTCATCACAGCTACCGGCAGGCCTTTTCCAACGAGTGCGCCAAGAAGTACACCATCTGCCCTCCAGTCTGTTTTCCGCGGAAGCAGTTCTGCGGCGCGCCGGATATATACCAGACAGTAAAGGGCAGAAACCACCTGCGCCAGAACCGTTGCAAGCGCCGCTCCAAACACGCCCATGCCAAACGGAAATACAAATAGAAGATCCAGCACAATATTGACCACCGACGAAACGATCATAGAAGCCAGCGGCACTTTACTGTTTCCGACGGACCGGAGCAGCGTCATGGCAAAGTTATTAAAAATGGTAACGGTACTGCCCGCCAGAATGGTTCCAAAATAAACCAGAGTGTCTGTCATCATATCCTCCGGTGTCTGGAGAAAGACAAACAGACGGCGCATCCAAAACAGACTGCCCACCGTAATTACAATTCCAATGGCAAGGCAGATATAAACCGACATCGCAATTTCTTTCCGCAGTTTTTCGATATCATTCGCTCCAAAGGAGTGGGAAATACAGATCCCAAGTCCTCCGGTAAGCCCCATGGCAAAGCCGAGAATCAAAAAATGTACCGAACTGGTATTTCCAACCGCTGCCAGGGCCACATCTCCGATCCCCTTTCCAACGACCATGGAATCCACAAAGCTGTAAAGCTGCTGAAAAAGATTTCCGATCAGAATCGGCAGGAAAAACTGAAAAATCAGCTTCATGCTGTTGCCCTGCGTCATATCATTTGTTGTTTTTTGCATGATGATAATCTTGTAACCTTTCCTTTCTTCATTCCTTCTTGCAAATCATATAAAATCACTATATACTAAAAGAAGTTTGTTTCCATCCACAGTCAGTATGGAACATCCACTACGAACGAAAAGTGAGACATCTATGAATAACTTATATGAATATATCGACCCCATCGCCTCTCCTTATGAGGCTTTTCTTTTTGACAGCACGCGGGACTCCCTTCCGATTCCTGCTCACTGGCACTATTATGTAGAACTTCTCTACGTTCTGAAAGGAGAAATTGAGGTTTCCCTTGATAATGTGACATCCATCGGAACGGAAGGATCCGTGATCCTTTTTCCGCCCAAATGCGTTCATTCCATCGCGCTTGCAAAAGGGTCTGTTCCGGTGCAGTATGATGTGATTAAATTTGACCCCAATCTTCTGCCCACCTGCAAGACGGATGAGCTGGATCTGCGTTCGATTCTGCACGGCCTCCACACGTTCCGCTGCCCCTGTATTTTTTCTCCGGAGCAGGTACGGAAAATGGACCTTTTTCCTCTTTTTTCGGATATTCTTAAGGAATACCGGGATAAAGAGCTTGGCTATTCCATGATTCTTACAGCGGATCTTCGGAAAATCATCAGCCGTTTTGTACGGAATTGGCAGAAAAGCGGGACTTCTTTTCCGTCTCCCGGCGTGCATCCTTCCTACGAAATCAGTTTTGACCTGATTTCCGAATACATTGATTCCCATTATTTTGAAGAACTGACCGTAGAGAAACTTGCCGCCATGTGCAACATGTCGCACTCCACATTTTCCATGAATTTTTACCGCCGCTACAATATGACCTGCAAAGAATATATTACGGCAACCAGAATCAATGCGGCAGAAAACATGCTGCTTTTTTCCAGTCACGATGTTTCTTTTATTGCCAGAGAAGTCGGCTATCCGGACTGCAGCTATTTCATCCGGTGTTATAAAAAAATAAAAGGAATCACACCGAAACAGGCCAGAAAAATGCAGGCAGAAAAAAATAAATAACGTTATTTTGCAGAAAAGGGCACGCATTCATTTTGCGTGCCCTTTTTCCATGCCTTATCGTTCTGCTGTCTCGTATACGCTTCGTACGCGGTATGCGCCCGATACGCCGGTTCCCTTGGCGGTAAAGTCTGCGGTCGGCAGAATACGGAAGGTCTTTGTTCCTGCTTCCATATCAACGAAGTTATCGTCCAGGCGAAGCACACCGTTTTCGGTCTCTACGCTGACAGATTTTGCGAAGTTCTCTGCCGTTACAGTTACGGTATCGCCGTCTACCGATACAGAAAGTTTCGGATCTGCGAAATGGTAATGCTTCGGTGCACAGAACAGCGTCGATCCGGAAGATACGACGTTTCCATCGACAACCAGCTCATACGTCAGATGAACTTCCAGCGGATCCTGACCGTTGAAATCAAGATGCGGCATCCACTGTCCGCCGTAGGCCGGTGCGTTGACCTCGAAGGTTCCCTCTTTGACTACGGAAGAATCCGGACGGCGCAGAGACCATTTTACGGTTCCAACAATCGGCTCACCCGTCTCATTCGCAACGTGAAGGTCTGCACTGACATCGATTGGATGCGGCAGGGTGTTGACAAACGGTTTCTGATCGATCTCTCCATGCTCCTCACAGGAAAGCAGAATCGGTGCGAACATCTTCTTCTCTGCGTACTGCAGGGCTTTCCAGTTTCCGTAGTAATCGACGCTTGCCCAGGATGCTACCGGCCAGATATCGTTCAGCTGCCATACAACAGCACCCATGCAGGTACCACGGAAGCGGCGGAAATGCTCTACGCCGTAACGGATGGCATCTGCCTGAAGAAGCTGTGAGCAGTAAAGAAGCTCATCGAAATTCTTCGGATACAGATAGGTCTGTGAGATATAGTTCAGGATCTTTCCGTTGGCAGCCGTATTTCTCTGGTGCATTTCCATGACGCGTGAGAAGATGTTGCGGTCGCCGTCTTCCGTAAACCGTTTTACAGTCTGCAGGGACGGGAAGGACTGGAATCCGAACTCGGACAGGAAACGGTAATGGTGGGAACGATAAGCGGTAAACGGCTCGCTTCCGTGCCATACGCCCCAGTAATGGGTATCGCCGACATTTTCCGCATTGCTGTTTTCGTAATTTCCACCTGAAGACGGGGATGACGGCCAGTAGAATTTCTCCGGATCCTCTTCTTTGACGATTTTCGGAATGATGTACTCATACAGATGGATATAATCGTAATACTGTTTCTTGGATTTCGGCCATGCCAGCATTTCATACTGTGTCTCCATCTCATTGTTTCCGCACCACAGAGCAATGCTTGCATGAGAACGAAGTCTGCGTACATTCTGACGGATTTCTGTGGAGATATTCTCCTCAAAATGATCTGACAGCTCATAGGAAGCGCAGGCAAACATGAAGTCATGCCAGATCAGAAGTCCTCTCTCATCGCAGACATCATAGAAGAAGTCATCGAGGAAGTATCCGCCGCCCCATATACGCAGGGAATTGAAGTTTGCTTCCTGTGCAGATTTTAACAGCAGATCGGTACGTTCTCTCGTCTGGCGGGTTAAAATATTATCCTCCGGAATGTAATCCGCGCCCATCGCGAAAATCTGCAGTCCGTTGATTTCATATGCAAAGTTGCGGCCTTTTACCGTCTTTGCTGCTTTATCGGTGATAATTACTTTCTTCTCACCGTTTGTCATAACCATGTTGTCGCCGTCGTCGTAATCTGGTGCCTGTCCGGTCATGTGCTCATCATAAACTTCATCTTCCATCGGATCGGTATTGACCGTGATGGTGCGAAGACCCATTTTTTTCTCCCAGGTATCCAGGGTATCCTCTGCAACAAGCGCTACCTTTACCTGATACAGTGCCTGTGCGCCGTAACCGTTCGGCCACCACAGCTCCGGATTTTCTACGGTAAGAGAAGCCTGTACATGGTTGCTGCGAAGCTCACACGTAAGACCAGTCAGATTCTTTGCCGGTGCTGAATGGGTCAGCGGATCGATGCTGCCGCTTTCTGCGGTCAGAACGGTTTTTCCATCCGGAGAAGTAACCGTCATGACAATTTTTACATTTCCGTTGGTAACTCCCGGCATCCACTCGATCTCAGCATCTGCCGTCAGGCGAACAGAATCAACAACGTTTCCGTGAACCGTTTTTCCGGTTACGTGATGCTCCTGGCCTACAAATACCTGCGCCAGACGGGCTGTTTTTACTGCGAGAACGGAAGCTTCACGGAACAGTCCTGCATCTGGAAGACGCGGGCCCCAGTCCCAGCCGTACATGCACGCTGCTTTACGGATATGCGGGAATCCCGGCATTGCATCGGAGGATCCGCCAACCGGGCATTTTGTATCTTCTTCCGCAATGAATTTGGTCGGGGAATGCAGAATCACTTTTACCTGATATACGGTATCGGCTGCATCACCTGCAACAAGATCGGTAATATCGTACTCCCAGACACGGTTCATGTTGTCTGCGGAGCCGATTTTCTCTCCGTTCAAATAAACATCCGCGATCGTATCAATTCCGTCGAAATGTAAAAACAGGCGGTCCGCTTTTCTGTCTTCCTCTCCGATCACGATTTCTGTCTCGTATGCGAAATCGTTCTCCATCAGTTTCAGTGCGTCGAGTTCATTGTCACGATAAAACGGATCCGGGATCAGACCTTTTTCCAGAAGTGTGCCGTAAACGGTAGACGGAACCTTTGTCTCAATTGGAGTCTCCGGAATATCGTAAACATTTTTTCCAAGGACCGTTAAGGTCCAGTTGTCTTTCAGACATATTGTATGCATTACAGTATGTCCCCCTTTCTTACATAGTTTCTGCTTCTTCGCGTAGTTTCACCACGCTTTTTCCTTCTTCCTATCTTACTTCTTTTGTACAGAAAATGGTACAAAAAAGCTCTTGAAAAATAGGAAAAATCTCCAAATGCACAAAAATTTTCGCAAAAACAGGAAAACAGTGAGACAAATTCTCAATCATCACTTTGACAGATTTGGAAAATGTGATAGAATAAAAACGTTGGCATCCCATTTAAAAATGTCGACATTATTTTTCGAAAAGAAAGATGAGGAAAAAACTATGATACCAGAAAGATTAGCTGCTCTCCGCGAAAAAATGAGAGCATACGGCGTGGACGCTTATCTGGTTCCGACCGCCGATTATCATGAATCCGAATATGTAGGAACTTACTTTAAAGCAAGAACGTATATTACCGGTTTTACCGGTTCTGCCGGAACTGCTGTGATTACGCAGGACGAAGCGTGCCTCTGGACCGATGGCCGCTACTTCGTACAGGCAGCCAAAGAACTTGCCGGAACCGGCGTTACCTTAATGAAAATGGGCCAGGAAGGCGTTCCGACGGTAGAGGAATACCTGGCGGCAAATACAAAAGAGGGCATGACCATTGGTTTTGACGGCCGCGTTGTCAATGAAATGCTCGGCGAAGCACTGGAGAAAACACTTCCGGAGCGTTTTCTTTCCTATCGAAGCGACCTGATCGGTGAGATCTGGTCGGACCGCCCGGCACTTTCCGCAGAACCCGTGTGGATCCTTGATGCAAAATATACCGGTGAATCCGCTGCGGAGCGTCTTGCAAAAGTACGCGAAAAGATGAAAGAGAACGGTGCCGAAGTGCATATTCTGACTGCACTGGATGATATCGCCTGGATGCTGAATATCCGTGGAAACGATATTCCATGCAACCCGGTTGTTCTCTCCTATCTCGTACTGACAGAAACCGAGAGTCATCTGTTCATTCAGGAAGAAACCTTAAATGAGAAAGTAAAACAGTATCTTGCTGATCTTGGCATTTCCCTTCATCCATACGATGCTGTTTATGATTTTGTTTCCGGCATCACAGGAAAAACCATTCTTCTGGAAAAAGCCAAAGTCAACTACACGATCTGCCAGAGTGTCATGGGCAGCAATACGATTGTCAATGTCATGAACCCGGCTTCTTCTTTAAAAGCAGTCAAAACACCGGTTGAGATGGAAAACATCCGAAAAGCCCACATCAAAGACGGCGTTGCCGTTACCCGTTTCGTATACTGGTTAAAGAAGAATATCGGTAAGATCCCAATGGATGAGGTTTCCGTTGCTGAAAAACTGGAATCCTTCCGGAAGGAGCAGGAAGGCTTTATTGAGCCAAGTTTCGGAACGATTTCCGCTTACGGCCCGAATGCTGCTATGTGCCATTATCAGGCAACGAAAGACAATTTCTCTGTTCTGCAGCCAAAAGGCATGTACCTAGTGGACTCCGGCGGACAGTATTATGAGGGAACGACCGATATTACCAGAACAATCGTAGTTGGACCGCTGACCGAGGAAGAAAAAGAACATTTCACCATCACTGCGATGGGAACCCTTCGTCTTGGAAATGCAAAATTCCTCCACGGCTGCATCGGTATCAACCTTGATTACCTTGCAAGACAGGCATTCTGGGAGAGAGGTCTTGACTTCAATCACGGAACCGGCCACGGTGTCGGTTATCTTTTAAATGTACATGAGCGTCCAAACGGTTTCCGCTGGAAAATGGTTCCGGAGCGGATGGAAAACGCCGTTCTTGAGGAGGGCATGCTTACTTCCGATGAACCGGGTATCTATATCGAAGGAAGCCACGGCATCCGTACTGAGAACCTGATGCTCTGCCGCAAAGCAGAAAAGAACATGTACGGCCAGTTCATGTGCTTTGAGTTCGTTACCATGGTTCCGATCGATCTTGACGGTATTGACACACAGTATATGACCGAAAAAGATGTGGAACTGCTGAACAACTACCACAAAGAAGTATATGAAAAGATTTCTCCTTATCTAGAAGGAGACGAAAAAGAGTGGCTGAAAGAAGCCACCCGCCCGATTTCCAAATAAGATGCAAAAACGCTGTTCTGTGTTTTGATGATACAGAACAGCGTTTTTTATTATAATACTTTCGATAAAAACTCTTTGAGCCGGGGATGCTGCGGATTTGCGAAGAACTCCTGCGGCGTATTCTCCTCCTGAATATTTCCCTCGTTGATAAAGATCACGCGGGTTGCCACTTCTCTTGCAAAACCCATTTCATGCGTTACGACAACCATCGTCATGCCTGATTCAGCAAGTTCCTTCATAATTTCAAGAACCTCCCCTACCATTTCCGGGTCGAGTGCGGAGGTCGGCTCGTCAAACAGCATGACATCCGGGTTCATCGCAAGGGCGCGTGCAATGGCGATTCGCTGTTTCTGACCGCCGGAAAGGCTTCCCGGGTAAGCATCTGCTTTATCCGGCAGTCCAACGCGGTTTAAGAGCTCCAACGCTTTTTTCGCTGCTTCTTCCGGTGTCATCAGCTTTAATGTCACCGGGGCGAGCATGATATTTTCCTTGACGGTTTTATGCGGAAACAGGTTGAACTGCTGAAATACCATTCCAATTCTCTGTCGTACATGGTCGATATCGGTTTCCGGCGCCGTGATGTCAACGCCCTCGAAATAAATTTTTCCGCCGGTTGGAATTTCCAGACGGTTTAAGGAACGCAGAAAGGTCGATTTTCCGGAACCGGAAGGACCGATGACAGCGACAACCTCTCCCTGATGGATCTCTGTACTGATCCCGTCCAGAACCTTATTATCCTCGAAGCTCTTCTGCAGATTTTCAACTTTGATTAATACTTTTTCATTAGTGGTCACTCTTACGCAGTCTCCTTTCCAGTTTTCCCATGAAATAGGTCAGAATCATAACAAGAATCAGATAAAAAATCGCTGCGGAAAGAAGCGGAACCAGTGCATCGTACGTACGGCTCTGTACCAGGGTCGCTGCCTTTGTAATATCAATGGTTCCGATATAGCCGATGATGGCAGTCTCTTTTAACAGCACGATCATCTCATTAATCAGCGCCGGAAGAACATTTTTAAACGCCTGCGGAATGATGATGAGACGCATGGTCTGTGCAGAATTTAAGCCAAGGCTTCGTCCTGCTTCCGTCTGTCCTTTGTCCACAGACATAATTCCGGAACGGAAAATCTCAGCAACGTATGCACCGGAATTGATACCAAATGCGATTCCGCCGATCACGATATTGTTCAGGTTTACGGTTGCAAAAATAACCGAATAGAAAAACAGGATCTGAATCATGGACGGCGTTCCGCGGATGATCGTCAGATAGACGCGCGCAACGATGTTCAGAAGTTTTAATTTACCGGTCTGCTCGTGTGTCGAGCGGATCAGTGCGATAAGAAGTCCGAGCACAACACCGATGCACAGCGCAAGCACCGTGACAAGCAGTGTCGTCTTCAGACCGGTCAGCCACCATTCTGTAGCACCATTGTCTACAAAGTAGCGGTTGAACTGATGATGTAAATTTTCCATATGACACATCTCTCCTTTGTGTTTTTAACTGCGGGATCTGCAACCGGCAGTTTCCTTACAGCGCAATCGAAAAACGAACGGCCGCGCCTTTTGTCTGGCGGACAGCCGCTCGTTTCTATCCCCTGATTCCAGATTGCCCCGTACTTCGTACTCTCGCAGTCCTTATCACTATGTTATTACTTTCTGACGATGACAACCTGTGTTGCATCTGCATAAGTATCCGTGAAATCAACGCTTTCTTCCCGTTCTGGAGTAACGGTCATTCCGGCTGCGCCGAAGTCTGCTTTTCCACTGTTGACAGATGCAAGGATGGTTTCAAATGACATATCCTCGATTTTCAGCTCATAACCAAGCTTGTCGCAGATTGCCTTGGAAATGTCGGCATCGATACCAACGATATCATTTCCCTCTTTGTACTCCCACGGCTCGAACTCAGCGTTGGTTGCCATGGTAAGCGTTCCGTTGGAACGGTCCACGTCTGCCGGGGACTCATACGGATGCTGGCCGACTTCATCACCAATGTAGTTGCTCATGATCTCATCAAGAGTTCCGTCCTCTTTCAGCTCTGCCAATGCAGTGTTGAACTCGTCTCTTAACTCATTTCCTTTTTTGAAGCACATCGCGTACTCTTCGGTATCAAAAATGCCTTCTACAATTTTCAGATCATCGTTTGCTGCAACGAATTTTTCTGCCGGCAGGGAATCGATGACAACACAGTCAATCTTTCCGTTTTTCAGTGCCTGAATAGCATCGGCGCCTTTGTTGTAACGCTGCATCTGGGAATCTGCATTAACGGCATCGCTCGCCTGAGAATCACCTGTTGTTCCGGTCTGTACACCAATCTTCAGATCTGCCAGATCCTCTACGGATGTTACTTCTACTTTCTTTGCGGTAGATGCAGAACTTCCGCAGCCTGCCATCGAAACAGCAAACAAAACGGACATTGCAAGTGCTGTTGCTTTTTTTGCAAAATTCATTTTCATAATAATCTCCTTCTCTCCTCATGTAATGTATATTTATTCACTTTCCCTTATTATAACAGCATCTTTCTGAAATGCAAGGAAAAACGGAAAAAAAGCAACAGAAATACAAAAGACAGCCCGGGGGTTCTTCCATGGCTGTCTTTCCGTTTTTGTATTCAGTCCGTATTTTTTCCGTCTGCTGCTGTGCAGCGCAGGATCCGCTGAATGCTCTTTTCCGATAAAGCATATTCCTCTGAGAGTTCGGAAACTCTGCTTCCGTTTTGATGTTTCTCGCAAATTTCCCGGCACCGGATGCTCCTTTGCCCATTCCTAGGCTTCCACACTGCTCCCGAAGAGCTTTAAGGCTTCCATCCCTTCCAGTCCCTCTGTATTTGTTCGTCGTCTACACAAATGATGTTCATCTGGTATCTCTCCTGCCTTGTCCTGTTCTAATTGCTTTTCATCCATTCTTCATAAATGGAGGCACTGTATCCCTGTTTCTTTTTACTCTGATACATTGCCCGGTCCGCCTTTCTGTACAGCTGGTCAAAAGAAACTTCTTCCGATGCCTCGCAGAAACAGGCACCCAGGCTGATTTCTATCTGCTTCCCCTTCATTTCCGCAATCGTAATCTGGCTGATGTTATAAAAAAGTCTTTCGAAAAATCTCTCTGCCGCCGCTTTCTCCCGCATTTCCGGCATAAAGACTGCAAACTCGTCACCCCCGAGGCGCAGAACTACGTCCTTGTCCCGGCAGGATTTCTGCATCGTCTCTGCAACGGCGATAATAACCTTATCCCCTGTCGAGTGTCCATACGTATCGTTGATTGTTTTGAATTTGTCACAATCAATCAGGCAAAGCAGACCTCCTGTTTTTTCCTGCAGCAGATGGGAAATCTGTCTTTCCCCGCTTCCACGGTTATACAATCCCGTCATAAGATCCGTCTGTGCCAGATAAATCAAGCGGTTCTCACGTTTTTTCTCTTCTTCGATACACTCAATACAAAACAGCACATGCAGAAGCCTTCCATTTTCATCGTAATCAACAGGAATGAATCTGCTCCGGCACCAGCCTGTTTTTTTATCGATAAATTCGTGTATGATACTGTTTTTTCCGGCGAGCCGCTCTTCCAGCGTATTGAGATCGATAAATGCAGCAGTTTCTTCCAGTTGTGATTCCATGCACATTTTCTCTGCCATGCACTTCGCATGCCCGCCAAAATCGTCTATGATCTCATATTCCCCCATTTGGGCTGCACTCTGCGATGTTGTCTTTACAATATGATATTTCTGCGTCTGCACATTAATATAAAAATTGCTGCAAGGGCAATCCATTCAGCAAGATCTATCACATTCAAACCAGATAGTTACTCACATACACAATACCTCTTTCCAGACTCCCCGGACCTCCGCGGAATGCCCACGCTGCGGCATCACTCGCCAGAAGAACGGCACAGGAAAGCTGCATCAGAAGCATCCGGTATTTTTTCTTTTTCTGATCCATATCCCTGCTCAAAACCATACAGAGGGCCGCAATATTTGTTTTGTCCTTCCTAAAACAGCAAAAGAAAACCCTCTCATACCGCCTTTCTCTGCGTATATGAGAGGGTTCCTGTTCTTACGCCTGTCCCAGTACGTGGTCGGAAATTCTTCCGTAGACGGAGATCAGGTAGAGGCCGCAGATGCCGACAACCGCGTAGATGATGCGGCTCAGCCACGTCATGTTTCCGAAGATCAGGGCGACGAGGTCGAGACGGAAGAATCCGATCAAGCCCCAGTTGACGGCTCCGATGATTGCAACGGTGAGTGCGGTGTAATCCAGTCCTTTCATGTAAAGAAACCTCCTTTTTCCGGATTTTGTATCGTCTTTTTATCTCTTCCGGTTTCTTTATAAAGAATTTCCCAAAAGGAGGCAGATTATGCATTTTCTTTGATTTTTCGGGCAGAAAAATGGAGACCATTTCCAGGCCTCCATTCGTGCAATTTTGTTTTCTTTATTCAGACAGCAGCTTCTGCAGCAGCTCTCCTGCTGCTGCCGGGTTGGCTTTACCTTTCATTTCTTTCATGACCTGGCCGACCAGAAATCCGAGGACTTTTGTCTTTCCGGATTTGTACTGCTCTACCGGGCCAGGGTTGTTTTCCAGAACTTTTCTCGTGGTTTCTTCCAGAAGGCCGGTGTCGTTTACGGTTTTCAGTCCGTGCTCCTCGACGTATGCTTCCGGATCGACATCCTCTGCAAAGATCTGCTCAAATACCTCTTTTGCCACCTGGTTATTGACCGATCCGGCTTCTGCCAGTTCGATCAGGGATGCCAGATGCTTTGGTGAAAACTGCAGATCCTCCGGCTCCTGGCCGTTCTCCTTTAAGAGACGTAAGGTCTCGCCCATCAGCCAGTTTGCCACTTTTTTCGGTTTGCCGCAGAGCGCCGTCGTCTCCTCAAAGAGATCGGACAGCTTCTTGGAACCGGTCAGAATGCCCGCATCGTACTGCGGCAGTCCGTACTGCTCCACGTAGCGTGCCTGTTTTTCCGGCTGGAATTCCGGCATGGATTTCACAATGCGGTCGATCCACTCGTCGGAAATGTGCACCGGCGGCAGATCCGGGTCCGGGAAGTAGCGGTAATCCTTCGCATCCTCTTTCGAACGCATCGCGTAGGAATACTCTTTGTTGTCGTCCCAGCGGCGGGTCTCCTGGACAACGGCTTTTCCTTCCTCGATCAGCTCGATCTGTCTTGCACGCTCTCCCTCGATCGCTCTTCCGATTGCCTTAAAGGAGTTCAGGTTCTTCATTTCGGTACGTGTTCCGAATTTCTCACTTCCAACCTCACGGACCGAAAGGTTGACATCGGCACGCATCGAGCCCTCCTGCAGTTTGCAGTCGGATGCGCCGAGATACTGAATCATCATACGCAGTTTTTCCAGATAAGCGATAACCTCTTCCGCAGAGCGCATATCCGGCTCGGATACAATCTCGATCAGCGGAACGCCGCTTCGGTTGTAGTCGACGAGTGAGCAATCCTCCCACTCATCGTGGATCAGCTTTCCGGCATCCTCCTCCATGTGGATCTCATGAATGCCGATTTTCTTCTTTCCCGCTGCGGTGTCAATCTCGACATATCCATCGTGGCAGATCGGCAGATACAGCTGGGAAATCTGATAGTTCTGCGGGTTGTCCGGGTAGAAATAGTTCTTCCGGTCGAATTTGCAGAGCTGGTTGATTTTGCAGTTTGCAGCCAGTCCGACGCGCAGGGCGTAATCGACAACCTTCTTATTTAATACCGGAAGGGATCCCGGCATACCGGTGCAGACCGGGCAGGTGTGGGTGTTCGGCGCACCGCCGAATGCGGTAGAGCAGCCGCAAAAAATTTTTGTTCTCGTCGCAAGCTCCACATGTACTTCAAGTCCGATGACGGTTTCATACTGTTTTGACATTGTTTTGCTTCCTCCTTACCATTTTTCTGGCTGCCCGAATGCACCGCGTGCCTGCTCATAGGTGTATGCTGCACGGAACAGTTTTTTCTCTGAGAAACAGTCTCCGATAAGCTGCATGCCGATCGGAAGCCCCTTGTCATCCATGCCGCACGGAACGGTGATGCCCGGAAGGCCGGCGAGGTTGACCGATACGGTGTAAATGTCGCCCAGATACATCTGTAAAGGATCCGAAAGCGAATCGCCAAGACGCGGTGCGGTCGATGGTGCTGCCGGGCTTAAAATCATATCGTATTTTTCAAATGCGCGGTCAAACTCTTTTTTAATCAGGGCTTTCGTGCGCAGTGCTTTCAGATAATACGCATCGTAGTAACCGGAGCTTAAGACGAAGCTTCCCAGCATAATCCGTCGTTTCACCTCCGGACCGAAGCCCTCAGAACGGCTCTTCTTATACATATCGTGGAGTCCTTCGTACTCTTTGGCACGGAAGCCGTATTTCACGCCGTCGAAGCGTTCCAGGTTGGAGCTTGCCTCAGCGGATGCAATAACGTAGTAAGCCGGAATGGCATAATCAATGAGGTCGAGATCGAAATACTCTACTTCTGCTCCGCGTGCCTTCAGGACATCGGCAGCTTTTAAAATGGATTCCTTCACCTGCGGATCCAGGCCTTCGCCGAAGCAGCTGTTCGGAATACCGATTTTCAGATCGGAGACATCTTCTTTTAAAGCGCTCATGAAATCGTAATCGTCGCGTTTCATCGATGTCGCATCTTTTGCATCATACGAAGCGACCGTCTGCAGCAGTGCTGCACAGTCTGTCACATCCTTTGCGACCGGTCCGATCTGGTCAAGGGAGGAACCATAAGCGATCAGTCCGTAACGGGAAACGGTGCCGTACGTCGGTTTCATGCCGGTTACGCCGCAGAAGGAACTCGGCTGACGGATCGATCCGCCGGTATCGGAGCCAAGTGCCATCGGTACTTCTCCTGCTGCAACGGCTGCGCAGGAACCGCCGGAGGAACCGCCTGGAACGTGTTCGGTGTTCCATGGATTTTTCGTCACGCCGTACGCGGAAGTCTCTGTCGTACTTCCCATCGCAAACTCATCCATGTTTGTCTTTCCGATGATAACGGCTCCCGCCTCTTCGAGCCGTGTGATAACCTCTGCATCGTACGTCGGAACAAAGTTCTGCAGGATCTTTGACGCACACGTCGTCGCAAGACCTTTCGTACAGATGTTGTCCTTGACCGCAATCGGAACGCCGGCCAGCGGACCGGTGAGCTCTCCTGCGTCAATTTTCTTCTGCACTTCTGCCGCGCGTGCTCTTGCACCCTTTTCATCCACAAGAAGGAATGCGTGAATTGATTCTTCCGATGCTTTGACTGCCGCAAGAGACGCTTCTACAGCGTCCGCTACAGTGATCTTTCCTTCTTTGATTGCGGCAGAAAGCTGTACTGCTGTCATATCTTTGATTTCCATATCAATCTCCTCCTGCTATTCTACCGTTTTCGGAACCTTGTACTGGCCCTCTTTGACTTCCGGTGCATTGGTAAGCATTGCATCGCGGTCGTCGCCATTGGTTACTTCATCCTCGCGGAATACATTTCCCATCTCGAAAATGTGGGTCATCGGCTCGACCTTGCTGGTGTCGAGCTCGTTTAATTTATCTACATAATCCAGCATCTTCTGCATATCCTGCCGTGCGGATTCTTTTTCCTCATCCTTTAATTCCAGCTTTGCCAGGATGCCGACATATTCCATCGTTTCATCTGAAATCACATTTGCCATTTCACTCATTCTCCTTTTTCATTTTCCAGCAGGATCCGCTTACGGCTCCAGTCTTGTAAGATCACGCGGGAACAGCGTTGTCTCGCGGACGTTGTCCTCACCGATCAGCTTCATGGTTAGACGCTCCAGACCGATGCCAAGACCTCCGTGCGGCGGCATACCGTGTTTGAAAGCACTTAAATACTGCTCCATGCCCTCTTCTGTCATGCCGCGGGCTGCGATCTTTTCAGAGAGCATCTTGTAATCGTGGATACGCTGGCCTCCGGTTGTAATCTCCAGACCGTGGAACAGCAGGTCGAAGCTCTTTGTGTATCTCTTATCCTCCGGGTCGTCCATCGCATAGAACGGTCTCTTTTTCGACGGATATTCGGTGACGAATACGAAGTCTGCATCGTACTCCTCTTTGAAATACTGGCCGATCAGAAGCTCCTCCTCTGGCTCAAGGTCGAACGGGTTGCGGATCTTTCGGTTGTATTTCTCGGCTACCAGCTCTTTCGCTTTCGTGAACGGTACAGTTGGGATTTCTTCTGTCTTTGGAAGCATAACTTTCAGGATCTCCAGCTCTTTTGCGTAATCCTCTTTAAGAAGCTCCACCATGTACTGTAAAAATCCGGTTTCCATTGCCATGATGTCGGTGTAATCCTCGATGTAGCCCATCTCAAAGTCAAGGCTGGTATACTCGTTCAGATGACGTTTCGTGTTGTGTTTCTCTGCACGGAAAACCGGTCCGACTTCAAAGACACGGTCAAACACGCCGACAAGCATCTGTTTGTAGAACTGCGGGCTCTGTGCCAGGACAGCCGGGCGGTGGAAATATTCCAACTTGAAGATGTTTGCGCCGCCTTCAGCGCCTTTCGCGCCGATCTTCGGTGTATGGATTTCGGTGAATCCCTGGGAATGAAGGAAATCACGGAACGCCCGTACCACGCCTTCCTGGATGCGGAATTTTGCACGCTCTCTGACGTTTCGAAGAGCGATCGGCCGCATGTTCAGCATTGCTTCAAGGGAGGTGTTCATTTTCCATTTGTTGACTGCGAGCGGCATTGGCTCGGTCGGCTCGGAAAGAACGGTGATGGTCTGCAGCCTGACTTCGACGCCGCCCGGTGCGCGGTCCTCTTTTTTGACCGTTCCGGTTACGGCAACTGCCGATTCCTCTTTCAGATCTTTCAGCGGGAAGTCAACACTTCCTTCTTCGTACACACACTGAACGAGTCCCTCGCTCTTTCTTAAGATGACAAAGGCAACCTCGCCCATGTCACGGATGATGTGTACGGCTCCTTCGAGTTTTACTTCTGTGCCTTCCGGTATCTCCAGCAGAGTTTTTACGGAGATGTCTTCTTTTTTCTTTACGCCTGTCATAAATTCCATGTCTTGTTCTCCTCTCTTTCTCGCCTGTCCCGGATTGCTTTTTCAAATAAAAAAGTCCCGGAACAGTTTTTTAACTACTGTTCCGGGACGGGATATTTTATGTTCCCGCGGTACCACCCGCATTGCGTTTTTCTCTCCGGTTTTCCGAGGGAAAACGCCCACTCATTTATACTTAACGCGTATCACGGATCTGCCTACTTGATTTCCTGTTCGGATCTCATGTTCAGCAGACCGGCTCCGGAATGTTCCCCATTGTATGTTTCCTCCATGCTGATGCTCTCAGTCGGTGACATCGGCTTCCTGTCAGATTCCGCATACGGAGTTTCCTTCACTGCCTTTTTCATACTGTGCATTATAGCACAGCAGTTTTGCATTTGTAAACACCTAATTTTTACGGATTTCATATAAATTCTAATGCATTTTTCATGAATTTTATCTATACAAAATTATTTTTTCGCGTGTTTATAAAATTGCGCAGAAATTCCGTTTTATTGGTATTTCGCACACAATTTACAGTTTTTTGATTCTCTCCACTGCCTCCACTGTATTCTCATACGTACCGAATGCAGTCAGACGGAAGTAGCCTTCTCCGCTCGGGCCGAAGCCTGATCCTGGTGTTCCGACTACGTTTGCGTCTGCAAGCAGGTGATCAAAGAACTCCCAGGAAGTCATATTTCCCGGTGTTTTCAGCCAGATATACGGAGCGTTGACGCCGCCGGATACGGTGTAGCCTGCGCCTTTTAATCCGTCGTAGATGACTTTTGCGTTCTTCATGTAGTAAGCAACCTGCTCTTTTAACTGTGCTTTTCCTTCCGGAGAGTAAACAGCCTCGCCGGCTCTCTGGATGATGTACGGAGCTCCGTTGTATTTCGTTCCGTGACGGCGTGCCCACAGGCTGTGCAGAGTCACATCGCCGGATTTGATGTCTTTCGGGATAACGGTGAATCCAAGACGCATACCGGTAAAGCCTGCGTTCTTGGAGAAGCTGCGCATTTCGATGGCACATGTTCTTGCACCCTCGCACTCATAGATGGAATGCGGAATGTCTTTTTCTGAGATATATGCCTCGTATGCAGCATCATACAGGATGATGGCTCCTACTTTATTTGCATAATCAACCCATTTCTGCAGCTCGGCTTTGGAAACCATAGCGCCGGTCGGGTTGTTCGGGAAGCACAGATAAATCAGATCCGGGGTTTCTTTCGGGAGCTCCGGGGTGAAGTTGTTTTCTGCGGTACACGGCATGTAAATCACATTCGTGAAACGCTCGGTTGCTGCGTCGTAGTCACCGGCACGGCCTGCCATTACGTTGGAGTCTACATAAACCGGATAAACCGGGTCGCATACAGCGATCTTGTTGTCCAGGCTGAAGATCTCCTGAATGTTGCTACAGTCGCATTTTGCGCCGTCCGATACAAAAATTTCATCAGATGAGATATCGCATCCTCTGTCCTGATAATCATTTTTTGCGATGGTATCGCGAAGGAAAGCATATCCAAGATCTGGTGCATATCCGTGGAAGGTCTCTGCGTGTCCCATCTCATCCACTGCTCCGTGCAGCTTTTCAATGATCGCCGGTGCGATCGGCTGGGTTACGTCGCCGATTCCAAGACGGATGATTTTCGCGTCCGGATTTGCCTCGGTGTAAGCTGCAACTTTTTTTGCAATGGTGGAAAACAGATAGCTTCCCGGCAATTTCAGATAATTGTCATTGATTTTGAACATTATTATGTCGCTCCTTTTCACTTTTTCTTACTCTGTCAAAAGCGTCAGCACCATCTGTGCCGTTTCAACCAGATTGGTGCCGCTGTCCATGCTGCATTTCTGCATGTAGCGATGGGCCTCCGACTCGGTCATGTGATTTCGTTCGATCAGAAGGCTTTTTGCACGATCGATGATGTGCTGTTCCTCGGCGCTGCGCACCTTGGGCTTTGCCCGCTCTTTCTTTCTGCGCCGTGCCGCACTCTGCAGCATCATCTCCAGTGTATTAACCAGCTCGTACACGGAAAGCGGCATCGTAACCGCCATGATTCCGGTTCCCTCCACCGCACTTAATGCGCGGCTCGATGCAATCAGAAGCATCTGGAAGCCGGACGGCATACACTCATTCAGATCCGTAAAAAACATATCCGGGAGCTTGTAGCCGCAGATGACGATACCGCCGTTTAAGTTGTTCATCTCTCCGAGCGCCGCTGCCGCTGTCGAACAGACAGCATCGATTTCATATCCTCTTTTTGCCAGAATATCCCGGATGCGCTTTCCATCTTCTATTTTGGGAAGTACTATCACTATGCTGCTCATGCATTTTCAGGCCCCTTCGTCGTCTAAATACGGTACAGATATTTCTCGGTCTCCCAGTCGGATACCTGACGGAGATACTCATGCCACTCTTCTTCTTTGGCATTGATATATCCATTCACAAATTCCTGGCCGAGTACCTGACACAGAAAATCGTCTTTCTTTAACTCTGCGACCGCTTCTCCAAGGCTTCCCGGGAGAAGGGTGATCTGCATCGCGTTTCGTTCTTCTTCTGTCAGATCGGAAATATTGCGGTCCACCGGGGACGGCGGAACGATTTTCTGTTTGATACCGTCAAGTCCTGCTGCCATGCAGACAGCAAGTGCCAGGTACGGATTGGCTGCCGAATCCGGGCATCGAAGCTCAATGGCCATGATACCGTCTCCCGTCAGCGGAATGCGGATCAGCGGGCTTCTGTTCTTTGCAGACCATGCCACGTAGATCGGTGCACCGTATCCCGGTGTCAGACGTTTGTAGGAGTTTACAAGCGGATTGGTAATCGCTGCGATTCCGCTGATGTGTTTCATCAGTCCGCCCATAAAGTAATATGCCTCTTTGCTGAGCCCGTATTCATCGGATTTGTCGGCAAACACATCTTTTCCCTCCTGAAACAGGGAGAAGGAAAGATGAAGACCCGATCCGTGAACTCCGGTTTTTGGTTTTGGCATAAAGGTTGCGTGAAGACCATGACGTTTTGCAATCGTACGGATAGCAAATTTGGCAGTCATCAGCTGATCTGCCGTCCGAAGTGCTGCAGCCGGACAGAAATCCAGTTCGTGCTGGCCTGCCGCTACCTCGTGGAAGGAAGACTCAACGTCGATTCCCATTTCTTCGAGAGTCAGCACCATATCGCGCCGCGCGTTTTCTCCCAGGTCCAGCGGTCCAAGATCCAGATAACCGCCTTTGTCGTGCGTTACACTCGTTGCTCCGCCGTCCTCATCGGTGTGGAACAGGAAAAATTCACACTCCGGTGAGATTTCAAACTCATAACCCATCGCTTTCACTTCGGAAATTACCTTCTGAAGGATGGTTCGGGAACTCTTTGCATAAAGATTCCCCTCTCTATCATACACATCACAGATCAATCTTGCAACCTTTCCTTGCTGCGGACGCCACGGAAGTATTGCAAAGGTGTCGAGATCCGGGTGCAGAAACATGTCTGCTTCCTCGATGGTGACAAATCCTTCGAACGAAGAGCCATCGAAAACGCACTGATTATTCAGGGCTTTTTCCAGCTGTCCGGCGGTGATGGCCATATTTTTCATCATTCCAAACATATCGGTAAACTGCAGGCGGATAAATTCAACATCTTCTTCCTCCGCCATCTGAAGGATCGCTTCCTTCGTATACTTTGCCATATCGATTCTCTCCTTTATCAAAGACGATTCTAAACGAAAAGGGTGTTTTCACGCGGCAGGGCAGAAAGACACCTTGCGTAAAAACACCCTTGTTTTGGGCATATTATAGCAGTTTTTCGCGTGTTTTGTCAAGAAAAACTTAGAGATTCGTGTATCCCATCAGGGATTCATCGACTGCCTTTGCTGCCTCGCGTCCCTCGCGGATCGCCCATACGACCAGGGACTGGCCGCGGTGCATATCGCCTGCGGTGAAGACATTTTCTTTTGTTGTCTGGTATTTTCCGTCATCTGTCTTCACGTTGGTGCGCTGGTTGACTTCCACTTTAAATGCATCGGTCACATATTTCTGGGATCCTAAAAAGCCTGCTGCAATAAGAACGAGATCTGCCGGGAGAATCTCTTCGGTTCCCTCAACCGGAACCATCATCATGCGGCCGGATTTCTCATCTTTTTTCGGTGTCAGTTTTACGGTCTTGATCTGGCAGACTTCACCTTTTTTGTTTTTGATAAATTCCGTTACGGTTGTCTGGTAAATCCGCGGATCATGGCCGAATACGGCGATTGCCTCTTCCTGGCCGTAATCCGTCTTGCAGATCTTCGGCCACTCCGGCCACGGATTGTTCTCGGCACGCTGATCCGGTGCTTTCGGCATCATCTCAAGCTGTGTCACAGATTTGGCACCGAGACGGATGGAAGTTCCGACACAGTCATTACCGGTGTCGCCGCCTCCGATGACAACAACGTGTTTGCCCTTGGCATCGATGTAGGCATGATCCTCAAAATTGGAATCCAGAAGACTCTTCGTTACGGAAGTCAGGAAATCGACAGCAAAGTAGATGCCCTTTGCATCTCTTCCCTCTGCCTTGATATCTCTTGGATTTGCCGCACCGCAGCAGAGCAGGACACGGTCAAATTCTTTTAAGAGTTTGTCAGCTTTTACATCTTTTCCGATATCAGCATTCGTCACAAACTCGATGCCCTCGGCCTTCATCAGATCCACACGGCGGTCGATGACGCTCTTATCGAGTTTCATGTTCGGAATACCGTAGCGTAAAAGTCCGCCCACGCGGTCGCGGCGTTCAAAGACCGTAACAGAATGGCCGCGGCGGTTGAGCTGCATCGCTGCTGCAAGGCCGGAAGGACCGCTTCCTACAACGGCAACGCGTTTTCCGGTGCGCACTTTCGGCGGCTGCGGCGTAATCAGGCCGGTTGCCCATGCGTTTTCGATGATCGCGCGTTCATTTTCCTTCGTGCAGACCGGGTCTCCGTTTACGTTGCATGTACAGGCTGCTTCGCAGAGTGCCGGGCAGACACGGGAGGTAAATTCCGGAAAACAGTTTGTCTTGGTGAGGCGGCGGTATGCCTGCTCATAGTTTCCAAGATACACAAGGTCATTCCACTCCGGAACGAGGTTCTGCAGCGGACAGCCGGAGGCCATTCCCGCAATCATGGTTCCCGCCTGGCAGAACGGTACACCGCATGCCATACAGCGGGCAGCCTGCATCTGCTGTTCCTTTTTCGGGAGCTGCAGATGAAATTCCTTAAAGTTTTTGATACGCTCAAGCGGGGCAACGGTGTTTCCCGTCTTGCGCTGATATTCCATAAATCCAGTTGGCTTACCCATAATTCTTCTTCCTCCTACTTACGCATGCTTTCGTAAAATGCTTCAATCTGTGCCTGTTCGCTGCTAAGGCCCTTGTCTTCCATCTGGGCACTCAGCATCATCATGCGCTTATAGTCATTCGGAATGATCTTCTTGAATTTCGGCAGATATTCGTCAAAGTGTGTGAGAATTTCTTTACCTTTTTCAGAGCCGGTGTGTGCGACGTGTTTTTCAATCATGTTTTTCAGCTCTGCAATATCGTATTTGCTTTCTACCAGTTCAATCGAAATCATTTCCTTGTTCAAATTGCGGTACAGGTTGCTCTTTTCATCCAGGACATAAGCGATACCGCCGCTCATGCCGGCTGCAAAGTTCTTTCCGGTTGCGCCGAGGACAACGACACGGCCGCCGGTCATATACTCGCATCCATGCTCACCGACACCCTCGACAACGGCGTAAGCACCGGAGTTTCTGACACAGAAACGCTCTCCTGCGATACCGTTGATGTACGCCTCACCGCTCGTTGCGCCGTAGAGGGCAACGTTTCCGACGATGATGTTTTCTTCCGGTTTATACTTTCTTGCTTTCGGCGGGTAGACAACCAGTTTTCCGCCGGAGAGGCCTTTTCCGAAGTAATCGTTCGAATCGCCCTCAAGTTCCAGGGTCAGTCCTTTTGGAATAAATGCTCCGAAGCTCTGTCCGCCGGCACCCTTGCACTGTACGGTGTACGTATCCGGCTCCAGAGAGGTGCCGAATTTTCTGGTGATCTCGGCACCAAGAATCGTTCCCACGGTACGATCGGTGTTGGTGATCTCGACTTTGACGGTCTTCTTCTCTTTCTTATCCATTGCCGGACCGAATTTCTTTAAGAGTACCTTCTCATCCAGGGTTGCGCCAAGTTTGAAGTCGTAAACATCTTTCGGATCGAACGTTACCTTCTCGCCTGCTTTTGCAAACGGATTGTTCAGGATCTGGCTTAAGTCTACGCGGTCTGCGTGCTCGTTCGTCACTTTATCATTTCTCTTTAAGAGGTCGGAACGGCCGACCATCTCGTCAACGGTGCGGAAGCCAAGTTTTGCCATGTATTCCCGCATCTCTTCTGCGATGAAGTGCATGAAGTTGATGACGTACTCCGGTTTGCCGCGGAAACGTTTGCGCAGCTCCGGGTTCTGGGTTGCAATACCCATCGGGCAGGTATCGAGGTTGCAGACACGCATCATAACGCATCCCATCGTTACAAGCGGTGCGGTCGCAAAACCGAATTCCTCGGCGCCAAGGAGTGCTGCAATCACAACGTCACGGCCGCTCATCAGCTTACCATCAGTCTCGATCATGACACGGTTGCGGAGGCCGTTTTTGATCAGCGTCTGATGGGTCTCGGCAAGGCCTAACTCCCATGGAAGTCCTGCATTGTGGATGGAACTTCTCGGTGCTGCTCCCGTTCCTCCATCATATCCGGAAATCAGGATAACCTGTGCTCCGGCTTTTGCAACACCTGCTGCGACAGTACCAACACCTGCTTCGGATACCAGTTTAACGGAGATTCTTGCATTCACATTCGAGTTTTTCAGGTCATAAATCAGCTGTGCAAGGTCCTCGATGGAGTAGATGTCGTGGTGCGGCGGCGGGGAAATCAGGGATACACCCGGTGTGGAGTGACGTGTTTTTGCAATCCACGGGTAAACCTTTCCGGCCGGTAAGTGGCCGCCCTCGCCCGGTTTTGCACCCTGGGCCATCTTGATCTGGATCTCTTTTGCACTGACAAGGTATTTGCTGGTAACGCCGAATCTTCCCGATGCTACCTGTTTGATCGCGGAGCATCTCTCCGGGGATTCGAGACGGTCATCACTCTCACCGCCCTCACCAGTGTTGGATTTTCCATGCAGACGGTTCATGGCAATTGCCAGTGTCTCATGTGCCTCCTGGGAAATAGAACCGTAGGACATCGCACCTGTTTTGAATCGTTTTACGATAGAATCTACGCTCTCAACTTCTTCGAGCGGAACGCCCTGCTCCGGATAATCGAAGTCCATCAGGCTCCGCAGATAGCCGCTCTCCTCGCTGTCGACCATTGCTGTGTACTCTTTGAACATCTTGTAGTCGCCGCGTCTTGTGGACTCCTGCAGTGTATGAATGGTGCGCGGATTGTAGCGGTGCTCCTCGCCCTGGCTTCTCGATTTATGACGGCCGATACTGTCCAGTGTCAGATCGGTAGACAGCTCCAGCGGATCGAATGCCTGGGAATGACGCTCATCGACATCTTTTGCAATGTCTTCCAAGGTAATACCGCCGACACGGCTGACCGTACCGGTGAAGTATTTGTCGATGACATCTGCTGAGATACCGATGGCCTCGAAGATCTGGGAACCCTGATACGACTGGATCGTGGAGATACCCATCTTCGCTGCGATTTTTACGATACCAGAGATGACTGCGTGGTTGTAATCTTCAACGGCTGCGTAGTAATCTTTCTTGATCATACCCTCTTCGATCAGCTCATGGATCGTGTCGAGTGCCAGATACGGGTTGATTGCGCAGGCACCGTAGCCGAGCAGTGTTGCGAAATGGTGCACCTCGCGCGGCTCGCCGGACTCCAGAATAATCGCAAGAGAAGTTCTCTTTTTCGTTTTTACCAGATGCTGATGAACCGCAGATACAGCCAGGAGGGATGGAATCGCCACATGGTTCTCATCGACACCGCGGTCAGAGAGAATCAGGATGTTGGCTCCTGCCCGGTGTGCACGGTCAACCTCGACGAAAAGGCGGTCCATCGCACGGTCAAGCGGTGCGCTCTTGTAGTAGGTGATCGGAACGGTCACTGCCTTGAAGCCTTCGACTTTCATGTTCTTGATCTTCAGCATATCGGTATTGGTCAGGATCGGATTGTTGATCTTTAATACCTGGCAGTTCTTCGGCTCCTCCTCAAGCAGGTTTCCGTCACGTCCGACGTAAACGCTTGTGGAAGTTACGATCTCCTCACGGATGCAGTCGATCGGCGGGTTCGTTACCTGTGCGAAGAGCTGTTTGAAATAGTTGAACAGCGGCTGATGCTCATGGGAGAGAACGGCAAGCGGGGTATCGATACCCATCGAAGCGGTTGCCTCGACACCGTTTAATGCCATCTTTCCGATGGAGGAACGGTACTCCTCGTAGGTGTAGCCGAACGCTTTCTGCAGGCGCATCCGCTCTTCTTTCGTGTACTCTTCGACCGGCAGATTCGGGATTTTGATATCCTTTAACTGTACCAGATAACTGTCGAGCCATTCGCCGTACGGCTGTTTCTTTGCGTAATATTCTTTGACTTCCTCATCGTTTAAGACTTTTCCCTGTACGGTGTTGACGAGAAGCATCTTGCCCGGATGGAGACGCTCTTTTAAGACGATTTTTTCTTCCGGAACTTCCAGAACACCGACCTCAGAGGAGAGGATCAGAAATCCATCGTTAGTGATGTAGTAACGGGAAGGACGAAGACCGTTGCGGTCAAGCACTGCTCCCATCACATCTCCGTCGGAGAACAGGATCGATGCCGGTCCGTCCCACGGCTCCATCATCGTTGCATAATACTGATAGAAATCACGTTTCTCCTGGGAAATCGTATCGTTGTTTGCCCATGGCTCCGGGATCGTGATCATGACAGCCAGCGGAAGATCCATACCGCTCATGGTCAGGAACTCGAGTGTATTGTCGAGCATCGCGGAGTCAGAACCCTGTGTGTTGACAACCGGCAGCACTTTATGAAGTTCATCCTGCAGCATCGGGGAAGACATCGTCTCCTCACGGGCCAGCATCTTGTCAGCATTTCCGCGGATGGTGTTGATCTCACCGTTGTGTACGATGAAACGGTTCGGATGTGCTCTTTCCCAGCTCGGGTTGGTGTTTGTACTGAACCGTGAATGCACCATGGCGATGGCAGATTCATAATCTGTATCCTGCAGATCACGGAAGAAAGTGCGGAGCTGTCCTACGAGGAACATACCTTTGTATACGATGGTACGGCTGGAAAGGGATGGCACATAGGTGTTGTCGTTGCTCTGTTCGAAAACACGGCGTACGACGTACAGACGACGGTCGAAAGCGATTCCCTTTTCCACATCCTCCGGTTTTTTGATGAATGCCTGCATGATGTAAGGCATACACTCTCTTGCCTTATGGCCGAGAACTTCCGGAACGGTCGGCACGGTTCTCCATCCAAGGAGTTCCAGTCCCTCTTTTTCCACGATGATCTCAAACATCTTTTTTGCCTGGTTCCGTTTCAGCTCATTTTGTGGGAAGAAGAATACGCCGACGCCGTATTCCCGTTCTCCGCCTAATGAAAAACCGAGGGTCAAACAGGCTTTGGAAAAGAATTTGTGCGATATCTGCAACAAGATTCCTACTCCGTCTCCTGTTTTACCCTCGGCGTCTTTGCCGGCTCTATGTTCAAGATTTTCTACGATTTTTAATGCGTTTTCTACGGTCGCATGGGATTTTTCACCTTTGATGTTCACGACTGCTCCGATACCGCAGTTGTCGTGTTCAAAGGAAGAACGGTACAGCCCTTCTTCTCCCATGACACGCTCTTTACTCTGTGTCATACGGCTTCCCTTCCTTTACCTTTTCTTATTTTCGGTTCTCTTTTGTTTTCCAGAAAAGAATGGAGGGGAACATTTCATTCCCCGCCGTTCTTTTTGGATTGCCCTTACTATACTCTATTTTTTTCATCCTGTAAAGAGCAAATTTAATTTTTATATAATTTTTTACAATTTTTCTTTACTTTCTTAGGTTATTGCTGCATTTTACATAATTTTCTACACTTTCGATCCATTATTTCGCTGCATGGTACTCGGCTGCTGCTGCAATCAGGCCGCGGAACAGCGGATGCGGACGGTTCGGACGGGATTTGAACTCCGGATGTGCCTGCGTTGCGATGTAGAACGGATGATCTGAAAGTTCTACCATCTCAACGATTCTTCCGTCCGGAGAAACACCGGAGAGAACCATGCCGTTTTCGGTCAGTGCTTTCCGGAAATCGTTGTTTACTTCATAGCGGTGGCGGTGACGCTCGGAAATCTCTTTCTCACCGTACAGCTCCTGTGCCTTCGATCCGTCTGCCAGGACGCATGGATATGCGCCGAGACGTAACGTACCGCCGATATCCTCGATTCCATCCTGATCCGGCATCAGTGCGATCACCGGGTGCATGGTGTTCGGGTTCATCTCGATGCTGTGTGCGTCGTGGTAACCGAGAACGTTTCTTGCATATTCAACAATCGTCAGCTGCATGCCGAGGCAGAGGCCGAGGAACGGAATCTTGTTCTCTCTTGCATATCGAATCGCTGTGATCATGCCTTCGATACCGCGGTTTCCGAATCCGCCCGGTACCAGAACACCGTCCACATCGCTCAGATACTCTGCCACGTTCTCCTCGGTTACCAGCTCGGAATCCACCCATTTCAGGTGTACGTTTGCATGGCTTGCAATTCCGCCGTGTTTTAATGCCTCAACAACGCTCAGGTATGCATCATGCAGCTGGATATACTTTCCGACGAGCGCAATCGTCACCTCTTTGTTCGGATGGCGGAGTGCTTCTACCATATGGGTCCAGTCGGACAGATCCGGTTCCGGGCATGGAAGGTGAAGGCTCTCGCAGACAACCTGCGCCAGGTTCTCTTTCTCCATGGCAAGCGGAGCTTCATACAGATACTCCACGTCCAGGTTCTGCAGAACATGGCTTGACGGAACGTTGCAGAACAGAGCAATTTTATCTTTGATCTCAGTGGTCAGCGGATGCTCGGACCGACATACGATGACATCCGGCTGAATACCGATTCCCTGCAGCTCTTTTACGCTCGCCTGCGTCGGTTTTGTTTTCATTTCACCGGAAGCTTTCAGATATGGAATCAGGGTAACGTGGATCAGAATGGCGTTCTCGTGTCCGACGTCATGCTGGAACTGGCGGATTGCCTCCAAAAACGGCTGGCTCTCGATATCGCCGACGGTTCCGCCGACCTCAATGATGGCAATACGCTCCTCGTCTACTTCTTTTCCGCGGTAGAAACGGCTCTTGATTTCGTTTGTAATGTGCGGAATGACCTGTACGGTGCCTCCGCCGAAATCACCGTGGCGTTCTTTCTGCAGAACAGACCAGTATACTTTTCCGGTCGTCACGTTGGAATTTTTATCCAGGCTCTCGTCGATGAAACGCTCGTAGTGGCCGAGATCGAGGTCTGTCTCTGTGCCGTCATCGGTAACGAAAACCTCGCCGTGCTGAATCGGGTTCATCGTACCCGGGTCAACGTTGATGTACGGGTCAAATTTCTGCATCGTCACTTTGTATCCTCGGGCTTTTAAAAGCCGTCCAAGGGACGCCGCCGTGATTCCCTTTCCAAGGCCAGAGACTACTCCGCCTGTCACAAAGACATATTTTACTGCCATATTGATTTCCTCCTGCTTTTCTCTTCTGATATTTTCTTTTCCGTCACAAGTTTCTCTAAAAGGAAATGTCGCCTGCCGGCGACATCTCTATGATGAAAGCCAGTTACTCCGCGCCTGCGTCGCTCCCGTAACTGCTGACAACATTCGTAATCCGGGCTATCGCCCTACTTACTCATGTCGTCTTGCCCGGCCAATATCTATGAATTCGCTCATGCAAGCATGGCTCATCCATAGCTGCTGTCCGGGGCTTTCATTCAAAATCAAAAACGATTATAACACATCTCGAATTTCCTGCAACTTTTTTTTACTATTTTTTATTGATTTGATAGACGCAAAACCTTTTATAAGTCCTCGCAAATGTTTATAAAACCTTGCGAAAATGGCTTAAAATCAAGGTTTTCCGCATATCGTCATTTATCTTGCCGTATCTCCACATAATCTCGTTTTGTAAGCGCGGGCGGCAAAAAAGCGTCAAGCGCAGCACCGAAAATGAAGGAGGACGACATGAAAAACGTACTTTTAGACAAGGGTATTATACTCCCGTCCGGCGAAATCAACAAGGATAAAATCAACCTTGTAGCCGGAGCAATCACGCAGCCGTTCGCGGAAATGGTATGGGTAACGACAGGCGGCGACATGGAAACCATTAACCGCTTGACGGACGTATTTGTAACCATGAACACCCCCGCAGACAGGGAAAAACTTTTTAAGGTTGTCAAGCTGCTGTACGGGCTTATGGGCTTGCCCTTTTCTGAGGAAGCCGAGCCTATGGGCGCAGACCCCGACGTATTGGAATACTTCCTGTTTTCCCTTACGGCTGACTTTGGCGAAGTCATGCAGGACATAATCGCCGACGACAATTAAATACAGACCCGCACAGGCGGCGTTTCTTACTCCCACACCGGGAGAACAGGAACGCCGCTATTTTTATGCCCTCATGTTACGCAGTAGGAGCAGAAAAAGCCTTGATTTATGCGGTTTTGCGGGCGCGTTTTTCGTGCGGTAAGGGATTTATACCTTTTCCCTCAAAATCGCCGTTCTACTGCGTAACAAATCCACAGCAAAGGAGTGATGAAGCTATGGCAGTTTTCCGCGTGGAAAGGACAACGGGCTACACCGTAATGAGCAACCACCACTTACGCAACAAGGAGCTTACCCTAAAGGCAAAGGGGCTGCTTTCTCAAATGCTGTCACTTCCCGAAAATTGGGACTATACCCTTGCGGGGCTGTCCTACATCAACCGGGAAAGTATCGACGCTATCCGTACCGCCATTTGGGAGCTTGAAAAAGCCGGATATATCACAAGGCGGCAGGGGCGCGACGAGAAAGGAAAAATGACCGCTATCGAGTACACCATTTACGAGCAGCCGCAGCCGCCGGGATTGGATTATCCGATATTGGAAAATCCAACAGCGGCTAACCCGATATTGGAAAATCCGACAACGGATAATCCGACGTCGGAAAATCCAACGCAAATAAATAAAGATATATCAAGAACTAACTTACCAAAAAAAGAAAAATCAAATACGGATTTATCAATTACCCATTCCATTCCTATCCATTCCGGGCGTTTGGAACAAACGCCTATCCCTCTGCCTTATGGCGAGGACGAAACGGCACAGCCGCAGGAAAGGAAAAGAACGGAAAGGAACGACGCTTATAGAGTGTATGAGGAAATCATCAAGGACAATATCGAGTATGACATTCTCTTGCAGGATATGAAGTTTGACCATGACCGTCTGAATGAGATTGTTGACATTATCCTTGAAACACTCTGTACGTCAAGAAAGAAAATCCGTATTGCCGGGGACGATTACCCCGCCGAACTTGTGAAGTCAAAGTTTATGAAGCTGAACAGCGAACATATCCGCTTTGTGCTTGACTGTATGCAGGAGAACACCACCAAAATCCGCAACATCAAGCAGTACCTAAAGGCGGTGCTTTTCAATGCCCCGTCTACCATTGACAGCTACTATACTTCCCTTGTCGCTCACGATATGGCAAGCGGCGCACTTGCACCGAGAAAGCCGAAGTACGGCGACCCGGACTATTACACCTACAATGAGGGCGAAAGCCTGTAAACGAAAAAAGGAGGATTTACCACATGACACAGAAAACAGGAGCTTTGATTTTTGATGAAACCGCTGACCGCTACGACATTCGCTTTGATATTGCCGACTATTACGGCGGCTTGCATTGCGGCGAGTGCATGGACGTATTCACAGGCGGCAAATGGAAGCCTACCCGCATTGAGTACGGGGACAACTGGTATCTTGTAGGTATCCGCGCCGAGGATTTGAACGGGCTGCGGGTACGGATTTAACAGGGCGGCGTGAAGAACGGACGCCCTTTTTTCACGCCCAAAAGAACACTATCACTATCGGGAAAGGAGGAACGGTAAACATTGCAAGATGAAATCAACGAAAAAGTGGTTGCGCTCTCTGTCAAGGGAGCAAAGCTGACCGCTGAAATGCTGCAAAAGGCAATCAAAGCCATGCTTGCACAGGCAAAAAAGCAGCAGGAAAAACAGCCCCACGGGAAGCAGACCCTAAAGCAGCTTGCGAAGCAGAACGCGGGGCTTTCCAACATTGAGATAACCGAGGGCAATATCAAAGCCTTTGAGCAGACGGCAAAAAAATACGGTATCGACTTTGCCCTAAAGAAAGACAGCACCGAAACGCCGCCCCGTTATCTTGTATTTTTCAAGGGGCGGGACGCGGACGCTCTGACCGCAGCCTTTAAGGAGTTTTCCGCAAAGAAGCTGACACAGGAGCAAAAGCCCTCTATCCGAAAGGCACTTGCCACATTCCGGGACGCAGCAAAGCAGCTTAATGCGAACCGTCAAAAGACAAAACACAAGGACAGGGAGGTATCGCTATGAAGCCGAATATCAAGAAGCTGCTTATCCTAAACGCCCCCTATCTGCTCTTTGTGTATCTCTTTGATAAAGTCGGACAGGCGGTGCGGCTCTCTCCGGGGGCTGACCTCTCCGGCAAGCTGCTTTCCATTGGCAGCGGCTTTTCTGCCGCCTTTTCAAATGCCCTGCCGAGTTTCGCCCCTATGGACTTGCTTATCGGCATTGTCGGGGCTGTCGTTATCCGGCTTGCGGTCTATGTGAAAGGCAAGAACGCAAAGAAATACCGTAAGGGCATGGAGTACGGCTCTGCACGTTGGGGCAATGCCGAGGATATAAAGCCGTATATCGACCCCATTTTTGAAAATAACGTGCTGCTGACGCAGACCGAACGGCTGATGATGTCAAGCCGCCCGAAGCACCCGAAATATGCACGAAACAAAAATGTACTTGTCATCGGCGGCTCCGGCAGCGGCAAAACGAGGTTTTTTGTAAAGCCCAACTTAATGCAAATGCACAGCAGCTATGTAGTCACTGACCCGAAAGGAACGGTTTTAATCGAGTGCGGGAAGCTCTTGCAGCGGGGCGGGTACAAAATCAAAGTGCTAAACACCATCAATTTCAAGAAATCCATGCGGTACAATCCCTTCGCCTATCTGCGCAGCGAAAAGGATATTTTGAAACTGGTAAATACCATTATCGCCAACACCAAAGGCGACGGGGAAAAATCCGGCGAGGATTTTTGGGTGAAATCGGAACGGCTTTTTTACTGCGCCCTTATCGGCTACATCTGGTACGAAGCCCCGGAGAATGAGAAAAACTTTACGACGCTGCTTGAAATGATAAATGCGTCGGAAGCCCGCGAGGACGACCCGGAATTTCAATCCCCCGTTGACCTCATGTTTGAACGCTTGGAGGAAAAAGACCCGGAACATTTTGCGGTGCGCCAGTACAAGAAGTTTTTGCTGTCTGCCGGAAAAACAAGAAGCTCTATCCTCATTTCCTGCGGTGCGCGTCTTGCCCCCTTTGACATTCGGGAACTGCGCGAGCTGATGGAAACCGACGAAATGGAGCTTGACACCTTAGGCGACCGAAAGACCGCGCTTTTTGTTATTATCTCCGACACCGACGACACCTTTAACTTTGTTGTATCAATCCTTTACACACAGCTTTTCAATCTGCTTTGTGACAAGGCAGATGATGTGTACGGCGGGCGGCTACCTGTTCATGTGCGCTGTCTGCTTGACGAGTTTGCAAATATCGGGCAGATACCGAAGTTTGAAAAACTCATTGCCACGATAAGGAGCCGCGAAATCTCCGCGTCCATCATCTTGCAGAGCCAGTCGCAGCTAAAGGCTATCTACAAGGACAACGCCGATACCATTGTCGGCAACTGCGATACGACCCTGTTCTTGGGCGGCAAGGAGAAAACGACCCTTAAAGAAATGTCGGAAATCTTGGGGAAAGAAACCATTGACAGCTTCAACACTTCCGAAACAAGAGGACGGGAGCTTTCCCACGGGCTGAACTATCAGAAGTTAGGCAAGCAGCTTATGAGCGAAGATGAAATTGCGGTCATGGACGGCGGGAAATGTATCTTGCAACTACGCGGGGTGCGTCCGTTCTTCTCCGAAAAATACGATATTACCAAACACCCGAAGTACAAGTACCTTTCCGACTTTGACAAGAAAAATGCCTTTGACATGGAAAAGCACTTGCGCCGCCGTCCTGCAATCGTAAAGCCGGACGAGGTATTTGACTATTACGAAGTTGACGAAGCAGATTTGCAGGAGGACACAGAAAATGAATAAGCGTATCAGAAAGAAAAAGGCAAAACAGCAGCTAATCCGGGCTATCAGCGGGCTTGTGGAAGCTGCCGAGGAAATGCAGCGGGAACAGGAACGCAGGACAAGACAGGCAGGTATTTCCTATATCAAGTATATCGAAGCTGTCCGGGAACGGCAGTACGGCATTATGCCTGTCTACACACCACTTTTTGAAAAGGAGGGAGCTTAAAGTAAAAATAATAAACACGGGCTACATGGTACGCGCCCCTACTCCTTGCGCGTATCGCGGCAGGAAGCCGCACCCTTACAACTGAATACCGCCGCGCCGCAGCAACAAACGCAGCGCGGGGACTTATGACCGCGGCAGTTATCGAAAACTGACCGCCGTTTTTTATGCCCTTTTTCGGGCAGCCGCACAGCGGCAGAAAGGAGTTATATTATGGCATTTTTTGAACAGGCAATCACCGTTCTTCAGACCCTCGTTATCGCGCTCGGTGCCGGTCTCGGTATCTGGGGCGTTATCAACCTGCTGGAAGGTTACGGCAACGACAACCCCGGCGCCAATGCTCATGTACGGTAAAGAAGCAAGCAACCGAAAACAAGAGATAGACCGCCAGCACCACACTATTCCGAACAAAAGAACCAAAGACAAGCATTATGGAAATGTGCATAACAGGCTATGGAATCATGGATAACTCTATTCACAGGACATGGAAAGCTAAGGTGCAGCTTTCCCACGTTCTGTAAGAAGAATTTACTGGGCTTGTATTCCTGTCTGCTGAAGATATGGGATAATGGGAAAGGCTACTGACCTTTTTACTATTGCATATACAATATTTTTGTATTCTCTCTCCCACCATAATAGTATCATACAAATTTCATGATTACAAGACTGTTTATATAGGCAAACGTGTGCTAAACTAGCCTAGCAATGTATCAGTGAGAATTTTTCTGTTGTTTTTTATCAAGGAGGGTATTTTTTATGGGAAATAATCAATCAGAAAGAGAGTACGAAGAAATAAGATTAAAGCAAACTATATCTTTAGCCGAGGAACAATTAAAACAAGCAAAAGAAGCAGCAGAAAAAAAGAAATCACAAATTATCGAAGCCAAAAAAGAAGTTCGTGAAAACGCAACACATAGTGTTACAAATCTATACACTTCTGACGGATTTGAGGCACTTGTTGAGTTAAGTCAATATATGAACCCTGTTACAGATAAAATTGTAGATTATGAAGAAGAAGAACACAGAATACTTTTACTGGAAAACATGATAAAATCACCATATTTTGCCCGTATTGATTTTAAATTTGATGATGAGGAAGAATGTGAAAAAATATATATCGGACGTTCCTCTCTACGGAAAAACAGTTATCAGGAGATGTATGTTTATGATTGGCGATCACCGATTGCAAGTATTTTTTACCGCTTTATGAAAGGAGAAGCATTTTATGACGCTCCATGCGGGCGGGTAACAGGTGAACTCAAATTAAAACGTCAGTATGAAATAAAGAATGGAGTGTTAAAGTATTTTTTTGATACAGATGTGCAGATTGTTGATGAATTTTTAAGACAACTATTATCACAGAATACCACCGCCAAAATGAAAGCGATAGTTGAAACAATACAACAAGAACAGGACGCTGTTATCAGAGATATGGAAAACGACCTGTTAATGGTGCAGGGCGTGGCAGGAAGCGGTAAAACTTCCATTGCCCTTCATCGGGCAGCTTATCTTATGTATCAAGGATTACAGACAAAGTTGTCCGCAAATAATATTATGATTATTTCCCCTAATACTATATTTGAGCAATATATTTCTAATGTGTTGCCCGAATTGGGAGAAGATAATGTTATCTCCGTTGTATTTGAGGATATTCTAAAAATGCTGTTAAAAGGCAGGAAAATTCAGTCCAAGAACGATTTTTTAGAAAAAATAATTGCTCCCTCACAATACAAAAAAATTTATAAAGACAGTATCGAGTTTAAAGCGTCAAAACTTTTTGGGGAAATATTAGACAAATTTATTTATGATATTCCATGCCAATGGATAGAATTTGATGATGTTTATTATGAAGGAACATGTGTTGTAAACAGGCAGACTCTACAAGATAAGATACTGGGAAGAACAGAAACTCCATTAGGCATAAAGTTAGAGCAATTAGAAGATTATATTTTAGAACTAATATTTGGAACAGGAAAGGGACGGGGACATAAAGCAGAAAAAAATTTAGTAAAGCAGGAAATACAAAAATTTATAAAAATTGATATATTTGAGTTGTATAAAACATTATTTAGCAATGAATCCTATTTTTTCAGTTTATTGCAAAATAATAATTCCTCAGAGAGCATAAAGGAAATCCGGGAATATACGAAAGAAAATCTGGAAGCAGGCTGTATATACTATGATGACGCAATAGCAATGCTTTATTTATATTTAAAAATATACGGAACGAATGAATATAAAAATATCAAGCAGGTTGTCATTGATGAAGCTCAAGACTATTACCCGCTTCAATATGAAATATTCGGCTTATTATTTCCAAATGCTAAATTTACAATCTTAGGGGATATGAAACAAACCCTTGCCAAAAAAGAGGATATATCTTTCTATGAAGAAATTCATAAAATACTGAATAAGAAAAAATCTTCTCTTATCGTGTTGAACAAAAGTTTCCGTTGTACGAATGAGATATTAAATTTTAGCTTAAAATTCATAGAACAAAGTCCACAGATAAAAAGTTTTAATCGGAAAGGGGATAGCCCGGAAGTATTTATTGCGGATAATTCCGAAGTCTTTATTGACAAGATTGTTGAAGAGGTAAAATCATGCCAAGAAAAAGGATTACAGTCAATAGGATTAATTTGTAAAACTGAAAATAATTCCATCTGCTTGTATAACAAAATAAAGCACAAACTAGATATACAAATAATCAGAAATGGAAGTGCAGCAGAGTTACAAGGTGTATTCATTATACCAGTATATATGTCAAAGGGGTTGGAATTTGATGCCGTCTTAATTTGTGATGCAGACAATCAAAACTACTATGATGAAGATGATAAAAATCTCTTATACGTTGCCTGTACCAGAGCACTCCATAGACTTAGCTTATTTTGTGAAAAAGAAGTTAGCCCATTGATATATGCAACTTCTAAACATACAAAACTAGCGCAGACAGAATAGGTCATGAAAACACATGGATAAGTTAATAATAATTCGGACAGATAATCAGAACAACTTATATGAACAAATTATATCGTTAATAACTGCCAATCAAGCTAAAATGGAAACCATGTCTTTTGGTGTTTTTCCTACACTCTTTTTTCCGGGACTGGAAATAAGGCAGCACCAACGCCGGGTATTTAGGGACGGGGAGGAAATAAACCTTACCCGCCTTGAATACAGTACCCTTGTATTCCTTGCTTCCAATCCCGGCAATGTCCTCACACAAGAACAGATTTTTGAAGCCGTTTGGAACATGGATAGCGATAGCTGCCATTCAAGTGTTGTCAACGTGATTTACAACCTACGGAAAAAGATAGAGCCGGACAGCAAAAACCCCACCTACATAAAGACCGTTTTAGGCATAGGCTACAAGTTTGCTTCCGGGGAATGACAACCGAATAACCGCCGCCCTTTTTGGCAGTCAGTAAACAGGAAATCAGAAAAAGGTTTCCTGTTTTTTTGCGCCCGTTTTTGTCAAATACTGTTACGAAAACACGAAAAGATTTTCCGGGGGACTTTGCCATATTTTTCTTCCAGTGCGTAGTAATAATGACGGGAAAAATATTGCCGCAAAGTTGGCAGAAGCCCCGCCCTCTCCGTCGAGGGTATCAGCAGAAGCCTACACAGCGGAATCCGTCACTTTCTTAGAGCAAGATTCTACCACAGTACCAAATTTCGCCTACCGGCTTATTTTGTCCTGCGGGAATCTTGTTGGGGTTGCCACCCCAAGCCCGCCTTTTTGCGGCTTGCGCCGCTTGAAAAATCTACCGAAAAAATTTTTTCGGATTTTTCAAAAAACACTTCCGCTTTTGCCCCTGTTTTTCTCCTATTAGTGAAATGGCAAAGCATAAAAGAAAGGAGGTCTACGACCATGAAAAGATATAACACGCCCCACCGCCACAGGGTAATCAAGACACGCTTGACCGAGGAAGAATACGCCGAGTTTTCCGAGCGTGTCGCCTTATGCAAAATGAGCCAAGCCGAGTTTATCCGGCAAGCCCTTATCAAGTCGAGCATATGCCCGGTTATCACCGTTTCCCCAGTCAATGATGAATTGCTGTCTGCCGTTGGAAAACTCACAGCCGAATACGGGAAAATCGGCGGCAACTTGAACCAGATTGCCCGCTGTCTGAACGAGTACGGCGCACCTTATAACGCCCTCTCAAAAGAAGTAAGAGCCGCCACAGCGGAGCTTGCCGCCTTGAAGTTTGAAGTCTTGCAGAAAGTAGGTGAAGCCGTTGGCAACATTCAAACATATCAGCTCTAAAAATGCCGACTATGGAGCTGCCGAGCAGTACCTAACCTTTGAGCATGACGAGTTTACCATGAAGCCCACCCTTGATGAAAACGGGCAGATTGTTCCGAGGACAGGCTATCTCATTTCCTCTCTGAATTGCGGTGATGAAGATTTTGCAATCGCTTGTATGCGCTCCAATCTGAAATACGGCAAGAACCAAAAACGTGAGGACGTGAAAAGCCACCACTATATTATCAGTTTTGACCCCCGTGACGCTGCCGACAACAGCTTGACCGTAGACCGGGCGCAACAGTTAGGCGAACAGTTTTGCAGAGAACATTTCCCCGGACACCAAGCCATTGTATGCACCCACCCGGACGGGCATAACCACAGCGGCAACATTCATGTGCATATCGTAATCAATTCTTTGCGGATTGCGGAAGTGCCGCTGCTGCCCTACATGGAAAGACCAGCGGACACAAGGGAGGGCTGCAAGCACCGCTGTACGGACGCTGCTATGGAGTATTTCAAAGCGGAAGTCATGGAGATGTGCCACCGGGAAAACCTTTATCAGATTGACTTACTGCATGGGAGCAAGAACCGTGTCACCGAGCGTGAGTATTGGGCGAAGCGGAAAGGACAAGCCGCACTGGATAAAGAGAACGCTTCCCCTACCGCCACAGGAGAGCCGCCCAAACTTACAAAATTTGAAACCGACAAGGAGAAGCTGCGGCGCACGATCCGCACCGCCCTGTCCGCTGCCCTCTCTTTTGAGGACTTTTCCGAGAAGCTGCTACAACAGGGCGTGACAGTCAAGGAGAGCCGGGGGAGGTTATCGTATCTCACGCCGGACAGAACGAAGCCAATCACCGCCCGGAAATTGGGTGATGATTTTGACCGCGCCGCCGTACTGGAAGCACTCACCCTAAACGCACAGAACGCCGTCAGAGCCGCCGAAACACCCGCACCCAAAAAGGAACACCCCCGTAGCATAAGGGAGCGTTTACAGCGTAACAAAGCCGCCATAAACACACCCAAACAGGACACTTCCCAACGGGAAGCTGTACAGCGCATGGTAGACCGGGAAGCGAAACGAGCCGAGGGCAAGGGCATAGGATATGACCGCTGGGCGGCTGTCCACAACCTAAAACAGATGGCGGCGACCATGAGCATTTACGAGGAATCCGGCTTTTCTTCCCCGGAGGAACTGGAAGCCGCCCTTGCCGCCGCCAGCGCGGAACTGAACAGTGTCCATGCCGAACTGAAAGCCGTGGAAAGCACTTTACGGGAGAAGAAAGACTTGCAGAAACAGCTATTAGCCTACATCAAGACCAAGCCCGCCCGTGACGGGCTGAAAGCACAGAAAACGGAGAAAGCCCGCAAAAACTACCGGGAGCAGCACGAAAGCGATTTTATGATAGCCGAAGCTGCCACCCGGTATTTTAAGGCAAAGGGCATTACCAAACTTCCAGCGTCCAAGACATTACAAGCGGAGATTGAGCAGCTTATGAGGGAGAAAAACACGCTTTACAACGAGTACCGAGAAAAGAGAGAGAAAACAAAGGAATTGCAGACCGTTAAGAGCAATATTGAGCAGATTTTAAGGCGTGAGCCGGAGCGCGGAAAGGGGCGGGAAAATGAACGGTAAACACCCATACATGGACTATTTACAGCACCGGGCGGCGTGCCGCCTTGTGCATGAGTGCTGCAATTACGATAACGGCAACTGTATCCTGCTGGATAATGGCGAGCCTTGCGTATGTGTGCAGAGTATCAGCTATTCGCTTTTATGCCGCTGGTTTACTGCCGCCGTGCTGCCGCTGGACGGGAAACTGGAAGCCGCCCTGTTCCACCGGGCAGAACTGAAACGCTGTACCGAGTGCGGCGCGTATTTTCTCCCCAAGTCAAACCGTGGGAAATACTGCCCCGATTGTGCCGTAAAAGTGCGCCGCCGGAAAGAATCGGAACGTCAGCGGAAAAGATACCACCTTTCTACGCATTTAGGCTATGAAAGAAGCCCATAAATCAAGGCTTTTTTGACCGCCCTCAACGGGTAGACGGTATTTATATCCTTTATCCATGAAAACAGCGTCCTAAAGCGTGACAGAAGCCACAGAACAGACCATAAGGAGGAACGAATGGCAGACAACCGCAAATATTACTACCTAAAGCTGAAAGAGAGCTATTTTGACGAGGACGCTATCGTGCTGCTGGAAAGTATGCAGGACGGCGTACTCTATTCAAACATTCTCTTGAAGCTGTACCTAAAATCGCTGAAGAACGGGGGAAAGCTCCAGCTTGACGAGAATATCCCCTACACCGCACAGATGATAGCCACAATCACCCGCCAGCAAGTCGGCACAGTGGAAAGAGCCTTGCAGATTTTTATGAAACTGGGGCTTGTAGAGCCGTTGCAGAACGGGGCTTTATACATGAGCAACATTGAACTCTTAATCGGTCAGTCCTCTACCGAGGGGGAGCGCAAACGCCGCGCAAGGCGGGCTTTGCAGGAGCAAAAGACATTGCCGGAAGCCGTGGCGGACAAATGTCCACCATATGCCGCGGACATTTGTCCACCAGAGAGAGAGTTAGAGATAGAGAAAGAGATAGATATAGAGTTAGAGATAAAGAGAGAGGGAGAGATAAAGACAGGACAGACCGCCCGCGCCCCTTTTGGCAGATATAAAAACGTATTCCTGTCAGAAAAGGAGCTTGCAGAACTGCAAACGGAGCTTCCCGGCAAATGGGAATATTACATAGACCGCTTATCCGGCTATATCGCTTCCAGCGGAAAGAAATACAGGAATCATGCCGCCACTATCCGGCGATGGGCGGCTGATGATGAAGCAAAGAAAGCACCAAAGCAAAAGATACCCGATTATTCCTACCGGGAGGGCGAGAGCCTTTGACAATAGAAATAGAACGCCCCGTAAACAGGGCGTAAAAGACCATGAATAAGGAGGAACGATTTTATGTGCGATTACGATAACGCTATTTTCCGGCTTGCCACGGCACAGGAAGCCGAGCCGGGGGACTACACAGGCGGGGACGGGCTTTTATACTGCGGGAAATGCCGCCAGCCCAAAGAAGCCTATTTTGCGGAGGGAAAGACGCTTTTCGGACGCGACCGACACCCCAAGGAATGTGACTGCAAACGGGCAGACCGGGAAAAGCGGGAAGCCGCCGACAGGGAACAGAAGCACCGGGAGGAAGTCGAACGGCTGAAAAGAAAGGGCTTCACCGACCCGGCTATGAGGGAATGGACGTTTGAGAACGACAACGGGAAATGCCCGCAAATGGATAAGGCGCACTTCTATGTGGCGCATTGGGAGGATATGAAAGCGGAGAATATCGGCTACCTTTTATGGGGGAAAGTCGGCGCGGGAAAAAGCTATTTTGCCGGGTGTATCGCTAACGCCCTCATGGAGAAAGAGATTTCCGTGTGCATGACGAACTTTGCCTTGATACTCAACGACCTTGCCGCCAGCTATAAGGACAGGAACGAATACATAGACCGCCTCTGCCGCTTCCCCCTGCTTATCCTTGACGATTTCGGCATGGAGCGCGGCACGGAATACGGCTTAGAGCAAGTCTATAACGTGGTTGACAGCCGATACCGCAGCAACAAGCCGCTGATCGTGACGACCAACCTCACGCTGGAAGAATTGCAGAACCCGGAGGACACGCCCCACGCCCGGATTTATGACCGCCTGCTTGAAATGTGTTCCCCCGTCTGCTTCACCGGGGAGAATTTCAGAAAAGCCACGGCACAGGAGAAAATGGAACGGCTGAAAACGCTGATGAACGGAAAGGAGAGCCTATGACCAATACCCCCAACAGGAACACCGCCACTACTGCCCGCCGCCCGGACTGCGTAACCGAGATACGCCGGGGAAACACCGTCCTTGTGGTTTCCGGCTATTTCAAACAGGACACCACCGCCACTGCCGCCGACAAAATGATGAAAGTGCTGGAAGCGGAAAGCGCAGCCGGGGGAACAGCCGCCCATGCCATATAGAGCGACATTCCTTGATAAAAAATATTCGACATTATGTGCCATAAAGTAACAAAAAGGACTGTACAGCCAGCCATGACCTATGGTATAATAGACATACGGAATAGTGGGCTGGCTGTCGGAAACGGAGGAATCTATGTCAAGACAGACCGCCACAACACTTATCACCGCCCTTTATCCGAGGTTATCCCATGAGGACGAGCTGCAAGGCGAGAGCAATTCTATCAGCAATCAGAAGCGAATCCTTGAAAACTACGCCAAGCAGAACGGCTTTAACAACCTCAAATGGTACACTGATGACGGATTTTCCGGCGCGAACTTCCAAAGACCCGGTTTTCAAGCCATGCTTGCGGACATTGAAGCCGGGAAAGTCGGCACAGTCATAGTAAAGGATATGTCACGGTTAGGGCGAAATTACTTACAAGTGGGAATGTACACAGAAATGATTTTCCCACAGAAAGGCGTCCGCTTTATCGCTATCAATGACGGAGTGGACAGCGCACAGGGCGACAACGATTTTGCCCCCTTGCGTAATATTTTTAATGAATGGCTGGTGAGGGATACGAGCAAGAAAATCCGGGCGGTAAAACGCTCAAAAGGCATGAGTGGGAAGCCTGTCACAAGCAAGCCCGTGTACGGCTACCTCATGGACGGGGACGAAAATTTCATCATTGACGAAGAAGCCGCCCCGGTAGTAAGGCAGATATACAGCTTATGCCTTGCCGGGAATGGACCGACCAAGATAGCGCGTATGCTCACGGAGCAGGAAATCCCCACGCCGGGAACGCTGGAATACCGCCGGACGGGAAGCACACGCCGCTACCACCCCGGCTATGAGTGCAGATGGGCGACAAACACCGTGGCGCATATCCTTGAAAACAGGGAGTACACGGGCTGCCTTGTGAACTTCAAGACCGAGAAAGTGTCCTACAAGGTAAAGCAGAGCAAGGAGAACCCCGAAGAAAAACAGGTTATCTTTGAGAACCACCATGAGCAGATAATCGACAAAGACACATGGGAGCGTGTGCAGGAGCTGCGCAAACAGCGCAAACGCCCCAACCGCTATGATGAAGTGGGCTTGTTCTCCGGCTTGCTCTTTTGTGCGGACTGCGGCAGCGTGATGTACCAGCAGAGGTATCAGACGGACAAAAGGCGGCAGGACTGCTATATATGCGGCAGCTACAAGAAGCGTACGGCAGACTGTACGGCGCACTTTATCCGCACCGACCTCTTGACCGAGGGAGTGACCGAGAATTTACGGAAAGTCACCAGCTACGCCGCAAAGCATGAAGCCCGGTTTATGAAGCTGTTGACCGAGCAGACCGAGGACGGGAGCAAACGCCGGAACGCCGCCAAAAAGAAAGAACTGGAAGCGGCAGAAAAGCGGATTGCGGAACTCTCCGCTATCTTCAAGCGGCTGTATGAGGACAGCGTGACCGGGCGCATATCGGACGAGCGTTTCACGGAACTTTCGGCAGACTACGAAGCCGAGCAAAAGGAACTGAAAGAGAAAGCCGCCGCTTTGCAGGGCGAACTTTCTAAAACGCTGGAAGCCACGGCAAACGCTGAAAAGTTTATGAAAGTGGTACGCAAGTACACCAGCTTTGAGGAACTCACCCCTACCCTGTTGCGGGAGTTTGTGGAGAAAATCGTAATCCACGAATCGGAAGCCCTTGACGGGAAACGCCGGGGGAAGCTCCGCAGACAGGAAATCGAAATCTATTACTCTTTTGTCGGCAAGGTAGAGTTGCCCGACTAAAGCCCGACCCGTCCGGCAGTCAGCCGGACAGGGAACGGCAAAATTTTTTACACTTCTTTTACTTCTTTATCTCACATGAGCAAAAAGCCAGGGCATGAAGCAGCTCATGGCGGGCGGCGGCGTTGCCCTTATCGGTGGCACCCTTGTACCTCTGCTTTCCGGCCTGTTCGGTTAAGCGGCGGGTAACTGCCTATGCAGAGCATACTTGACGCGATTAACGAATGGATAAAGGAAATCCTCATTGGAGCCATTAACGGTAATCTGTCAACTATGTTCGGGGACGTAAACGAAAAAGTCGGAACTATCGCCGCAGAGGTAGGCAAGACCCCGCAGGGGTGGAACGCAGGCATATTTTCCATGATACAGAGTTTATCGGAAAATGTGATTGTACCCATTGCGGGGCTTGTCATTACCTACGTTCTATGCGTGGAGCTTATCAGCATGGTAACGGAAAAGAACAATATGCACGATATTGACACGTTCATGTTCTTTAAGTGGTTTTTCAAGGCGTGGGTAGCGGTGTATCTCGTTACCCACACCTTTACTATCACTATGGCGGTGTTCGATATGGCGCAGCACGTTGTTTCCGGCGCGGCGGGCGTGATCGGCGGCAATACGAATATCGACGTTGACGCCGCCCTCTCGTCCATGCAAGCCGGACTTGACGCTATGGAAATCCCCGAACTGCTTTTGCTCGTTATGGAAACAAGCCTTGTGAGCCTTTGCATGAAAATCATGTCGGTGCTTATCACGGTTATTCTGTACGGCAGAATGATAGAAATTTACCGCGCGTCCAGAAGCGCCGCTTTTCATCCAAAGGCGGTGTGCGGGCATTTTGG
>NZ_QUGO01000030.1:0-20892 GCF_003479105.1 Blautia sp. AF19-13LB
AAATATGACCGATGAACAGCTGGCGGAACTGGCACCTTGGAGTGAAAAACTCCAATCTATCAAAAATCGCATGTGAATTATAGTGAATTACTCCAACTCGCAAAGGGCTGGAGTAATCTTGTATCTAACCGCATTATTATTTGGCGCTTACGGAGGTAACGAATATGAAAAAAATAATCACTTGCTTATTAACGCTTTCTATGATGTTCATGTTTTCTGCAACAGCATTTGCATCCGATTTTTCGGGCAACGCCGAATCGGAATTAAGCAACATTTCAGACAAAATTGTAACCGCTGTTAATGATGTATACAGTGATAAAAACATATCCATTACAGCAGAGGACATAAATTATGACAGTGCTTTCAAAATATATGTCGATACAAATGTTTTTAAATTATCCACTAACGTAGCAGGTGAAATTGAAAATGCACTTGAAAACGGAAACTATATTTATCTGTTACCGATTGATACAGTTAATGGAACCGTGGTAGTTAATTTCCAAAAGGGGCTTCCATTAAGTGAGAATGCAAAAGCTATTCTTTCTGAGGAAGAACAGCAAGAGGTATTAGATAATGCGGGGAAATGGGTCATTTCTAGCCTTGCATTATACAAAAATGGAAATTCAAACTATGATTATGAAAAAAAACTTTCAAGTATCATCGATGAAATTCCAGCAGATACAATATTGGTTGGCGGTTTACCAATATTCCAAGATGTTGTTGCCCTCATTCCTAATAGTGATGGTGTAATAGAAGAAATTGTTCCTGTTACCGCAACAGCTTATGATGAAAATTTAGTCACTTATGCAAGAAGTAATTCTGTAATTTATGATTACGAACAAGTAAAAGAAATTGCTAATGATTTACCAGAAGCAAATTCGGATATGGCTGGCGGAACAGATGTTAAAGATGTTGATCATTCTCAAGTAACCTATGCTCGGTTTATTTGGGGGATATTAGCTTTGTCAGTATTTGGTTGTGCATTTTTCTTTTTCAAGAAGAGAAACAGATTCTAAAACAAATCTTATTTGATGGAGGGCATGTGATATGAAAAAATTATTTCCATTATTGATTGCTTTTACATTATTATTTTCATTTCCTTTACCAACGTTTGCGGCAGAATCAAATGACAGGCAACAAAATACATCATTTGAAATCTCCCTTGAAGAAGCGCTTGCATTAGCTGATCCAGCCGATATCACTGTACAAAATGGTATTACAACCATTCCAGTTAAGTTAGACATAAGCGAAGAAGTTTACACGGAAGTAGTAATTAAAGTAAACAATTTAACTCGTGCGCGCGCAAAAAGTTTTTCTATGGAGGGTTGGTTTCGCCTAACTTCAAGCAAAGAGATTGTATCCGTATATGGTTTAGATGGAACTTTTGAATATACTGGATCATCAGCAACAGCAACTGGTTCAAGTGGCTATCATAATCCAACAGCTTCTGGATGGAGCGGAACATATAATCTAAGCGATGAAGAAAGCGATGACGGAAGTGCCTCTATTATAGGAAACTATACGCTCAAAAAGAGTGGTAAATATAATAATAGCGCAAGTTGTAAAGCAAAATGTAGTAAAAGCGGAAAAATCAGTTTTTCTGGAGATTATGATGAATCAACTATAATTTAATGTGGAGGTAAAGATAAATATGTATACAAAACTTAAACAACTTATCGCAGCAACTTTGTCCGTGGTACACATTGGGTCTGGTACTCGAAAGAGAAAATAAAAAATCTAAAGAAAACATAAATATATCATACCAGCCCAGAAAAATCTATGGAAAGATTTTATGATGATCCCTTAAGAATGATGTTTTAGCTAGATTTCATGTAAGAATATGATGAGGAAAAAATGTTTTTCAAAACCCAATTAAACCAATAACTATTATAAATGAGACAAGGAGTAATATACATTGCCAAAATTAATTATCAACAAACTCGGTCCTGTTGAGACCTGTGAACTGGAGTGTTCCCAATTTATGAACTTTACGGGTTTTCAGGCATCTGGAAAGAGTACAATTGCCAAAGCAATTTATTATTTTAGAACAATTAAAGATGATATCATCGAGCTTGCAAAATCGCAGGCATTGGATGCGACACCTGTATATGGAGCGAAAAGTACTCTTAGTATAGAACATGGAATTACTTTGAGAAAAGCTCTTGAAAATTATTTGCGTGAAAAATTTTTAAGAACCTTTGGATCATCATGGGGCATGCCAAACGACATGTACATGGAATATCATTTTACTGAGGCATGCTATGTTAAGATTTCTTTGGAAAATGATAGCAGATATTCTACACCAAACTACATTTGGATCACGATGAGTAATGAACTGATTCGTTTTTTGAAAGCAAATAACCATACACTTTCTGTAACACCATTGGGAGTCTCTGAAGAGGATCTGAGGATTTTTAAAAAGAATTTATATGAGATTTTTGAGGATTCTTGTTCTGTCGTCTATATTCCGGCAGGACGCAGTATGATTACGCTGCTTTCTCAGCAATTGAGTTATATTTATGCCACAATGGATGATATGCAGAAAAGATCTTTGGATACCTGCACAAAAGATTACCTGGAGAGGATACTTCGATTAAAACCAGAATTTTCAGAGGGGCTGCAGGGCTTAGCTTATTCATCGGGGCGTTCTGGATTGTCACCGCGACTTGTGGTGCAGGCACTGGATTTAACTCAGAAAATACTGCGTGGAACTTACCGTTATAGCAATGGAGAAGAACAGATTGTTTTAGAGGATGGGAAATATGTAAAGATAAACTTTTCGTCTTCGGGGCAGCAGGAATGTGTCTGGATTTTGAATCTATTGTTTTACTACTTAGTTCAACAAAAAGAAATTCTATTTATTATTGAAGAGCCGGAGTCACATTTGTTTCCGGAATCACAGAAATATATTACGGAATTGATTGCATTAGTCAATAACTGTGGACATTCGATTGTACTGACAACACATAGCCCGTATGTATTGGGAACGTTAAATAATTTATTATATGCAAAAACGATTTCGCCACAGGCGAGAAAAGAAGCAAACAAAATTATTCGGGAATCTTTATGGCTGGATTATAATGCATTTGATTCTTGGTTTGTAAAAAATGGAACAATTGAAAATTGTATGGATGCAGATATTCATATGATTCAAAATGAAAAAATTGACGAAATCTCCAAAGTGATTAATGAAGATTTTGAACGATTGCTGGAACTACAGACTACCAATGAAGAAAGTGTGGTGTTCTAATGCCGTTAAACGGATTTATATCTTTATGTGGCAAAAATGCGAAACAGATTGTTTCTCGAGATAAAGGGAATCCACAATATCATAAAGCAAATAATGTTTCAAATTCGGAAGTAACACATTATCAGATAGACGGAGAAGTAATTAAAACAGGTGACAGATGTGATTATCTTCTTATGAACGAAACCTCCAAGACAGCATATTTGATTGAATTAAAAGGATCGGATCTTGTGAAGGCTGCCAGTCAACTAGAGGCAACGGAAAATGCTTTGCGGTCTCAGCTAGTGGAATATCAATTGCAATACCGAATTGTTGCGAATAAATGTAAAACACAGGAAATACATTCCAGTGCGTATAGGAAATATCAGATACGATGGAAGAGTCGGTTACTACAGAAAACGGGATATATTGAAGAAAAAATCTAGAAAATAGAAAAAAAGAAATTTGTAAAGTTGGATCTTCTTACAGTCGTATTCCATAAAGACGTGAGTTGAAATAAGTATGAACTGATCTGTAAAGTATGGAATCAAGTCGCCTTAAGTGAAGGTGTGATTATCTCGGAAATGTGATAGGGTGAGAAGGTACTGGTTATTGAGGATTAATGACACAGTTGTTATAGTGCTTTATTGCGAAAGGGATAATCCGAAGAATTAAATATAATTTTGGAGCTAGAAGGGAACATTACAATGAACATACAAATATTTGGAACAAAGAAATGCAACGATACAAAGAAAGCCGAGCGTTTTTTCAAAGAGCGCGGCATCAAGTATCAGTTTGTAGATATGAAGGAAAAAGGCATGAGCAAAGGAGAATTTAATTCTGTAGCTCAGGCAAATGGCGGACTGGAAAATATGATTAATTGGGATGGCAAAGACAAGGATTTATTAGCTTTGATTAAATACATTGCTGATGAGGATAAGCTTCAGAAAGTGATGGAAAATCCATCTGTAATTAAGACACCAGTGGTCAGAAATGGAAAACTTTCTACGCTCGGTTATCAGCCGGAGATATGGAAGAAGTGGCAATAGAAAAGCCAGGAGGAAACATGAAAGAATGACTTATTATGATCAAGAAAACCAGTTTTTACGCCAGCAGTTACAGAAAGAAATCCCGATCTTGACAGCATTAATCCAGAATTTGTATCAGGACCTGGACCAGAAGTTTCATTTGAACGGAGCAAAAATACCGGTAACATTTGGATTTGAGACAGATTCTCTGGGATCCTATACAAGGCAGAGTGCTCATGAAAAGGAACATTTTCATTTTTCCCTGCTCTTTGTTGCGTATGGAGTCAACAATCCGTTGTCAAAAGAGGACCGTATCGATTTATTCAAGCATGAATATGCGCATTACATGCAGTACAATATGCGGATACCTGAGAAGTATAAATGGCAGGCTGGAACACATGGAAGTGCGTGGAAATATTGTTGTTCTCTTATAGGTGCAGCACCGACACCTTATTATAAGGCAGGAGAGGCGCTGTTGGATCATAACTATGATAAAGTATTAAAAAGCCGGATTCATGATAAGACAGTGCCGATTCGAGATACGTATCAGCGCCAGCAGAAAGCACAGAAGCAGAAGGATGAAGTTGTTCAATATAAAATTGGAGACAATATCACACATCCGAAATTCGGAGATGGAATCATAGAAAAGATTAATCTGAGATCTGGCGGAGTTCATCTTCATATTCGGTTTGATGGTGAGGTGAAATGCATTGATCAGAAGTGGTTGATGAGGAGGAAATATACATAGGTTTATAAAAATTTCAGAAAGACAACATGGCAAAGATACTACAAATTATTATAGTAAAAATAAAGGAGGAACCTAGCTATGGACATATCTGATTTTATAGGAGCTGCAAAAACCTTTCACGTCCTTGGAATAAAGGTCACAAAAGATGGCGACCTCATAAATGAATGGTACAGCGAACCCGAATGCCGTAGAAATATCTATTCTGCAACGAAGAGCTTCACATCCTGTGCAGTTGGTTTTGCTGTCCAGGAAGGATTACTGTCTTTAGATGAAAAACTGACGGATGCCTTTCCCGAAGATTTACCCGATGTGATCGATGATAATCTGAAAATGGCAACGGTTCGAGACCTGCTTACGATGTGTTTAGGACAGGAACAGGGCAGCCTTATGGGAGAACAGCGGCCATTATACCAGGAGGATGACTGGGTAAAAATGTCTTTGGCGATTCCGTTTCAATATAAGCCAGGTACACATTTTGTATATAATAATGTTGGTCCCTACTTGGCAGGCATTCTTGTACAGAGACGTTCCGGATGCGATCTGGTCTCTTATCTTACACCAAGGCTTTTTAAACATCTTGGAATCAAGCGGCCGACATGGGAGACGGATCCTCTTGGAAACAGTTTTGGCGCAGGTGGATTGTTCCTTACACTTTCTGAACTTCATAAATTCGGATTGTTTTACCTGAATAAGGGAAAATGGAATGGAAAACAGATTTTATCCGAAAAATGGATAGAAGAAAGTACAGCAGCATCCGATACAGACAATTATGGTTATCTTTTCTGGAGAGGAGAATACAATTCCTACCGGGCGGATGGAAAATATTCTCAGATTTCCATGATCCTTCCGGACAAGAATGCGGTTATTTCGATGGTCGCAGAATGCCGGAACGGGGAAGAACTTATGAGTGCTTTGTATGATTTGGTATGTGCAAAGTTATAGATTATTATTGCATAATTGTGAAAAAGGAAAGACCAAAAGAGCTCAAACAGCTCGTCTATATAAGATAGATGGGCTGGATTCCGAAGCCGATGAAGGTGCTGGAATTGATCTTGGAAGAAGGAAAATAATTGCCGATCCTCCGTTCCTGTGCTGAAATGATTCCGGCAAAAGATACAGGATTATGGATAAATTATATTTGATTGGAGATGGAGAAATGTTATTTATATGTTACCCAAAATGCTCAACCTGCCAGAAAGCGAAAAAATGGTTAGATGCACAGAAAATAGAATATACCGAGCGCAACATCGTGGATGTGAATCCAACCTGCGGTGAGTTAAAGGAATGGTATTCTAAGAGCGGCTTTCCACTTAAAAAGTTCTTTAATACCAGCGGCCTTCTTTATAAAGAAATGAAACTGAAGGACAAACTTCCTGCCATGAGCGAAGAGGAACAGCTGCAGCTTCTTGCCACGAATGGTATGCTGGTGAAACGCCCGCTGCTGATCGATGGTGATACCGTGCTGATCGGCTTTAAGGAAGCAGAATGGTCTGAAAAGCTGGGATGATTGGAGAAAGATTGGGAGTCAGATGAACGGATAGAGTAAATTCATTGCCGCATTTTCCCTTCTGTGCTAAAATGGTTTCCGGTATGAAAATTTAAGCAAAGAGAGGAACATGAAAATGAACGAAAAACGTACCGGCCTGTTCGAGAATGGCCTGATCTGGTTTGGGGCAGGTGTCTCGATTGCCGAAATCCTGACCGGAACATACCTTGCACCGCTCGGCATGGGAAAAGGTCTGGCAGCGATTCTTATCGGCCATATCATCGGATGCCTGATGCTGTTTCTGGCGGGCGTGATCGGCGGAAGGGTCAGAAAAAGTGCCATGGAAACCGTAAAAATGAGTTTTGGACAGAAGGGAAGCATCCTTTTTGCTGTCCTGAATGTATTGCAGCTCGTTGGCTGGACCGCCATCATGATCTATGACGGAGCGCTCGCCGCAGACGGCGTAATGCATACGGGCAGATGGATCTGGTGCCTTGTGATCGGAGTTTTGATTATTCTCTGGATTGTGATCGGAATCACGAATCTTGGTAAAATCAACACGGTTGCCATGGCAGCATTATTTCTGCTTAGCCTGATCCTGAGCAAGGTCATCTTTGCCGGAGGCGGAGCAGGAGCACCATCGGATGACAGTATGACATTCGGTGCAGCAGTAGAACTTGCGGTTGCGATGCCGTTATCCTGGCTGCCACTGATCAGCGATTACACAAGAGAAGCAAAAGAACCGGTCAAAGCAACGGCCATCAGCGCGGTTGTCTATGGAATCGTCAGCTGCTGGATGTATGTGATTGGAATGGGAGCAGCGATCATCACCGGAGAATATGACATCGCGCAGATCATGCTGAAGGCAGGCCTTGGCATTGCGGGCCTTCTGATTATTGTATTTTCAACAGTAACAACGACATTTCTGGATGCCTACTCCGCAGGAATTTCCAGCGAGACTGTCGTAAGCAAATGGAATGGAAAGCATGTGGCCATCGTTGTCACCGTCATTGGAACCATCGCAGCGATTGTATATCCGATGGACAACATCACAGATTTCCTCTATCTGATCGGCTCGGTCTTTGCACCGATGATCGCAATCCAGATTGCCGACTTTTTCCTGCTGAAACGGGACAAGAGCAGCCTGGCCGTACATATTCCGAATCTGATCATCTGGGTGATTGGATTTGTGGTATACCGAATTCTGATGAACATCGACCTGCCGCTGGGAAACACTCTGCCGGATATGGTGATTACGATTGTAATCTGCCTGATCGTTGGAAAATTTGTTTCATAAAAAGTGAATAAAAAGATCAGATGACTGTTCTGCCTGCATTTGAGCAGGCGGGGCAGTCATTTTGTGTGCCGAGCATGGCACTAATCTTGCTGGTGCAAGTCCAGTCACGGGTATTTACCGCCAAGTGTAGCGAATCACAAGTCGGTATCAGTAACGGTATGGATGGAGGAAGTGGTGTAGCAAAGTTCTTGAGCCTACGAACAGAAACTTGATCAGGCGATTAGGTGGGTGAGATTGCAAATCAAATCGAAGCCCAAATGGTAAACGTAAACCGAATATGTAGTAGCAATAATTCATACCTTTTTAGCTGTATTTTGTATCGTAAACAGAAAGAAAATGCACTATAATCCAAGGCAATGAAAGTACTTAAAAAAGTAGTTTCGTTGCCTTGGTTCCATTTTTAGAAAGAATAATACTTAGGTGGGAAAATTCCCAGGCGCTGTGTGGAGTTTTCTGTAAGAAGCCGGGGACAGACCGCACTGTTTCTTGAAAAAGGAAGAAAAGTGGTGAGGGTCTAAGAACCCAAGCTGTGTGGAGATGGCAGAAACAGGAAGAGTGGTGCGGCTTAGCATGGACTGGGCCAGCTTGTACTTCTGGGACAGGTAATACTGGTAGGGAGCAACATGATATACCTCCTGGAACAGGTGGATGAGCCTGGAGCGGGACAGGGAAACGGTATCTGCCAGATGATCCAAGGACAGACTTTCTGTTAAGTGCATATCGATATAATTGCGGATCGCCAGTGCAGTAGGATTGATGGGAACTTTGTTTGCCAGAAAATCCGCCAGCTCCTGAATATATTGATGGAGCAGTACAGCCAGCTTGTCAGCAGAGTGTACAGGGTCGGCGGTAAAGGCATCAAGGATCCGGGTCAGAGGTGTTTCGTTATGGAAGCGGGGGATCAGGGTGACACCGTCTAAGCCGTAATCGGAGAGAAGATGCTGTACCAGACTGCCGCTGACATTGAACCAGATCTTGGTCCAGGGATCAACTTTGTCTGAATAGTAGTGGTGGTAGGTGCCGGCAGTAAGGATATAGGCATCTCCGGCATTTACAGTGAGGATACTGCCGTTTCGCTCGATATGTCCACGACCGCTTAAAACGTATTCAAACACACACAGGGGTCTGCGATAAACCAGGATCTCATAGGCAGGATCCGGGTAAGTGATACCGGCCATGATGGGAGAAAAGCTTTCCGCGGTAGGGCCGGTGTAGACCGTGTATTTTTCAATCTGTGTGCGTGTAATTTCCTGAGGCATGGTGGTTCCTCCATTTTTTGAAAGCAAATTGCAATAATGTAATAACAGCATTGTAGTAAAAAGGAGCAAGCCTGTCAACTATGGCTTTCACTATATAAAATAAAAATGAAATCAACCCAAATAAATGATCACAGGAGGACAAAATTATGACACAAATACCCAGACCGGAGCATCCCCAGCCCCAGATGAAGAGGGAGCATTGGAAAAACCTGAATGGAGAATGGGATTTTTCCTTTGACTTTGGATGCAGCGGCATAGATCAGAAATGGCAGGAAGGAAAGACAGATTGGGAGAAGAAGATCCTGGTGCCCTTCTGCCCGGAAAGTGATCTGAGCGGAATCGGCTATAAGGACTTTATCCCCGGCGTATGGTATCACCGCACCATCACATTGACAGGGGAGGAGCTGAAGGGAGATCTTTTCTTACACTTCGGCGCAGTGGACTATGATGCAAGAGTATGGATCAATGGAGTAGAGGCAGGCAGACACCAGGGCGGTTATGTTTCCTTTACGTTTGATATTACAAAGCTTGTAAAGGAAGGAGAAAATGACATTACGCTTTTTGCAGCAGATGATGTGAGAGGCGGAAAGCAGCCCAAGGGAAAGCAGAGTCATTTCTTCTACTCCAGAGGCTGTGATTATACCAGAACGACAGGTATCTGGCAGACGGTATGGCTTGAGTGGGTACCGGAAAGCTACATTGAAAAAGTGCAATATTATCCAAACCTGGCAGAGGCAACTCTGGGAATTAAGGCGGTAGTAAAGGGGCAGGGCACACTGGAAGCAAAGGCCTTTTATGAGGGAGAGCCCTGTGGCAGCGTAAGCGCAAAGTCAGAGGGCGGCACCGTTACCATGACACTTCCTTTGTCCCGTCTGGAAAAGTGGGAGCCGGGTCATGGCAGACTGTATGACCTTACATTAACCTATGGAGAAGATAAGGTAGAAAGCTACTTTGGTATGCGTGAGGTAAGACTGGATGGAGAGAAATTCCTCATCAACGATAAGAGCGTGTTCCAAAGACTGGTGCTGGATCAGGGCTTCTATCCGGATGGCATTTACACAGCGCCTACAGAGGAAGCACTTGTCAAGGATGTGGAACTGTCCATGGATGCAGGCTTCAACGGCGCAAGACTCCATCAGAAGGTATTTGAGCCTCTGTTCTTGTATCACTGCGATAAAGCAGGCTATCTGGTATGGGGCGAGCAGGGCTGTTGGGGACTGGATTACAGCAATCCCGCAGCATTAAAATATTTCCTGCCTGAGTGGATGGAAGCCTTGGAGAGAGACTTCAACCATCCCGCCATCATCGGCTGGTGTCCGTTTAATGAGACATGGGATTATGAGGGAAGAAGGCAGGATGACAGCTTACTGGCCAATGTGTATAAGATGACAAAGCTGTATGACACCACCAGACCCTGCATTGATACCAGCGGAAATTATCATGTGGTGACGGACATCTATGACTTACACAATTATGAGCAGGATCCGGCAAAGTTTGCAGCAACCTACGAGTCCTTTAAACAGGGAGGTGATTTGGAAGATAATCATGGCTACAGGCAGACACCTGTAAAGGGGATCCCTACCTTCATCAGTGAGTATGGCGGTATCAAGTGGGACGAGGAAGGTGTTGAAAAGGATGGCTGGGGCTATGGTGCAGGTCCTGCTACCAAGGAGGAATTCCTGAACCGATATAAGGGACTGACCGATGCCCTTTTGGACAATCCCCATATGTTTGCCTTCTGCTATACCCAGCTGTATGATGTGGAGCAGGAGTTAAACGGTCTGTATACCTATGAACGTAAACCTAAGTTTGATATGGATGTGATAAAGGCAATCAATGCCCGTAAGGCAGCAATCGAGGATTAAAAGCATCCCGCAGAGTATAAAAGAAAGCGTGTGAGAGACATTGGGGTCTGACCCTCTTACAATTTATTTGGTGCCTTGATCCTGCTGCTTTTTTTCTTCCGCAGAACAGAAAAAGCGTATTTTTATCATAAGGGTCAAGTTCAAACTGAAAGCGTACAATAGAAGCCAATCCATCGATCCCCCGGCGGAGATCCGTATAACCGGGGGCCAGATAAACTTTTTTGAAGTGTGAAACAGCGGCATCATTCAACATGACTAAATGACTCTACCAGACAACGGAGCAACTGAAGAAAATATATCTGCCGAAAGTCCATTTCCGTTTTTGATACACATCACTGGAACTTCGGGCACAGTTGCTGTTCTTTCCGCTTTTAAACGCGGAAGTTCAACGAAAGCAGGCTTTTCTGCCTCAGAAAGCTGATCCAGGTACATCTGCCGAACCCTTTTCAGTGGATAATAATAGTTGGCTTTTGTAATGTTATTTTGTTTACACCAGGTCGATACACCCATACCTTCCGGACGGTTCTGACATTCTCTGATCTGTTCTGCCCAGTGCATAAGGCGGACCTGTTGTGCAACCAGACTGGTTTGTTCTGCCATAGTGAATACCTCCATAAATGATAGTCAGTCTAAAAAGTTGAGTCACTCAACTTTTTAGACGAGTTCAAACATCCTTTCTGCAAATCCTATTTATAACAAGTAAATTTTACCTTTATTTTTCACTTTTGGTTCTTGGCGAACTCTTGTATCATACACAAAATCTTCAAAAATTACAAGAATCTTGAAATAGTGTTATGTTTCTTGGAATTTTATTATATCTTATTTTGGAACTTTTTCTTATAATAACATCATCAAGAAAAACAAAGACAGGTAATCATAAAAGGAGGATTCAATTATGAAGAAGAAAAAGATTCTTGCACTTGTACTTGCAGCTTCAATGGCAGGCGGAATGCTTGCAGGATGTGGAAGCACATCAAGCGGAGATGAAACAGCGAAAGGAGATAAGTCATCCGGAAAAGTTTATTATCTGAACTTTAAACCAGAGCAGGCTGACCAGTGGGTAGAACTTGCAAAAGAGTATACAGATGAGACGGGTGTTCAGGTTGATGTACAGACAGCAGCATCAGGAACTTACGAGTCACAGTTGAAATCAGAGATGGCAAAAGATGAGGCACCAACATTGTTCCAGGTAAACGGACCGGTTGGACTTGCTACATGGAAAAATTATTGCTATGACCTTTCAGACAGCGATGTTTATAAAGATGTCGAGTCTGACGATTATATATTAAAAGATGGCGATGCAGTAGACGGAATCGCTTATGTTATTGAGACTTATGGTCTGATCTACAACAAAGCTCTTCTGAACAAATACTTCGAATTGCCGGATGCAAGTATCAAATCAATTGATGATCTGAATAACTTCCAGGCACTTAAGACAGTTGCAGAAGAGATTCAGGCACACAAAGATGATCTTGGAGTAGAAGGAGCTTTTACTTCAGCAGGAATGGATTCTTCCTCTGACTGGAGATTCAAGACACACCTTGCAAATCTTCCAATCTACTATGAGTATAAGGCAGACGGAATTGACAGCACAGATGCAATCAAAGGAACATACCTTGACAACTACAAACAGATCTGGGATCTGTATCTGAACAACTCTACATGTGAGCCATCTATGATTTCTTCTAAGACAGGAGATGACGCAGCAAGTGAATTTGCACTTGGCGAAGCAGTATTCTATCAGAATGGTACATGGGCTTACAATGATATCAAAGATAATGAAGTAGCAGATGAAGATATGGGAATGCTTCCAATCTACATCGGAGTTGATGGAGAAGAAAATCAGGGACTTTGTACAGGATCTGAGAACTACTGGTGTGTAAATAAGAACGCTTCAGAAGAAGACATTCAGGCAACACTTGATTTTATGAAATGGGTAGTTGAGAGCGATGAAGGTCGTGACATGCTGGCTAACGAGATGGGATTTGTAACACCGTTCACAACATTCTCAGATTACCTTCCGGACAACCCGCTTGTAAAAGCAAATGCTGAGTATACAGAGGCAGGAAAGACACCAGTAAGCTGGAACTTTACAACAATGCCATCTGAGAACTGGAAAAACAATCTTGGTGGAGCTCTTCTGAACTATGCACAGGGTACAGGCGCATGGGATAGTGTACAGACAGCATTTGTTGATGGATGGGCTGAAGAATACGCAGCAGCAAACGAATAAAAAAGACTTTTCACAGGATAGGCAGATAAAAAGGCTGTGAAATAGAGAAGAAGATCAAACAGCCTGCCAACGAGCATACCGGGGCAGGCTGAAATTATGTAATTAGAATTGTGAAAAGCAAAGGCGCAGAAAGGCTTTTTACAGAAAAGAAAGACAGGAGGAGAAGAACATGCAAAAAGCAATAAAGAGATATTTTCCGGTATTTGTATTGCCGACGCTGATTGCATTCACGATAGGTTTCCTTGCACCGTTTGTGTTAGGCGTATATCTTTCGTTCTGCAAGTTCACAACGGTGACAGACGCTAAATTTATTGGACTTAGCAACTATGTAAAGATCCTTGGAGACGGAGATTTTCTTCACTCTCTTTGGTTTACCGCATTATTTACAATTGTGACAGTATTATTGATCAACATTTTTGCATTTGCGGTAGCAATGCTTTTGACAAAGAATATCAAGGGAACCAATATTTTCCGTACTGTATTTTTTATGCCGAACCTGATCGGTGGTATTGTACTTGGGTATGTATGGCAGCTGTTATTAAATGGTATTCTGGCACATTTCCAGAAAACACTTACATATTCTTCAAAATATGGTTTCTGGGGATTGGTTATCCTGATGCTCTGGCAGCAGGTTGGATACATGATGATCATCTACATCTCAGGAATCCAGAATATTCCTGGAGAGCTGATCGAGGCAGCACAGATTGATGGAGCGAATAAAGTACAGCTTTTAAGATATGTTACAATTCCGATGGTTATGCCATCCATTACAATCTGTACTTTCCTGACACTTACAAACGGATTTAAACTTTTCGACCAGAACCTTGCATTGACAAACGGTGGACCGGACAAGATGTCAGAAATGCTTGCCCTGAATATCTATTATACATTCTATGGAAGAACTGGCTGGGAAGGTGTAGGACAGGCGAAAGCAGTTATCTTCTTTATTATCGTAGGAGTGATTGCATTGATCCAGAATAAACTGACAACATCAAAGGAGGTGCAGCAGTAATGAATAAAAAAGTAAAACATGGTACATTATTAACCGTTATTTTTACACTACTCAGCCTGCTGTATCTGTATCCGATCATACTGGTATTTATCAACTCCTTTAAGAAAAAAGTCTATATCAGTAAAGCACCGTTCGAGATACCGACCGGAAAGATGTATGTCGGATTAGAGAACTATATCCGTGGTATTAAGCAGACACGGCTGATTCAGGCATTTGGATGGAGTTTATTTATCACAATCTTATCTGTAGCAGTGATTATCTTATGTTGCTCCATGTGTGCATGGTATATCTGCCGTGTGAAGACAAAATTTACAAAGATCCTTTACATGCTTTGCCTGTTTGCAATGATCGTGCCATTCCAGATGGAAATGTTTACATTATCCAAAATCGCAAATATGCTTCATATGGGAAATCCGTGGGGACTGGTTGTGATCTACCTTGGATTTGGTGCAGGACTTTCCGTCTTTATGTTTACCGGGTTCATGAAATCCATTCCATTGGAGATTGAAGAGGCTGCAATGATTGATGGATGCACACCAATCCAGACATTCTTCAGAATTGTACTTCCGATTGCAAAGCCGACTTGCGTAACAGTTACAATTCTTCAGGCAATGTGGATTTGGAACGACTACCTGCTTCCATCACTTGTACTGGATCAGAGAAAATATAAGACAGTGCCGATGGCAGTTCAGTATCTGAAAGGTGGATACGGTTCTGTAGATATGGGAGCAATGATGGGAACTCTGGTTCTTGCAATTGTGCCGATTATCATCTTCTACCTGTTCTGCCAGAGATATATTATCGAAGGCGTTGTAGCCGGAGCGGTTAAAGGCTAGTGTGGACATTGTCTAAAAGATGAATTAAAATAGAATTATAAAAATTAAAAAAAGACAGCAGAGAGTGAGTGAACATTCCCTGCTGTTTTCGGACGTTATAAAAGGAATAGTGAAAATGTAAAGTGAACGTGAGGGAGGCGTGGGGAAATGATTACAATATTGATCGTGGATGATGAAAAACTGGAGCGAAGGGGAATCCGCTTTCTGTTAAAGAGGGAGGAAGGAGAGTTCCAGATCCTAGAAGCAACGAATGGAAAGGATGCACTGGGAGTATTAGAATCAAACCATGTGGATATTTTATTTTCGGATGTAAAGATGCCTTATATGAATGGACTGGAGCTGACGAAAGCAGTGAGAGAAGATCATCCGGATATGGAAATCGTGATCTTCAGCGGATATAATGATTTCTCTTATGCAAGAGAAGCATTGCGGTATGGAGTTGTGGACTATGTTCTGAAGCCGGTTGATCCGGAGGAATTCCATAAGACTTTTCAACGAGTGATGGAAAATATTTCTTCCAAGATAGAGAAAAAAGAGCAGCAGGAAAAGAAAGAAGATTATCTGAAAAAATACTTTTTACTGAAATATCTGTATGGGGGAAAAGAGGAAGATTTTGTTCAGTTTAAGAAACTTACAGATGGAATGGAAGATGATCTGTCCCAATTTACCCGTATGGTTCTTGTCAGTGCCTCAAATGGATTCTTCGAAACGGAAGAGGAACATTTCCTGATGAGCCTGAAGGAAGAGGTGCAGAGAGAGTTTCATTATGTGAATCTGAATTCGAACGAATCCATCTTTTTGTTCACGGAAAAATATGCAGATTATCATGGAATCGTAGAGAAAATGTACCGTTTTTTTGCGCACCAGTTTGACAGTGAATGTTATTTTGCAGTCAGTGAGGAAATCGAAGATGGAAAAAATCTGGCAGAGGAATTTAAGGTGCTGGAAGGAATGTTAGAAGAGCAGTTCTATCAGCCACGTCAGCATCTGTTTTTCCACGGGGAGAAGCAGGAAGAGAAGAAAGCTGATCCAGCAGAAGATTCTGAAATCATGGAACAGATTACAAAAGATATTCAATATAAAGATCTGCCACATCTCCGTCAGGATTTTCAGAGACTGGAAGAAAAATATCGTGCGCATAAGCAATTTTCGGATATGTATGTAAAGTTTGTATTTTCTGGAATTATGAAAGAATTGCTCGACCAGATGGAAGGGCTGGATGAAAAGATGCTTTCAAAGAGAGTGGATCGATTATATCGTTGCAGAAACCTTAATGATGTGATTGCTATAGTAGAAGAAGTACTTCAGGAATATGAACATTGCATACAAGAGCAGGAAGATGGGTTCCGATCAGAAGTTACAACCGTGAAGGGATATATTTATCACCATTATAAGGAAAAGGATCTGGGAGCAGAGACACTTTCCGCAATGGTTTTTCTGTCACCGGGATATTTAAGTGCTGTATTTAAAGAAGAAACAGGGATGACACTGAACCGTTTTATCCGTGAAGTGCGAATGAATAAAGCAAAAGAGCTTTTAGAGACAACGAATATGAAAATCTCCCAAATTGCGAAAGAAGTAGGATTTTCCAATAACTCATACTTCTGCAGAAGTTTCAGAGAGTTTTTCGGAGATACACCGGAAGCATGCAGGAAAGGAATAGCGGCGGATGAAAAAACAAATACGGAAGTTGATCCATCGATTTGAAAATCTGAAATTTCGTAAAAAACTGTCTGTTTTGATGCTGATTGCAGGACTGGTTCCGGTAGGATTCCTTGCTTTTTCCATGCAGTATGGCATGATGAATCAATTGCGAGAGAAGGAACAGTACAATCTGGAGAAAATGTTGGAACAGTCAGTGAGTTCGATTGAGAATCAGTCTCAGATCTATAAGAACCTGGTTGATTATCTGTCTTATTCTCAAAATCTCAGGAATATTTTTGATGTGGAGACAGAGTCGGATTATGAGAAGTATTTGAAATATGTGAAGGTGGCTGATCCACTGTTGCAGATGCCGACGATCTATCACAAAGAGATCCAGAGCATTACATTATATTCTGACAATATAGAAGTGCCACATGGAGATACACTTCTTCCAATGTCGGAAGCGGAGAATCAACAGTGGTATTCCAGGTTGAATGAGGGAACATTAATGCAGTGGAGCATCACTCGCGGTGTGAATAAATCAATCATTGCCAGTCGGAAATTCTATGACAATGATACGATCAAAGCGGTGTTGGAGATGCGTCTGGATTATGAAAAAGTTCTTGAACCATTCATGAGCCAGCTTACAGATAATACAGGAGGCATGATTCAGGATGATAATGGAAATATTGTTTATGCCGAGTGTTCTATGGATAAGAAATATCGTCCGAAGGATATTGAGAGTCCGAAAGATATCAGTGAGAATTATTATCTGGTACAGCGGACAATGAAGGATACAGGATGGAATTTCTATATCTATCGTCCAAAGGCAGTAAGTGAAAACGCAATCCATAAGCTTTTGCTCAAAAATATTCCGATTATTTTGATCAGTGTTCTTCTTCTGAGTTTTCTGGGATATGTTTTTTCTCTCCGTATGGTATCGCAGTTGGAGTTATTGACTGAAAATATGAACCTGATCAATATGGGACTTCGTAAAGTTACCGTGCAGAGTAAATCCAAAGACGAGGTGGGTGTGCTGATCCGGTCATTTCAGCGCATGATGGATCAGATGAACCATTTGATCTCAGAAGTATATGAGAGTAAGATCCAGCTTCAGAACAGTGAGATGAGAGCACTGCAGGCACAGATCAATCCACATTTCCTTTATAATTCGCTTTCAATCATCAACTGGAAAGCAATTGAAGCGGGGGAGGATGAAATCAGTCATGTGACATTGGCACTGTCTACTTATTATCGGACAAGCCTAAATCGTGGTGAAACAATGACTACAGTGGCAAAAGAAATTGATAACATCCGTGCATATCTCAAAATCCAACTTGTTATGCATGACAACGAGTTCCGTGTGGTTGAACAGATTTCGGATGGTCTTAATGATTATCTGATACCGAAATTGATCCTGCAGCCACTTGCAGAAAATGCAATCGATCATGGAATTGATGTGTCAGATAATGAGAATCCGACGTTGTGGCTGACGATTCGTGAAGAGGCTGAGCACATTTTCTTTGAAATCAGGGACAATGGTGCGGGAATGACGCAGGAGAAGGCGGATCAGATTCTGACATATCAGTCCTCCGGTTATGGTGTGCGAAATGTCTGTGACAGAATCCATGTCCTTTATGGAGAAAAAGGTGAGATGAAGATAGAAAGTACTCCAGGAAAAGGAACGCGGGTCTTTATCCGGATTCCGAAGAACACGGAGGCGAAGGTGTTATGAAAAACGATATGAAAAAGCGAATTCTCTCAGCCCATCTTGCATTAATTTTATTGCTGATGCTTTGGTGCGGAACCTATTTTGAGATGAAGGAAAGTCAAAGACAGATGGAACAGTTAGAAGCATCTCAAAGTGAGTCTGGTGCAAGCAATGCAGTTGAAGTGAAAAGAAAGCTGATGTATAAAGCGATGCATACACCACTTGGGAAATATCCTGAGACTGTTACCTATACACTTGGCAAGATTGCAGGGGCGAATAATTCGAATCTTCCTGTAGGAGATACGTACGAAAATAATGCATATACGAGATATTTGAAGAAAATACTTAATATTCAGAATGAAGATGTCTTTGAATTGCAGGATGGCAATACTTATGAAGAGGCGGTCAATGTAGCGATTGAAGATCGTGATATTCCAGATGTGCTTGTTGTGAAGGGAAGAGATAACCTGCTCCGCCTGATTGAAGCAGGCCTGATCGAAGAACTTACAGAAACGTATGAAGAGTGTACGACAGATACGATCAAAGAAATGTATGAAAGTTATGGAGATTCTCTTTTACAGTCTGCAACCGTGGATGGAAAGCTATATGCATTTCCGAATACGGTGATTGACGATGGAACTCCGCTTCTTTGGCTGCGGAAAGACTGGATTGAGAAGTTGGGATTAAAGGAACCGGAAACAGTAGGAGAAGCGTTGGAAGTGATCCGGGCATTTGTAGAACAGGATGCAGCAGGAGACGGTCAGACAATCGGCCTTGCCTGTAGTACAGACGTGGTTGCCGGTGCGGATCAGACTTATGGAGTGGATGCAACTTTTATACATGCCGGTGCAATGCCATGTCACTGGATCCTGGATAAAAATGGAAATGTAGTTTATGGGTCAGTAACACAGGAAACAAAAGAAGCGCTTTTGAAACTTCACAATCTATATGAGGATGAGATACTCGACCAGAGATTCCTGCTACGAAAGACGGAAAACATAGATGATTTGTTAAAAACCGGACATTGCGGTGCTATCTGTGGACGCTGGTGGGCTCCGAATAACCCGTTGAGTGCAGCATATAATGTCGATTCAAATGCAGAGTGGAAACCGTATCTTTTAGACAAAGAACAGGTAAATGAGACGCAGAAGATATCAGTTTTTGAATCGTATGACCAGTGGATGTATGTGGTGGTGCGTAAAGGATATGAGCATCCGGAAATTGTAGCAAAGTATGTGAGTGCGATTTTTGATCAGTCTAGATATGCAAATGATAGTGCGGCAAGAGAAGTGAATGATTATTTTTCTATTAATGTAGATCCGACGGCCCGGCCACTGAATATTAATGTGGATTATGAGGATGCACTTTACCGTACGACAGAACATATTCAGGCAGCACTGGATAAGACGCTTGATGTATCAGGGCTTAGCGGTTTGGAAAAGTCTTATTTTAACACATGCAAATCTTACTTGAATGGACAGCTGACAACCGCGAATGGATGGGCGGCGTATGCGTCAAGAATTCAGGCTGTGGGGGAACTGCAGAAGGCAGGAATAACAAGTACATCGACATTGCCTCTGGAAAATGTAAATGCAGAAATTCCGCAAGAATTACAGGAACTGGAACAGGAAGCATTTCTTCAGATCATTAGTGGGGAGAAACCAGTGGATTACTTTGATACTTTTGTGGCAGAATGGTATGCAAACGGTGGAAAAGTGCTGACCGAACGGGTGCAGAACGCCTATGAAAGTGGAAAGAACTAAAAAGAATGGATATTAATCAGAGACTGACAGAAGAATTAAAGAAACAGATTCTGGCAGCGGAAACGCTTGTGGCAGTAGAAGACCTGTATCGCCCATATCGTCCAAAGCGCCGCACACGTGTGACAATCGCGAAGGAGAAAGGACTTGAGCCGCTGGCTGCATTGGATCACATTGTAGAAGACAAAGGAACCGATTGAGAAAACAGCGGAAGCTTATATCTCTGAAGAAAAAGGAGATTGTAGCAGAATAAAAAACAAAAAAACAAAAAAACAGATACGGATGATTACCTACTTACGTTGGAGCAGAAAAAGTTTAACAATAAATCACAAAGTAATTTTTGACTATCTTTTCAAAAGTTCTTATATGCCGGTATAGCCTATTGTTACAGGCTTTTCCGGCATTTTTCATTGTGGAAGATACTCTCAAATCTTCTTATATCCCCGTATGTTTTTGTGTTCAAAAGTAGTATGTGGAGTAGTAAATTCTCCATTTACTACTATGCAATCAGCCGCTTCATTTCGGTTATTGACGTTTCGGAAGTTGTGTGTGCGTAATAGTTCAGCGTCATATTGATGTTGGAATGTCCCATGATGTATTGCAATGCTTTAGGGTTCATTCCCGCATTTGCTAACGTGGTGCAGAATGTGTGGCGTAAGGTGTGCGGTGTCATTACCTTTGGCAATGCGACCTTTTGCGTTTTGTTGTATTTCCTTACAAGCCCCCGGAACATACTTTCATAGTTGACTGCCACTTTTGGCAAGCCGTTCCGGTTAAGGAACAGAAA
>NZ_QUGO01000031.1:0-20459 GCF_003479105.1 Blautia sp. AF19-13LB
ATATTTTGTCTGCCGCCTAAAGCGGTCTGAAGCACGTGACTTTAGTCATGTGAGGTTCACTTTCTGGAAACTGCTGGTGATCTTTCTGGAGAGAACCATCATTGCTATTCCGCTGATCGTATTGTTTGCAAATATGATCGGGCTGTAAATACAGGAAAATACAAGATCCCCGATTTGGCACTTTTGTGCTGAATCGGGGATTTTTTGGCGTAAAAACGCAGGTAAAGGATTCGTAGATTGACAAAACAGCCTATTTTCGCCTATTCTGAGACTGTAAAAACGCTCCGCTGGGCAACATGAGGCGGTGCGGGAACAGCAGGAGGAAGGGACACGACGTGGAAGCGAAAGAGTTCGGGCGGTTTATTGCCGGAATGCGAAAAGAGAAAAAGATGACGCAGGCAGAGCTTGCGGAAAAGATTCATGTGACGGATAAAGCCGTCAGCCGGTGGGAGCGGGGGGGTTCACTTAGATAAAGATACCACATCAATCCCACGCGGACTTTTGCTCAACCGATACAGCCGGAGGGCTGGATAACAAGAAAAGGCGGTATGCGCCCCGTGGAGGGGTAGCGTACCGCCTTTTCTTGTGGAGGTTTCCAAAGGGGGCAACGCCCCCATTTGGCACACGACTTTGCGAAGCAAAGTGTAGTGTGTTATACGCTCTGTCGGCGTTGCCGTGAAAATGCCGTTGCCGCCGGGGAGGGCAAGGGCATTTGAAGCGGCAGGAAAACAGGGCTGTGCTTGCGTGGCGTGGAGCCGCAAGCGCAGGTCTGGTTTCATCAGCAGACAGGGCGTATATGAAAGCCCCCGTCCCTCGTCCTACGCTCCGACTTGTGGACAAAGTGTCCCGAAGTTGTGGCCACACTCCCGGAAAAGTAGCAGGACAGCGGGTAACCGTCAAGGCTGAAATGAACGGGTTTACACCCGGCCTTGACCGCCGCCCGCCGCCCCGCTGGATGGGTGGACAAGGCGGCCAATCCCTCAAAGTGCTTGGCCGCTCTCTTTCTGATTTTGAGGTATTCAGTTTTTCAAAATTGAATAATCAAAATAAATTTTTTCGATTGAAAAAATTTTATTTGTTATCATCTTCAATGCCATATTTTTTCTTTTGCCGAATCACATAATTACTGATTTTTTCATCATATAGTGGATACTGGTAATCCAACTGGCATGCCACTTCTGACGAAACCTCCCGGAACAATGCCATACATTGTTCAAAGGATTCCCACATATGGGGATAGGAATCCATATTATAAGTGGACATAAGTCGTTCCCACAATTCCTCTGTGACATATTGCTTCATAAATTTATAGTTTTTTCCCAAACTGAAATGAAATCCCTGTTTGATACCAATCAGCCAGGAAATCATGCGAAGCAATTCTTTTCGTACTATATCATTCATATGGTCAATAGCAAAAAGAATTTCTTTGCGGCATAAGCCCTTTACTACATATGTTGTAGTATTCCAAAATTCATTACAGCAATCGTCAAACATTCTTTGAGTAGGCTTCTGCAAGTGGTAGTCTATATCCGTTGGTATTGGCGGCTTTACGATACGGTTGTCTTTATCCAACAGTAACTTTACCAGTTTATCCCATGTAAAATACTCGTCTATCAGTTCCAGCGGCAGCAAAGTTAAATCTATCTTAACATCATCAGTAAACAGCATTAAATATGAAAATCCCTTTTCTACAGCTGGAAATAATTCCATATCTTCCGGCTTTTGCAGAATCAACCTTTCACCAAATATATCTAGCCATTTATCATCACTTGTGAAGCTGTCCATATCCGTAACAAAAAAAGTAATATCAAAATCCTGAAAATCATCAGGCGGAATATTTGTATTTGTTCTAGATCCTTCCAAAGTAACCATGCGAATGCGTTTGTCTGTTTTTGCAAAATTCAAAACAATATCATAAACTTCCTTTTCTGATCTCATTTTTATCTCCTCCAATTATTGAAATAGGTGTGAAGCCATTTTAGGGCTTTCCCGCCTTGATTACCCTTTAGCAAAGACGGGCGGGACTGTCAACGGCGGCGCATGAAATGCGCCGTTCATCTTGACCGTTGACTGGCTCGGCTGGCTTTGCTATCTTCCTGACAAATGGGAATGTCTAAGATAGTAAAGACGTCCCACATGCAACTCTTTCTTTTATTGCGGAAACCGTATCTTTAATTGTGAATGTAGTTGTGTCTATGACATTTGATTCATATACTCCCAAACCGGAAAATTGCTCCCACATTGTTTCCACTAATTCAATATTTGTTTTTCTATCTAATTTTGAGCGTTCCACAGCTCGCTTCATAGTTTCTTTTTTACTCGCTCTTAATACAATATAGTGTACCTCGTAATCTTCTTGGGCAAGAGCTTTCCATGGCTCCAAAAACCATGGCCCGACAATCCCATCTACAATTACATCATATCCGCCACGAGCATATCGCTTTGCAGCTTCTAAAAAGGCTTCAATGACAACCAGATTTTGCTCGTTGGATTCTGGCAAATGTGGTGGTATTGCGCCTTTGCTTAAGTAATGAAAAAAGTCATCGGTGTGCATATGCACTGATTTATCCATATCTGATTCCTTTGCGACAATTGACGCAGTTGTTGTTTTTCCTGTCCCCGGTGAGCCTGTAATCACAATAATTCTTCCTTGATTCATCTGTATTTTCCCTCACAATTCAAATTTATCACTTTGTTCCTGCCTGCTCAATCATCTTCTTCGCAAACTGCTGGAACATTTCAACAGTTTCTTCATCCATCGGCGTAAGCTGTCCGATCTGTCCGGCAACCATCGCCGCTACATCGTCAATGGAAAGCGGGTTTTGCTTCTGTTCCGCCAATGCGTCCCGCATGGCTTGGAACATCGCGGCGGTCACAGCTTCTCCCGGCTGTTCCCCGTTGTCAATGTCTTTCTTAATATCCCGCAGGATAGCAAGAAACACATTTTTGATTTTTTCAATCTCCGCTTCATGTTCCCCCATCTTCTGAGCGTTCAAAAGCTGTAAATCCCGCTTTGCTTCCGCCCGGTGTTCCGGGTGTTCTTTCATCAGGTCGGACAGGGAAGCCGTTGCTATCTCGATAAGCTGGTTTCTTGCTGTTATCCCCTTTGCCGCCGTGTCCTGAAAATAGATCCGTATCAAATCTATCAGTTTGGGAAAATTCCTGTGTTCCAGTAAGCGATTGAGTATTTGCACATCAACAGCACCCGTCACAAGCCCCCTCACGGCTCCCTCTGACAAGCCTAATTCAGAAATATCATAGCTCTTACGGACGCTCACGGTGGACAAGCCCAGTATGTAGTCTGTCGATACCTTAAATTCCTTTGCCACACCGATGAGAATATCACTGCTGACCGTTCTCGTTTCGCCGCTGACAATGCGGCTCAACTGGGAAGCAGAAACGCCTATCTTCTCCGCAAGTTCCTTTTGTGTGATGTGGTTCCCGTTGCATAAATCGGAAATCCGCTGTCCGGGTGTTCCGGGTAAAGCCATAGACACGCACCTCCTCCGCATACTTCCATTATACAAGATGATTGCAAAAATGCAATTTCCAAAGTGTAAACTTCATCAAAATGCAATTCTCGCAATATTCCGGGAATTGCATTTTTTTCGTGTAGACTTAGGGTAGTTCATCGATGGACGGCACCTTGAAAACAGAATGACCGTCCGAAAAGGAATACCCCGGCTGGGGAAGCACCGCAAGGAGTCGGACTTCGGGACAAAATGTCCCGAAGTTGCGAGGAGCGTGCCAACGCCGGAACACGCCGCAGGAATGGGGCAGGAAACCTTTTCGGGGAGAACGGCAACGGAAAGCAAAATGGAGGGAACGCATGAGAGATAACCCCTATAAAGACTTGCCGCCGCTGGAACGCAGGCCGGACGGTTCCCTTTACCGCATGACCCCGGCGCAGAGAAAACAGGCGGCCAGCCTGATACGCCGGGAGTGCTGTTGCTGTGAGGACGGCAACTGCATTGTCCTTGACGATGGGGACACCTGCACCTGCCCGCAGACGGTTTCTTTCTCGGTCTGCTGTAAGTGGTTCCGCTGGGCGGTCTTGCCGCTGGACGGAACGCTGGAAGCGGAGATTTTCCGGGATAAGGACTTGAAATGCTGTGCGGTCTGCGGCGGCGTGTTCGTCCCCAAATCCAACCGGGCAAAATACTGCCCCGGCTGTGCCGTCAGAGTTCACAGGCGGCAGAAAACAGAAAGTGAACGGAAAAGGAGGTCTGCTGTGGACAGTTAGGAGCGAAAAAAGCCTTGATTTATCAGGCTCCGCAAGCCCCAAACCGGGGCAGGTGGTATAAAGTATCGTCCGCCCTGAAAAATGGGCTTCTAACCGTCCACAAAACGCACTATGACAAACACCATCTATATCCATCAGCCGGAAAAGGCGTTCAGCTTCACCCGGCTCCCGAATTTCCTCTTTGAAGCCCCCACATTCAGGCCCCTGTCCAACGAGGCAAAGGTTCTGTACGCCTTTATCCTGCGCCGGACAGAGTTGTCCCGCAAGAATGGGTGGGCGGATGACTGCGGACGGATTTTCCTGTATTACCCTATCTGCGAAGTGGTTGACCTGCTCCATTGTGGGCGGCAGAAAGCGGTGAACACCCTGCGGGAACTGCAATACGCCGGACTGGTGGAAATCCAGAAGCAGGGCTGTGGAAAACCCAACCGCATTTTCCCAAAATCCTATGAAGCGGTTCCAAACACCGACTTCAAGAAATCCGGTTCTGGTACGCCGGGGGACTGAAAACCGTACCCATGAAGTACGGAAACCGCCCTCCTGAAGTATGAAAACCGGACGGTATATAGAAATACAAAGATTAAAATGACTGATTTATATCCATTCCATTCTTATCGTATCAGAGATAATTCCGGCGGGATTTTCCCTGTAGAAAACCCCGGATAGGAAAGGAATGGGGAAAGGAGCAGAATGGCACAACACGCAATTTTGCGGTTTGAGAAGCACAAGGGCAACCCGGCAAGGCCGCTGGAAGCCCATCACGAAAGACAGAAAGAACAGTATACCAGCAATCCCGACATTAACACAAGCCGGAGCAAATACAACTTCCATATCGTCAAGCCGGAGGGACGCTATTACCACTTCATTCAGAGCCGTATCGAGCAGGCCGGATGCCGGACAAGGAAAGACAGCACACGGTTTGTCGATACGCTGATAACCGCCAGCCCGGAGTTTTTCAAGGGGAAATCCCCAAAGGAGATACAGGCGTTCTTCCAAAGGGCGGCAGATTTCCTCATTGGCCGGGTAGGACGGGAAAATATCGTGTCGGCGGTGGTACACATGGATGAGAAAACGCCCCACCTGCATTTGACCTTTGTTCCGCTGACAAAGGACAACCGCCTGTGTGCAAAGGAGATTATCGGCAACCGGGCAAACCTGACGAAGTGGCAGGACGATTTTCACGCCTATATGGTGGAGAAATATCCTGACTTGGAGCGTGGGGAAAGTGCCAGCAAGACAGGCCGGAAGCATATCCCCACCCGGCTTTTCAAACAGGCGGTTTCCCTCTCCAAACAGGCCAGAGCCATTGAAGCCGCCCTTGACGGCATTAACCCGCTGAACGCCGGAAAGAAAAAAGAGGAAGCCCTCTCCATGCTGAAAAAGTGGTTCCCGCAGATGGAGAACTTCTCCGGGCAACTGAAAAAGTACAAGGTCACAATCAATGACCTGTTGGCGGAGAATGAGAAGTTGGAAGCAAGGGCAAAGGCCAGTGAAAAAGGCAAGATGAAAGATACGATGGAACGGGCAAAGCTGGAAAGCGAATTGCACGATATGCAACGGTTGGTTGACCGTATCCCGCCGGATATACTGGCGGAACTGAAACGGCAGCAGCGGCACACAGTAAAGGAAAGGTGATAGATATAAGCAGAAATTTTCGCCGCCCCTGTGCGGCATTGTACCTTGAAAACTGAATATGGAGGACACTGGATGGCAAAAAGCGAAAGCGATATTTTTACACCCCGGACAGGGCAGGTCATACAAACAGAGAACGGCACGCAGTATTTTGTATGTGGGAACAACCGTATAAAAATCTCCGAACACTTCGCCGCAGGCGGGAAGCCCCTCGGTGATCTGATTGTAGATGTGGTGCGGCACACCGCAGAAAAAGCCGCTTCAACCTGATAGCCCATCATTGATAACACGCCCACGCTTATGATATAATTGCCATAGAGCAAAAGTATTGTAAGCGTGGGTTGTTTCTTTAGAAGGAGGATTTTTAACGGTGAAACAACCTTACAATACTACGATTTACAACACGGCGCTTTATATGAGATTGAGCCGGGACGATGAACTGCAAGGAGAAAGCGGGAGTATTCAGACACAACGCATGATGCTCCGGCAATATGCCGCCGAGCATGGCCTGAATGTCATAGATGAATATATCGACGATGGATGGTCTGGAACGAACTTTGACAGGCCGGATTTTCAGAGAATGATTGATGACATTGAGGACGGGAAAATCAACTGCGTTGTTACGAAGGATTTATCCCGCTTAGGCAGAAACTACATTCTGACCGGCCAGTACACGGAAATCTACTTTCCCAGCAAAGGCGTCCGCTATATCGCTGTCAATGACAATGTGGACACCATCAACGGAGAGAATGAGCTTGCCCCATTCCTCAACATTTTGAATGAAATGCACGCCCGCCAGACCAGCAAAAAGGTAAAGGCGGCCATGCGGACACGGTTCGCAAATGGCGCACACTATGGAGCCTATGCTCCGCTTGGCTATGTCAAAGACCCGGATAAGAAAGGCCATCTTCTGATTGACCCGGAAACAAGGTGGATTATCGAAAAGATTTTTGACCTTGCCGTTCATGGCCGGGGAGCCGCCAGCATTACACGGATTTTGGTCGAAGAAAAAGTACCTACTCCCGGCTGGCTGAATTTCCAGAGATACGGCACTTTCGCAAATATCTATGCCGGAGCGCCGGAGGAAAAAGCCTATGCGTGGACGATAGCGCAGGTGAAAAGTATTCTGAAAGAGGAAACCTATATCGGACACAGCGTCCACAATAAGCAGACCAATATTTCATTCAAAAACAAGAAGAAAGTACGCAAGCCAAAAGAGGAATGGTATCGTGTGGAGAACACCCACGAAGCGATTATTTCCGAAGATGTGTTCCGTCAAGTACAGGAGCAGATTTGCAACAGGCGCAGACGGCAGAAGAACGGCACAACACAGATATTTTCCGGGCTGGTAAAATGTGCGGACTGCGGCTGGTCGCTGGCCTATGGTATGAACAGCCAGAACAAAAATCACTATGCCCACTACCATTGTAGCAAGTACGGGCAAGGATTGCACCAGTGTTCCATGCACTATATCCGCTATGATGTGCTTTACGCCTATGTCCTTTCCCGTCTGCAATACTGGTCTGTGCTGGTACAGCAGGATGGGGACAAACTTCTGAAACGGCTACTTAACGCCAGCGACAAGGAACGCAATACTGCAAGGAAGCGGCAGACAGCCGAACTGAAAAAGGCGGAAAAGCGCAAAGCAGAAGTAGACACCCTGTTTGCAAAAATGTATGAGGACTGGTCTGCCGGACGCATTACAGAATACAATTTCAATATGCTGTCCGAAAAGTATCAGGGCGAACAGCGAGAATTGGACGCAAAAATTGAACGGCTTCACGAAGCGATGGAGGTCGCCGCCCAGACAGCGGTTGACGCTGAAAAGTGGATAGGTCTGATGAAACAGTATGTCAATCCCACAGAATTGACGGCTGAACTTCTGAATACGCTGATTGAAAAAATCCTTGTCCATGAAGCGGTCAAAAGTGAGGACGGAAGCCGGGAACAGGAAGTGGAAATCTTCTACCGCTTTATCGGCAAAATCGAATGACACATCTTGAGATACCCAACAATATCTTTAACTAAGGGAAACGGGACTTGGCTTTCCCGATATCCAGACGATTGAGCCGCTGGCTCAGGCACTTGGGATTTCTGTGCTGGAACTGATGCGCTCCGAACGGCAGGAGAAGGCGAAGGAAGAGGCGGCGCCGGAAATTCAGTATACTCAGAAGGAGGTGGCCGAAATGCTGCAGAACGCAGGTGACATTTCAAGGCAGCAGAAAAAACAGGACCGGAACGCAAACGTGATCGCGGGATTTCTGGTGATCGGTGTGGCAGCGGCAGCGTGGGCGGCAAAGATCGTAAACGTGGGCGGCGGCCTGATTCTAGGCGGTCTGGTGGCAGCAGCGTTTGTATCGCTGTGGTATTTCTTCCAGAACCTCGATGATGAAGAAAGCCGGAAAGTCTATGGGGCAGCATCCATTCTGTCTATCGGCATTCTGGCATCCCTGGTAAATTTCGTCTGGGGCGATCAGCTGGCAGAATTCATTCCCGGCGGTCTGGAACGAAAAGAGCAGATCTTCTGGACCCTGTGGTATCTGTTTGTTCTGGTAATGATGATGATCGGAACCATTCGATGTATCCGCAGGCAGAGACAGAAAAAAGAAAAGAAATACAAAACCGTTCTTTTCACGGCAATTATGGCGACGATCATGTTTGTAACACTGTGGCAGTATCAGAACACCATGCAGAACCGGTACAAAAACACAGGAATGTGGAGAGGCGCACAGCAGTACGCCGAGGTGCTGCTGAAAAGAAACAAAAACCTCGAAAACGACTGGCTGATCGGCGATGAGTCCTGGCGCGAAGGAAACAAAAATACTTTCGAAATTCGCCTTACCTATTACGCTGATGCCGATGACGCAAAAGAGGGACGTGAAAGCGAATATCAGTACAAGATTCATTTTGATGATGTTGACGGCTACGTCATCAAATCAGAAGGCGTACCAGAGAAAGAGATTGTTTTCCCGGAAAATAAATAAGAAGTGAGAAACGGGATTCCATTCTTGCGCCTCCCACAGAAAAAGACTATACTCATAGTATCAGCATGTACTCTTAAAATCTTTCTGCACTTGCTTTTGTGACTGACGGAAAAGCATCTCACAAAATCAAGCACAGAAAGATTCTGAAAGCACATGTAGCATAAGAAGGAGGCCGTAAAACATGGGACAGTTTTTAAACAGCAGGGAACCATACGATAAATACAGAACTGTTATGAACGGAACTTATGGTAGATCATACACCGGAAGAAGCGATTGCGCAGATTAAAGAGAAAGAATATGCTTTGCGGTTCAAGGGAAAGATGGCGGAAAGGGAACGATATACCGGGCGCATACTGGCGTTTGGAATCAGTTATGATAAAGAAACAAAAGAACATGCCTGTAAAATAGAAGTATTGTGATGATTTGCAAGCTGTGGAAAAGGGATATCGTGTGTGTAAACGGAGGAGAGCAAGTAAAAATAGTAATCTTTACTATTTTTACTTGCTTTTTTCTCCATCATAGGATAATATAAAAATATACGGTTCGGAGCAGGTTCCGGGCAGGAAAAAACAAGATGGAAAGGATATGGATTTTTATGAAGATTACAGAGGATATTATCTACGCGGGAGTCAACGATCATCAGGTAGACCTTTTTGAAGGTCAGTACAGAGTGCCGAACGGCATGGCATACAATTCTTACGTAATTCTCGATGAAAAAACGGCAGTTATGGATACCGTAGATGCAAACTTTGCGGATGAATGGCTGGCAAATGTTGCGAAAGCACTGGATGGCAGAAAACCGGATTACCTGATCGTACAGCATATGGAGCCGGATCACTCTGCGAATATTGAAAACTTCGTAAAAGCATATCCGGAAGCAACCGTTGTTGCAAACACAAAAACCTTTGCCATGATGAAAAACTTTTTCCAAAAGATGGATCTCGCCGGAAGGAAACTGGAAGTAAAGGACGGTGAGTCCCTTACGCTCGGAAAACACGTTCTGACCTTCGTGTTCGCTCCGATGGTACACTGGCCGGAGGTTATGGTTACATACGACAGCACGGACAAGGTTCTGTTCGCAGCAGACGGTTTTGGAAAATTCGGTGCACTCGACCGCGAGGAACCATGGGATGACGAAGCACGCCGTTATTTTATCGGTATTGTCGGAAAATACGGTTTGCAGGTACAGAAGCTCCTGAAAGTAGCAGGTACGCTGGATATCCGGAAAATCTGTTCCCTGCACGGTCCGGTTTTGACGGAAAATCTTGGCCACTACATTGAAAAATACGATATCTGGTCTTCTTATCGTCCGGAAGAAGAGGGCGTTGTGGTTGCCTATACTTCTGTTTACGGCAATACAAAAAAAGCTGCCGAATTGCTTGCGGCTAAGCTGAAAGAAAAAGGCTGTCCGAATGTTGTTATTTACGATCTGGCAAGAGACGATATGTCCGCCGCCGTAGCGGATGCTTTCCGTTACAGTAAGCTGGTTCTCGCAACGCTGACCTACAATGCAGGCATTTACCCGTTCATGCAGGATTTCATCAACCGTCTGACAGAGCGCAGCTTCCAGAACCGCACCATCGGTCTGATCGAAAACGGAAGCTGGGCACCGACCGCAGCAAAAGTGATGAAGGGCATGTTTGAGAAGAGCAAAAATATCACCTGGACAGAGAATAATGTAAAAGTAATGTCCGCTGTGAAGGAAGAGAACGTAAAAGAGATCGAGGCACTGGCCGAAGAACTCTGCAAATAAAAAATTAGGAAGAGAAGAAAGAATATGGGAAAAATGCTCCGCTGGACTTTGCGAAAGGCAAAGACAGCGGAGTCTTTCGTTCTACTCTTTTGGAAAGAAGATTCTGTGGAGTTCCGGAGGGAGCAGGATCGCCCTGCGGTGGGTCAAAAAAAGCCGGGGGTTGAATTTTGCGAAAGCCTGCGGCCGCCTCTTTGTAAGTGAGACTGCATCAGGTTTCTGATCTTTCGATCTTGATGTCATAATATTCTGAAAATAATAAAATGTAAAATAAATTAAAAGAAAGTATTGACAAAATGGAGAAGATGAGTTAATATAAGATCAACAAAAGAAAAGAGAACAAAAATAAAAACGAAAAAGAAACATCAAGACGAAATCTAAGAAAGTAAGAGGTACAGTCCAATGGCATAGTTAATCTGAACATCAAAAAAATCTCTGAAGAGTTTACATATAGAACCTAAAGGAGATGATTCCAATGAAAGGCAGAGGCCCATAGGGAAAAAATAAAAACAAAAAAATCCAGGAGGTACGGTCCAAAAGGAACATAACGAAATACCCCGAAATCAATGAAAGCAGTAGGTGTATAAAATGAAATTACTGGAAATTCATTAAAAGCCCGGTCGAGAGAAAAAACAATCGATCGGGCTTAAACTATGTCTGCTGAAAAATCTGTTTGACTGCCCTGCGGTCTGCGCGAGCCGTGAAAGCAGAAAAGACGCTGCAGCCCCGAAAGAAACGAGAGCATACAGCGTCCTTTTTATTTTATGAAATTGGATGAGATTCTGCCTATATAATACGATTCTACCATTAAGGGGTGTACTTTTTGGGACAAAATAGATACTATAATTCTGAAAGGGGGAAGTATTTATGGACCTTGTGAAAATCGGAAGCTATATTGCAGAAAAAAGAAAAAAACTTGGTATGACTCAAAAACAGCTTGCTGAGAAACTGGGTAAGAGTGATAAGTCAGTTTCCAAATGGGAACGTGGGATTTGTTTACCAGATGTGTCTGTGTATTTAGAATTATGTGAAATATTAGGCATCAGTCTAAATGAATTTTTGGCAGGTGAAGATATTGAGGTAACTAATGTAGAAAAAAAATCGGAAGATACACTGATACAGATATCAAAAGATAGTAGTCATAAACAGCGTTATTTAAAGAAGATTATTGCTGTACTTCTTATTGCTGTGGGAGTATTTGCTATTACTCTTGGAATCATGGTATGTAATAAATTGCGGCAACCACAAAATTATATAGAAGCAGTAGATCCGGATAGTGTAGAAATGAAAACGGCTGAATTGTTGTCCGGAATTGATGGAACCATGATGTTTCGATACAATTCAAAAGATACATTTCAAGCATTATACGTTTACTTGTCAGAATATCATTCTGGAAAACGAGTTTCTCATAAACGAGTTTTGGAACTTTCCTATGAGGACGTGAAATCTGCAAAAAATGGATTGATCGTCATCACTCCGGATTTTGATAATTTTACTGCAAAGCTTATTGTAGCAGATGAATATTCAAAATATATGACAGAAACGCCAATCTTGAAAGGTGTTGCAAACAGAGAATATTATGGAAGATCTGCGACCTCTATAGAGAACAAAAGCACGATAGAGTACGGAACAGAGCAAGGATTGGCAGCACTGATCTATGGCGAACAAGGAGTGAGTTCGTTGCCGATACAGGACATTACAGGAGAATACATAGATACAGATAATGAGTATATGTATTATTATTCGGCTGAGTTTGTAAAATAAGAATAGCAAAAGTGAGAAGAGGATATCACAAATCATTGTTTTGATAATTCGGTGGTATCCTCTTTGTGGATTTCAGAATTTGTTTCTCAGCTTTCGGTATTCTCTCGGCGAATATCCTTTCAACTTGTGAAAAAGCCGACTGAAATAAAGCTGGTTATCATATCCGATAATCTTAGAAATCTCATTGATGGAATAAGTTGTTGTTTCAAGTAACATCTGAGCATTGTTGATGCGGATTCCCACAATAAATTGCATTGGTGTAGAACCGGTATATTTTTTGAAATTTCGGATAAACCAGCTGACACTCATGCCTCGTGAGGCAGCATAATCATCAATATTGATATTTTGATTGTAGTTTTCACTGAAAAAGGTAACAGCATTATCCATCTCATGATCAAGATATTCATTTTTTAATATGTGCTCTCTTGTCAGTTCCCGGTGGAAACTGATCAGAAGATGACGTAGCAAAAGGACAAGCATTTCCTCATAATTGTCTTGACAGCGTTGGAGCTCGATAATGATACGTTTGAAAATTTGTTCATATTCATTAGATGTACCCACTTGAAAGACACGTTCTTTATCCGGAAACCCATATTGACGTAAGATATTTTTCACATTGCTTCCTGTGAAGTGAATCCAGTATACTTCTGCCTTATCTTCTCCGTAATATTCATATTTCTGAAGTTCTTTCGGTCTGTACAGTACAATGTTGCCGGCTGGAACAATCGTTTCGTTATTTACATTATCAAAATGAAAATGCCCACAACCAGCAGTGATATATATAATCTGATAATCCAGACGACCCCTTGGACGGTAGGTAGGAAGTTTGGGATGTCTGGAAAGACGGTAAGTACCACAGCTACCTACAATCAGCGGACGACTTTTGTCTTTGAAATCCATATGTGAGTGGTTCAAATAACCGGTGTTCAAGTACATAGGACAGCACCTCTTTTCGCACTTTTTATCATTGTATCATTTAGTGCATATTTTGTCTAATCCAATTTATAGACATATTTTGCGGATTAGGATAAGCTATATATATAGCATAACTAAGGAACGTAAACAAAAAAGTAAAGTATAAGGTTTGCTTTAGGGAAACAAAGAACAAAAAAGTATATGTATTGGAGGAGAGTTATTTATGATCGTACCACGTTATTATGAAAATCTAAGCGTACTGCACGAAAACACAATGCCAGCCAGAGCCTATTATATTCCGGCATCCAAAAGAATGGATAACTTGGTGGAACACAGAGAAGAATCAGATCGTATGCAGTTATTGAATGGAACTTGGAAATTCCAGTATTTTAACAGCATCTATGACATTCAGGATTCTTTCTTTGAGAAGAATTATGATACAGAAAATTTTGATGAGATTCAGGTTCCAAGTGTATGGCAGATGGCAGGATATGATACACACCAGTATACAAACATCCGGTATCCGTTTCCGTTTGATCCACCATATGTGCCACAGGATATTCCGTGTGGAGCTTATGTACATAATTTTGAGTACAGCAGAGATGAGAAAGCATCAAAAGCTTTTTTGAACTTTGAAGGAGTAGACAGCTGCTTTTATGTATGGATCAATGGCTCTTACATAGGATACAGCCAGGTTTCACATATGACCAGTGAGTTTGATGTTACCGATGTACTTCAGGATGGAACGAATACGGTGGCAGTGTTGGTAATGAAATGGTGTGATGGTTCCTATTTGGAAGATCAGGACAAATTCCGTATGAGTGGTATTTTCCGGGATGTGTACATTTTGAAACGCCCAAAACAGGCAATCAGTGATTATCATATTAAAACAAGAATTGAGGATATGCTTGCGAAAGTAGAAATTGAAATGAAATTCTACTTTCCCTTAAATGTAAAAATTTCGATTGAAGATAGAAACGGAGCAGTTGTAGCACTAGGAAGTATTGCTGAAGAAGGAACAGCTGTATTAGAAATTGCAAGTCCGGAACTTTGGAATACAGAAAATCCATATCTATATAAACTGATTCTTGAAACAGAGAATGAAGTAATTGTAGATCACATTGCATTAAGAAAGATAGAGATTAAAGACCAGGTCATTTACCTAAATGGACAGAAGATTAAATTCCGTGGTGTCAATCGACATGATTCCGATCCGGTTACTGGATTTACAATCAGTCTGGAACAGCTCACAACCGATCTTACGTTAATGAAGCAGCATAATTTTAATGCGATCCGTTCCAGCCACTATCCGAACGCACCATTTTTCTATGAAATGTGTGACAAGTATGGATTCATGGTGATAGATGAAGCAGATATTGAAGCTCATGGTCCATTTATGATCTACAGAAAAGAAGACACCGATTACAATCGGTTCAAACGATGGAATGAGATGATTGCAGATGATCCGGCATGGGAAGAAGCAATCGTTGATCGCGTAAAACTCATGGTGGAGCGTGACAAAAACCGTTTCTGTATTGTTATGTGGTCAATGGGAAATGAGAGTGCTTATGGCTGCAACTTTGAAAAAGCACTGGAATGGACAAAGAATTTTGATCCAGACCGCATCACACAATATGAGAGTGCAAGATACCGTAATTATGATGAAACATATGATTACAGCAATCTGGATGTGTACAGCCGGATGTACCCGGCGCTTTCCGAAATTCAGGAATATCTGGATAAAGATGGAAGCAAACCCTTCCTTTTGGTAGAGTACTGTCACAGCATGGGAAACGGACCTGGAGATTTTGAAGATTACTTCCAGATGATTCAGGATAATGATAAAATGTGCGGCGGCTTTGTCTGGGAATGGTGTGACCATGCGATTGCTCATGGAACTGCTGAGAATGGAAAGACTATATATGCTTATGGGGGCGACCATGGCGAAGAAATTCATGATGGCAACTTCTGTATGGATGGATTAGTATATCCGGACAGAACGGTACATACAGGACTTTTGGAATACAAGAATGTTTATCGCCCGGCAAGAGTTATTTCCTATAACAAAGAAAGCGGAGAACTGGTGCTTCATAACTACATGGATTTTGATGACTTGAAAGATTATGTGAAGATTAGTTATGAGCTGACACAGGATGGTCTTGTGATCAGCAAAGGCATACTTCCGGAGTTTTCTGTGGCACCACACGGGGAAGGAAAAACAAACCTGAAGATCAATGTTCCAGAGAATGGGAAATGTTATTTAAAACTTATTTACCATCTGAAAAAAGAATTGCCACTGTTGGATGAAGACCATATTCTTGGATTTGATGAAATTGAGGTAAGTAAAGAGGATACAAAATGTAAACTTGCAGAGAAATGGATACCAAAAACAGTAGTGGACTCTGAATTACAGGTAAATGAAAATGATACACAGATTCATATCAAGGGGCGTGAATTTGCTTATACCATAGACAAACGTACTGCACTCTTTACAGAGATGAAATTCGCAGGGCGGGAATACTTGAACCATCCGATGGAATTAAATATTTGGAGAGCTCCAACAGATAACGATATGTACATCAAGTCTGAATGGAAGAAAGCCCACTATGATAAGGCTTACACAAGAGCCTATACGACAGAGGTTGTGCAGGGAAAACATGGTGTGAAGATTACAAGCCATGCTTCCGTTGTGGCAGAGACAGTACAGAAGATTCTTGATGTGACGATTACATGGAAAATAGAAGCTGCTGGAAAGATTGATGCAGATATTGCAGTAACAAAAGACGATGAATTCCCGGATCTTCCGAGATTTGGTGTGAGGATGTTCCTGGATAAAAAACTTTCAGCTGTAAGATACTTTGGAATGGGACCACAGGAAAGTTATTGTGATAAACATCAGGCTGCGAGCCACGGTTTGTACCGGGCAGATGTAGGGGATTTACATGAGGACTATATCCGTCCACAGGAAAATGGAAGCCATTATGATTGTGAATATGTAGAGCTTAACAACAGCCGATATGGAATTGTGGCATCCGCAGAAAAGGCATTTTCATTCAATGCTTCTTATTATACACAGGAAGAACTTGAGAAGAAAACGCATAATTATGAATTAATAGAATCAGATAGTGTAGTATTCTGTGTTGACTACGCATTAAATGGCATTGGTTCTAATAGTTGTGGTCCAGTTGTATTAGATCAGTACCGATTTGATGATGTATTATTCCGGTTCCAGTTTACGCTGATACCGTATGTAAAGGGATAATAAAGTTTCATGTAACCCGTAAACAAAGAAGGATAGTCTGATTGCAATGTAAAGTCCGGATATACAGAGCAATCAGACAAAAACAGAGAAAAAATTAGAATTAGACATCATACGGTTAGACATATTGAGATTCTAAGTGCGATGAAGATGAGGAGCAAAGAAATTCGATGGAAGAAAAAAAGTATTTGAAATGGTATAACAAAATTGGATACGGATCAGGTGATGTTGCAGGTAATGTAGTCTATGCGTTCCTGACATCTTTTATGATGGTCTATCTGACGGACTCGGTAGGACTTGCTGCAGGTGTCGTGGGTACCCTGATTGCCGTATCAAAACTATTTGATGGTTTTACGGATATATTTTTTGGATCAATGATTGACAAAACACACAGTAAAATGGGAAAAGCGAAACCCTGGATGCTATACGGATACATTGGTTGTGCCATTACGCTGGTCTGCTGCTTTGCAGTACCAGTCAGCTTTGGAACAACGGCTAAATATGCATGGTTCTTTATTTCTTATACACTGTTAAATGGTGTGTTTTATACAGCAAACAATATTGCTTATTCAGCACTTACGTCACTGATTACAAAGAACAGCAAAGAGCGTGTACAGATGGGATCTTACCGTTTTATTTTTGCATTTTCAACAAGTCTTCTGATTCAGGCGATTACAGTTGGATTTGTAGATAAATGTGGTGGAGATGCTGCGGCATGGAGAACGGTTGCTATTATCTATGCAATCATTGGTCTGGTCGTAAATACGATTTCAGCACTTTCTGTTAAGGAACTTCCGGAGGAAGAACTTAATGAAGGAGAAGTAAAGAATGATAATGAAAAGTACGGAATGGTACAGGCATTCAAGCTTCTTGTTAAAAACAAATATTACATGATGATTTGTGGAACATATATTTTACAGCAGTTATATGGTGCCATGATTGGAGCTGGCATTTATTACATGACATGGGTACTGAAAAATAAGAATTTGTTTGGACAATTTGCATGGGCAGTAAATATTCCACTGATCATTGCCCTGATTTTCACACCGACATTAGTTGGTAAGTGGAAAGGTATGTATAAACTGAACTTAAGAGGTTACGTCTTAGCAGTCATCGGTAGAGCACTTGTTGTTGTTGCCGGATATATGGGCAGTGTTCCGCTGATGATGGCATTTACAGCTCTTGCAGCCTTAGGTCAGGGACCATGGCAGGGAGATATGAATGCAGTTATCGCATCTTGCTCTGAATACACTTATCTTACGCAGGGAAAGAGAATTGACGGAACGATGTACTCTTGTACTTCTCTTGGTGTAAAAATCGGTGGAGGTATTGGAACCGCTGTTGTTGGATGGATGCTTGAGTTCAGTGGATATGTCGGAACAAATGCAACTCAGCCACAGTCTGCACTTGATATGATGCAGTTCATGTATCTTTGGCTTCCGTTAATCTTTGATGTATTGATTATGTTTGCACTTTCAAGAATGAATGTAGAAGATGCAAATAAAAAACTGAAAGCAGAAAAAGGAATTGCTGCAGATGAAGTAACGGATGCATTAGACATAAATTAGAATTGACAGGAGAAAGCGTTGTCTGGTCGTTGCTCGATGAGACAGTGCTTTTTTCTATATATAAAGTGATAGAACTGTATTTTGAAAATAAAAAAGGACCACTTCATTTTTGTGAAATGGCCTTAAGAAAATATTCAGTTTTCACAAAATAGTCCTTTTAGTATTTATACATGGTAAGGATGCTCAAAATATTCAGTGTAGAATACTAAAAGGTCATTCAGATATTTTTTTAGGTTGCTCATTTGCAATTCCTCCTTTCCTTATTTACAAGTTGATTATAAGATAGGTGTAAAAGGATTGCTTGCCAAATCGAAAGAAGATATAGACAAATGTTGCAAAGGGGAGTATTTCATGCAGTTAAAATATGTTGACACAAAAGAGGAGATTATAGCAATAAATAGGAAGTCAAAACATATTGAACCACATCTTCATAATGCACTGGAGATCGTTTGTGTAACAAGTGGAGCATTAGAACTTGGTGTCGGACAGGAACTATACCATATGGAAAAAGGAGATATAGGCTTTGTATTTCCAGATGTTATTCATCACTATCAGGTACTGACACCCGGTGTAAATAAAGCGACTTATCTGATCGCATCGCCATTTACGATAGCTAAATTTGCAGATATCATGCAATCCATGGCTCCTGAATACCCAATCATCAAAGCGGAAAAGGTTGAACCGGAGGTATATAGGGCTATAAATGCAATTTTAGAGACAGAACAGTCGGATATTACTGTTGCACAGGCATATCTTCAAATTGTGTTGGCACGCTGCATAGGAAAATTAAATTTGGTAGAAAAGAGCAGTGTGGGGAGCAACGATCTTATTTACCAGACAGTTTCCTATATATCAGCAAATTTCAAGAAGAAGTTTTCGTTGGAAGAGATGGCAAAAGACCTGGGCGTGAGCAAATATGTTTTATCCAGACTCTTTTCCAAGACATTCCATAGAAACTTTAATCAATATCTTAACGATGCAAGGCTGAACTATGCATGCCATCGTTTGGAAAATACGAGTGATTCTATTACAAACATTTGTCTGGATAGTGGATTTGAAAGTCAGAGAACATTTAACCGAGTATTTAAAGAAAGATATAAAATATCACCAAGTGATTATCGAAGTACTTGTGTGAAAGAGATGTTGTCATAAAAGGTTCTGTTGATCGAAATATTTACTTTGATTTTACAGTGCTATGTATTTGATTTCATGTGTGGATGATATAATATAAAAATATTTGTAGAAAAAAGAGTTTTATTCTATTATGAAAAGAGTAAGGTGTATTCTAAAGAAACAAGAAAGGCAGGGCGCATATGAACATGATAAAATCCATAATCGATTTTAATGAAAAAAAAGGATTCATCTGTGATATGGATGGTGTGATCTATCATGGCAATCAGATATTGCCAGGTGTTCCAGAATTCATCCAGTGGTTGCATGATGAAAAGAAAGAATATTTGTTTTTGACAAATAATAGTGGATATACACCACGAGAATTAAATCAGAAACTGGCTAGGATGGGACTTGATGTGCCAGAAGAACATTTTTATACCAGTGCATTAGCAACAGCCGCATTTTTAAAAGAACAGGCGGCAGGCTGTTCGGTATTTGTGATAGGAGAAGCCGGCCTGTTAAATGCACTTTATGATGTAGGTATCACAATGAATGATGTAAATCCGGATTATGTTGTTGTGGGAGAGGGACGCTCCTATTCATTGGATACATTAACAAAAGCAACGAATTTAGTTCTGAAAGGTGCAAAGCTGATCGGAGCAAACTCAGATGTTTCCGGACCGATTGAGAACGGCATTGCTCCTGCTTGTCGTGCATTGATTGCACCTATAGAAATGGCAACAGGAACACAGGCATATTTCTGTGGAAAACCGAATCCACTGATGATGAGAACCGGATTAAATATGCTTGGCTGTCATTCTGCAGAAGCAGTGATGGTTGGAGATCGGATGGATACGGATGTAATTTCTGGTATGGAAAGTGGTATGTCTACCGTATTGGTTCTTTCTGGATGTTCAACGAAGGATACGCTCAAAACTTATGCGTATCGTCCAACTATGGTTTTAAATGGTGTGGGGGATATTGCTATGTTAGCAAAGTCAAAGGCAGAGTAATAATGAATAATCTGAAGTACTAAGAGATAAACAGAGCTTGATAGACAATCGAAAATGTGGTTGTCTCTCAAGCTCTGTTTGATTATGAAATTGCTTGCATTCGTATGAATATTTATTTGACAGATTTTATAATATATCTATAAGTCAATTGGAAAATAGTGCAAATTCCGGCTCATCTGACCACGCATTCCGCTAAGAGCTGATCAGTCTTTCCGGAT